>SKVC01000053.1 GCA_007129655.1 Thermoplasmata archaeon
CGTGATGAAGTTTTCGAAGAAGTGGTAGGTATAAAACGAAACGCTGGTCAACAGGCGTCTCCCCGAGGGATCGTTGTTGAGCTTGACGAAGATACGGTAACTATAGATTTCAACCAAGAGGTATCCGGCAGGACTTTAACTTTCAAGATCACCCTACTTGAGATAACGAAACCTGAAGAGTAATTATAATCGATGATCGTTCCATCAATTTAGCAGATATCTATTTAAATGTAGAATCAAATATGCGGGCAATCGTCGGAAGGAAGGTTTTCTCCAATACGTATGTTTCACACGCAAACTCGTTCACAAAGCGGGTAAGCAGGAATCAAAGATTCCTCCTAACTCCCCGCTTTCTCATATGCATTCGAAGCGCGGGTGGCGATTGGAAGCTAAGCTTCCACAGGAATGAAATTCCTGTTCTCGCCAATAATAAATATTGGCGATCCAAAACACCCTCAGAAGTCGTAACAACTCCTTCTTGCGGGTCGACGTGGAAAGAATTTCCACTAACTCCTCGTTATTCGCAAACGCTCATAACTGCGGGCAATCACCGGAAATTTGTTCCGGTTTGCCCTCGAAATTCGAAAACCTCTCATTTCTGCGGGGGTAGCCAAGCATGGCCAACGGCGCTAGATTCAGGGTCTAGTCACATAGGTGTCCGAGGGTTCAAATCCCTTCCCCCGCACTTTTTTACTTTCCGAATGCAATGAGGAAATGAAAAAGTGGGCGGATGTTAGTCCGTCAACATATTTTTTAGTTCTAAAGCGAAGCGGAAGAAGTGAAAAAAGTAGAAGGAGCGAGCGGAGCGGATGAAACGGATATAAAGGGGTACTTTGAACCAGCGAGCTCATTGACCAATACTGCGGACAATGCAATCAAAAAGTGTGAAATGTATGATAGATGATAATCATTTTGTAACGAAGGCTATAAAAGATATTGTATGTAATGGTTTCAAAATGGAAGTTTCGATAACTAAGATGTCCTTAAATGGGCAGATAGTGATACCTTCTGATATCCGCAAAGCATTGGGTCTATCACCGGGAGACAAATTCCTAGTGATAGGGCAAGAGAACGGTATTTTACTGAGAAGCCTAAAGAAGAAGCTGAAGAATCGGTTTTCAAGTCTAGTTAAAGAAAGAATTTGCATCAATTCTTCACCTTTAGTAAAGAACATCGAAGGATATTTATACGTTTTAAATAATTGGTAGGTATATGAAGAGAGCGAACATAATCGTGAAGGGACGTGTCCAGAGGGCGGGGTATCGGGACACGATAGATCGTTTTGCGTACGAGCACGATTTAACGGGATTCGTTCAAAATCTCGAAGACGGCACGGTTGAGATAGTCTGTGAAGGCGATAAGACAGAGATAGAGAAATTCATCGAAGAAATAGAGATAGTTAAATATCCTATCAAAGTTACCGACGTAATCGTCGAATACTCCGAAGCTACAGGTGAATTCGAATATTTTGATATCGTAAGAGAAGAGGATTTCACAAAGGCCGTATATGAGCGTATGGATATTGCTGCGGAATATCTCGGAAATATTTACAGCGAAACCAAAAAGGTGCATGATGTGACCAACAAGGTCTATGAGGAAACTAAGATTGTTGGCACAAAAGTAGACGAGGTTGGCACTAAAGTAGACGAGGTTGGCACTAAAGTAGACGAGGTTGGCACAAAAGTAGACGAGGTTGGCACTAAAGTAGACGAGGTTGGCACTAAAGTAGACGAGGTTGGCACTAAAGTAGACGAGGTTGGCACTAAAGTAGACGAGGGTTTCGCCGATGTAAAGGTGGAATTGGGTGGTAAACTGGATAATATCTCTGAAAAAATGGATAGATCTATTACCCATACCGAAAAATTTCACAACGAGACGGTTGAAAAATTCGATTACCTGGATGTAAAGTACGGCGAGTTCAGTAACACTTTGAATAAACTGTTGAATAAATTCGATGTGTTAGAGGGGGATATAAGGGAAATGAAAGATGCTTTCATAAAGCTAGTCGATCATCTCACATCGTGATCAAAGGCATTCACCTTCGGAATCGTTTTATTCTACCATATCCGGACCATGTGGGAACAAGCATAGAAATTCCTGCGGGGTTAAGAGGAACAAGGCAATCAGCATGGAAGTGGATGCCGGAACAACTTCAGGCTTAGCCGGTGGATAGTAACGAACTCATTGACCGATTCTACGGACGATCCCATTTATTATTCCGATTTTAACTCTAACAACGAGGTGAAATACGAAACAAAAAATAATCAGATCGAGCTAAAGAACGACTCGAACGACATCAGCATGAAGATTTCGGATGACTTGGAACGAGCTCACTTGTAAGGCCGACGTAATATCATCATAGTTTATCCGGCGAAGCTCTAGGATCAGGGAAGGTGACTATTTTTGAGTAGATATGTTATCACTTACGGAGTAAAAACCATGTCGAGCGAAATCCCTCCAACCGACCATAAGCCTTATATTCTTATACTGAATACACTACAATCCAACATTGCAGGAGATAAAATCCTGCCAAATTACATACGAATAAGGGGACATTACAATGTTAAAAGCTGAAATCAAAGCCGAAATATTAAGGGACGTCGTAGAGATAATACAGACGATAGTAGACGAAGTGAAATTTAATTTTGAAGAGGACGGATTATCGTTAAAAGCCGTAGATCCTGCACACGTAGCCATGGTAGAGCTTAGTTTGAAAAAGGAAGCATTTATTAATTACGAAGCAAAGGACACTGAATTGGGGATAGCTTTGAACAAGATAGATCAGTTCTTAAAGCTTTCATCACCGTCTGATAATGTAACACTTGAACATGTGGATGATGAGAATCGTCTAGTGCTAAAGGTAAACAACATAACACAAAAGATGCCTATACTCGACACAGCCGGCATGACGGATCCAAGTGTTCCACAGTTGGACCTTCCTATAAACGTAAAAATACTGGGAAAACATCTGCAAACAGGTGTAAAAGCCTCGCAAAACATCGCGGATCATATAGCCATATCGGTAAATAAGGAAGGATTTGAAATGTTTTCGGAAGAGGACGAAGACTCGGTGAAACTCTCTATATCTAAAGAGGAGTTAGAGGAGATAGCAGCTTCCGAAGATGTACGATCATTATTCGCACTTGATTACTTTTCGAATATGATAAAATCGGTGGATAGCAACAAAGTAGTCACAGTAGAATTGGGTAAGGACTATCCGATAAAATTGCAATTCGATTTCGCAGATGGTAACGGTCAGGTTATGTTCTTACTTGCACCACGTATAGAATCGGCCTAGGCAATATTCACATAAAATCTTGAAGTGTGACCGGGTCATCGGTTTTCTTAACACCCTTTTTTTCTTTCTTTTCATCATTTTTAAATTGGTCTGAGAAAAGATCAGATTGTTTGTTACCGGCCATTAGCCCCTTCATATCCCAGCCGAATACTTCTGTAACTCTAGATAATGTGCGAGCTAAACGTTCGGCATAGTATTCCCAATCCGGGTCACCATCCATAGTTCCGTCTTGAAGCCAGGGAGAAACTTGTTGCGGAGTTATCTTACCGTTTATTACTACCCATGAAACTTTCATACCCGGGGTGAATTTGTAACCAGCTTCTTCCATTTTCTTAGCAGCCTGTACATTAGGCATGCTTTGTGGATTTACGTAGGATGAAAATTTTTTACATGTACGGGATATAACCAATCTCTCCGGATCTATCTCCTTATTACGCGCACGTTCTATCCAATCCTTAGATGTTTCAATGGCGCCGTCTATATCGCCGTCCATTATACGATTAAATACATTTTCCAAGGCTTCGTTCTGAGCTTCGAAGGAATCGGTCCTCCTCAATTCATATCCTCTTACCAGTAATTCTTCCTTCGGCCAAATCACTTTACCTACGTATCTCTTTTTACGGCCGTGACTGAAGAACGGATTGAGAACCTTTTCGAACTCCAGCACGATATCTCCCTTGGTATATTCATCGGCTATTTTTTTTGTTATCTCTACTGTTTTATCAAGGTCTTCATGTGGAGATAAAAAGAACACGCTGTCTGTATCAGAATATATTACCTCGTAACCTTCTTCTTCAAGATTATCTATTACACGTTTTATGTTTTCCCTAGCAAAGGCTGTGATGCTCTCTCCTATACGTTCATCAGTAAAGCGATAAAATGAAGATGCAAACACACCGTAAAAGGAATTCATCAATATTTTGATCGCATCCTGTAAACCCTTGTAATATTTTCTTTCTTCTCCCTCCGAGTGCTTCATCTTCTCTTTTACATTGTCCCTTTCATCCATCAATTTTCGAAGTATATTTGGTAGGAGCCCTTCTTTCTGATCGGTGTTCTTGAATTTCTCACCGGTGGGGCTGTTGATCTTTCCATCTGGTGAAATAGTAGTAAAACAGATATTGTTTTCTATGATAATACTGGGGTACATACTTTTAAAATCCAGAACACTCACCCAGTGATATAATCCCGGTTTTATAGTGTGTACATAACCACCCTTTATTTTGCCTTTTTTTGTTCCTCCGCCGGTCAAGGGGACCGCGATGCCCTTTCTGTCGGCGGCTCTTATCAATATAGAATCTACTAGTGTAGAAGTTCTACCGTTCAATCCCTCTTCAACAGGTAATTTAGAAACCGTAGCCATGTCCATTGCTTTTTCTAGAGAACCAAGTTCTAACAATATTTCCAAAGCAAGTTCGGCATCTTTAAGACAGTATTCCTTGACCTTTTTCGGGTCGTCCTTCCATTCTTGGTCCATCTCTAAAGGATTAACATCGTCTTTTTCTTTGCCTAGCAGTTCTTTAGATACATGACCGAGCGTTTCCCTCTTAAGACTGAGTTCTTGCCTCACACACCACCATGCATCCGCGACTATTCTACCGGTCACACTCCATACACGATTATAAGCTTCTCTTATATTCGAACCGTCTCGTCCTATAAGCACTCCGCTTAAACCTAATTTACTTGCGCGTTTATCTATGTGGGGTAGGTCATATCCGTTTATGTTGTAGCCTGTGATAACGTCTGGATCCTGTTCTATTACGAATTGCTGAAAATTTTCCAAAATATCAGATTCTTCTCCGTCTAAGCACTTGGTTATCACTTGCTCTCCGTCTTTTACATAGCAGCAAATAGTGAATATTTCTTCGTTCTCTAAACTGTTCTCAATATCGAAGCTTAAATACTTTAATTCGGGTATAAACGAAGAGGCACTCTCTATCTTGTTTACTTCTACTACGTGCTCCGTAGTGTATTTATCATTTTCGATCAATTCTCCCTGTACGAAAACCGTCGAACCCAAGTTACGATCATACAGAAACCGTTGAACAAAGGGGATATCCGCCGCGAGTATAGTATATTTAGAACGATACTTATCTCTATAATTCGGAACCTTCCAGGGGTGTTTACATAAAACTTTTTTACAATTCTTTTCTTGCCCCTTATACCATAGCTTTGCGTTTTCTAATCTAACTATCTCTTCCTCGCTTCTCAATTCGTTCTGTGTATCTATATCCGGTTCAACAATGTAAAAATAAGGTCTAAATCCTCTTACGATTAATGTTACGGACTCACATTTTTCGTTCTTTCCGAACAGTTCTATCTTTACTCCATCCTTGGTTTGGCTGTAAGAACCTGATATTATCCTTACTTTTTCCTCTACAAGTTCATTTAGAGACAATTTTGATCACATCGCCATCTTTCAAAACATGTTCTCTACCTATTATCCGTTCGGACTTTGCATCTACAGCACGAATAAAACCTTCTCCGATATCAGTATGAACCGAGAAGGCTAGGTCTTCTGCCGTGCTGCCCCGTGGTAAGAGATGTGCATCAGGGAGTATTCTATCTTCTTTATCGGTATAACTGTGTTCGTTTTCAACCGGATATACCACGATCATGTCCAAGAGTTCATAGACGGCCTTTTCGAGTGTCTTTTGAACTCCAAGTCCTCCGTTGTGTTCCATAAAATCAGCTATGGTACTTAAAGCGGCTTTCTGTCTTTGGGTCATATCATCTTTTATTATCTCGAAACTATCTTCTCCGGGTAGATAGTGGACTATTCCTGCTTCCGAGGCCTTTCGCAGTGCAAGTTCGTATTCAGCCGATGTCGGTATGACTTCATAGGGCAACTCCTTTAACGATTCGATCTTCTCCTCGGAGGCTAGATCCGCCTTATTTGCAGCGATTATCATAGGCTTGCTTTTCATACGTATATTATGCGCAAGCCGGAATAAGTCTTCGTCCGACCATTGTTTAGGATTGGGATTTAAGTCCATACCTCTCATTGCGAAAACTACTTTAGGTTCGGATATCCCCAGGCCGGAAAGCTGTTCAAAAATTAGATGTTCTACATTACCTCCGACCACTTCTATGCGTCGGGATACTCTATCCCAGTTCTTTTCCAAGATCCCCTTTAGCCAGTGATCTATTTCATTAGCAAGGAATGCCACATCTTCTCGAGGGTCATGTTCCCCCGTACTGCATGGCTCCCCTTCACAATTAGTGCTCCCACTTGCATCGATTATATGGATCAAAGTCGATGCCTGTCTGAGGTCGTCTAGAAATTTATTACCTAACCCCTTCCCTTTATGGGCATCGGGAACTAAACCGGCAACATCTATTATTTTTATGGGGATCATACGTGTACCGTCGATGCAGGGAGTATGATTCGGATTGCAATCCACTCCGAGTTCTTCATGAGGGCATTTGCTTCTTACGTATCCGACACCCTTGTTTGCATCTATGGTTGTAAAAGGATAAGATGCCATCTCTACGTCTGCCCGGGTCGCTGCAGAAAAGAAAGTGCTTTTGCCCACGTTAGGCTTTCCTACGAGTCCTACCTCCATGGTATCTACCTTGTGAACCCTAATAGCATAAAGGGGTTATATTCTTTCGCTTTCAAGCTTTTTTAAAAGTTCAACTATCTTTGGATATTCTCCACCGGACATATCATTAACGATACGAGCATACTCAAGTGCTTTCTTTTTGTTGCCTGATTCCATATATAGAACCGCTTTTTTATACCATGCAGGTTCGAAATCTTCAGATATGCCTATGCAGGCATCGAAGGCTCTCATGGCACCTTTTTTATCTCCGAGTTCTGCCAAGGCGACACCTAAACCATAGATAGCACTAACACTGTCCTCTCTTTCTTTAGTGAGTTTTTTAAACAGATCTTTTGCCTCGTTAAAATTCTCCGATTCAAGAAAGATGTTCCCCTTTAGAAGTCTTACTTCCCAATCATCTTCATCTAAAATAAGTAGAGCAGGTTCATGATCCCCTTTATCGGAAAGAAATCGTGCATATGCAATTTTTGCTTCTGTACCATTTGACTCAAAAGCCTTTTGAAAGGAATTCTCGGCCTTTTCATCGTTTCCCATATTATGATAAGCTTGTCCTCTTAGAACAAGTAATTTAGTATCATCAAATACCTCAGATGCTCGATTTGCGTCGATAACGGCTTCTCGATACTGCTTAGTTTCAATCAGCATATTTATTTTTTTTAACCACCCTTTTTTATAGGTTTTATCCTTCTTTACTATACGTTGATATGTTTCCAAAGCCTCTTTAAATCGACCCAGATCTTCCAAGAGTTCACCTTTGGATACCAAAGTCTCTATTTTAGCAAAGTTCTCGTAGTTTTTTTCATAGGATCTAAGTGCCTCTTCATAGGATCTAAGAGATTCTTCGTATTTACCTAATTCTTCTAATAAATCTCCACGCATTACCCATGCTTCGGCGTAATTTGGATTTAGTCTGATAACTTCTTCGAGTGTATCCAGTGTATCTTCGGTCATCCCACGTATATTCAATATAGTTGCCTTTGTAAACCACGCTTTTTCACTCTTTGGATTTAGATCGATAGATATGTTTACTTCTTCTAAACCCTCTTCTTCTTTACCGGTTTTTGCGAGTGAATAGCCCAATGCGAAATGGAAGTAATCCATATCTGGTTTTAATTCGATCGCTTTTTTGTGATACTCTATAGAATCTTCGTACTTTTCTAGCTTATCAAGGGAGTTACCTATATTATTCCATGCGATTGCATATTCCGGATTCACTTCTATTGCCTTTAAAAAGTATGGTACGCACTCATCGTATTTCTCCAGATTATAAAGTGCGTTTCCAAGGTTATTCCATAGTACCTCGTTGTCAGGATCTGATTTAGAAGCTTCTTTGTAGTGGAACAATGATTTCTCATATTCTCCACGAGTGTGATATAGATAAGCTAAATTGTAATGGGCGGAGCCGAAATTAGGATCCAGTTCAAGAGCCTTAAGATAACAAGGAATCGCTTCGGAATATCTACCGATAGAAAATAAAACGAAGCCTTTGTTATTCCATACTTCCTTATCTTTATTATCAATTGAGAGAATCATGTCGTATGTTTCATAGGCGGCTTCGAATATACCAAGATTGAATAGAGCATCACCCCTTCTCTTCCAAACTTCTAAATTATCTTCGTCTTCGTTCAGTATTTCGTCATATATTTTAAGTGCGTCTCTGTGGGCCCCTAGTTCATCGAAAACTTCTCCCTTTAACATCATCAATAAATGACGGTCTTCATCACCATATTTAAGGCCTTCATCAGCACATTTTTTAGCTTTACGTCTTTCACCGAGATTGATATATGCAAATGCCTTATCAAAGTAGGGTTCGTAATATCCCGGATCAAGTTCAATTGCCTGATCGTAATATTGGATAGCTTCTTTATATCGACCCAAATATGAAAGGGAATTACCTTTGTTGTGCCATGCAGTGACATAGCTCGGTTCTATATCCAATGCCATTTCGTAACAACGGATGGCTTCTTCGTGTCTTTCAAGTGCATCTAGAGCTACTCCTTTGTTGTTATAGATTATCTCATCACTCTCTACCTGTAGTGCACGATCATAGAATTCTATGGCTCCGAGATAATTTTCTTCGTCGCATAGCTCATCCCCTTTTTGCAATAGTTTTACAACATCTTTATCGAGGGAGCAATTCCCAGACATCGATTCTGGTGATTTTACAGGTAAGTTCATCATCTATCTCCAAATGAATGGAATTTTGATAAAAATAAAAAAGAAGGGGGTGATAAAAGGTTTTCTGAATTTATACTATCCTCTTTTTCTTAGTGGATTTTTCTTTCTTCTCTATGTCTGCACCACATGCGTAGCACATCTCTGCATCTGCACTGAGTTCCGTACCACAGACGGGGCAATTCAAACCATCGGAAGAATCTTCTCCGCCTATCTCCGTCCCACAAGCATAGCATATCTCCGCATCTGCACTTAGTTCTGTACTGCAGTTTGGACATATAGGGGCACCTTCTTCCTCTTCTTCGTCCTCTTCTTCGTCCGTACCGATCTCAGTTCCACATGCGTAGCAAATCTCTGCATCTTCGCTTAGCTCAGTGCCGCAGTTGGAGCAAGAAAGTCCTTCGGCTTCTTCCTCAGTTTCCTCTTCTTCGGCTTCTTCCTCAGTTTCCTCTTCTTCGGCTTCTTCCTCAGTTTCTTCTTCTTCGGCTTCTTCCTCAGTTTCTTCTTCTTCGGCTTCTTCCTCAGTTTCTTCTTCTTCGGTTTCTTCCTCTTCTCTTTCGGGAGGTGCCTCTACATCGGGAACTTCACTGATCTCATCGGCGGAAGGTGTTTCAACACGATCGGGCATAGTAGGAATATCCACACTAGCTATCTCCGCTGCTTCGCCAAGAGCCTCTTTCTCGCGTTCAAGCATCTTTCGGTGTGCTTCCAGCAATTTGCTTCTAGTGTCAGATAATTTTTTATCCTGATTTAAAAGCATCTTCTCTTTTTCTATTATATCTCTGCTGCTGTCAATATTAGATCCAAGAGATGTTTGCAATTCTGCGAGGGAATCCAAAACTTCTTGACGCTTTACGAGCATTTCCTCTTCCTTGGTAACTATCGCCTCTTCTCTATCATCAAGGTCATCCTCCCTTTCGAGGATGGCTTCTTCCCGGGATACCAAATTTTCCTGTTTTGAAGCTATACTTTGATGTAGTTCTTCTACAGACTTTGTTTTGGAAAGTAATGAGTCTCTTACAGATTTTAGTTCACTGCGCTCTTGATCTAATTCCTGCCTTGCCTCGTTTATACGCTGCCTTGAACCTTCGATCTCAGATCGTATAGATTTAAGTTCTTCCGCTTCTGTAGCTAGTTCGCTTTGTTTTGAATCTATAGAATTTTCCTTTTCACGAAGTTCATTTTCTTTTTGCTCAAGACTGCGCTCCCTTTCTGAAAGTCCTTCTGCTCGTTCGTCAAGCTCTTTCTTCTGTTGTTTCAGCTTCCCCATGAAGCCTTCCATTTCGTTAAGAAATCCATCATCTTCTGCCAATTTTATTCCCCCAATTTTATTGAGTTTGATTTGTTACCTAATAGTGCTTCTGTTTTATATAACTTACTAATACTTTGCATGATATCACTATTCAAATATGGGCCCTAGTACGGTTAGCCCTTTGTCTCCTACTTCCAGAGCGTGTTTTTCCATGCTGTGTCTGCATGCACGCATCTTTTCTATCTGTAAATATCTAGTCAATTTTCCTCTGTTCCTGTCTAATCCTAACATTATCAATCCGTCTACAAGGAAACCTTCGTTACCGAGCAGATTAGCCTCGCTACCGATACTTCGTTCCATAACGATGAAACAGTAAAGGTCGAGATCCCGCAGCAACTTAAAGAAATGGAACATCTTTTTTCTCATATTCTCTTCATGTTCCATCAACGAATACAAAGCTCCCAAAGAGTCAAGGGCGAATACCTTAAAACGGTCTCCTCTTACTTCTTTAAAATGTCTGAGCATTTTTTCTAGAAAGTCGACGTAGTCGGTTTCTTCACCTTCTTCAACTATCTGATCGATATCTCTTATATCCGTTATATCTGATATCTGCATATTCAAGCTGAGGTCTATACCTAAACTCTGCATGTTGTTTAAGTGACTATCCACAGTCTCTTCTAACGTAGTGTAGAGCCCGAAATCACCCGTTTTCTCCACGTATTTAGTCATAAGGTAGTAGCAAAAACTAGTTTTCATTGAACCCGGCGGACCGGTTATCAGAACAACCTTCGGTGGCTCTATATCGGTGTGAAACACCCTATCAAGACCCGGTATCGTATCCCTAAACATGTCTATCACTTTACTACCTTAAGAACTATTTCACATTTAAGCATATCGATAGATTTAGGCCCAAACTTTTAATCCTAATATGCAAATCGGGGTTCATGGTATCTCTTAAAACCTCCGTCGCTGGTATCGAGTTGGAGAATCCTTTGATACTAGCTTCCGGGATATTAGGTCAAACAGCGTCTACGATTTCCAATATGTTTAAAGCCGGTTTCGGCGGAGTTGTAACGAAATCCATTGGTAAAGATCCTAGAAGCGGACATCCGAATCCAACAATGTTGGAACTAGATACCGGCTTGCTTAATGCAATGGGACTTCCCAACCAAGGGATAGACTCTTTCGAAAACGAGCTAAAAGAGCTTTTTTCCATTGTAAGTGGTAAACCGATTATAGGCAGTATCTTCGCATCAAATTCCTCGGAATTTGTAGATTTAGCCGAGCGGATGGAGGATATCGGTGTTCACGCACTGGAGTTGAATTTGAGCTGTCCCCACGCGAAGGGATACGGAGCGGCTATCGGACATGATACCGAAACAGCCGGTACCTCGGTATTGGAGGTTAAAAACGCTGTTGATATGCCTGTTTTTGCAAAACTTCCTCCGGCGGATAATATATCCGAAATTGCACAGGCTGTAGAGGGAGCTGGAGCCGATGCAATAGTAGCTATAAATACTCTCAAAGCCATGGCGATAAACTTGGAAACACGTAAGCCATTTTTAGGCAATAAAGTAGGGGGATACAGCGGTCCGGCGATCAAACCGGTGGGATTGCGTTGCGTTTATGAAAGTTATCAAACAGTAGATATCCCTGTTATCGGCTGTGGAGGTATAACCACGGGACGTGATGCCTTGGAATACGTGCTGGCCGGTGCCACAGCTCTTGAGATAGGTTCATCGATATATTATCGCGGAAAGGATGCACCACGGAAGATAGTAGAAGAGATGAAGTCAATCATGGAACAGCAGGAAATAGATAAGTTATCCGATATTATCGGTGCTGTACATGACTAGATTTATATATGGCTCATCGTGTGCATCAAA
The DNA here is from genome assembly GCA_007129655.1 of Thermoplasmata archaeon. GTDB lineage: Archaea > Thermoplasmatota > Thermoplasmata > Halarchaeoplasmatales > Halarchaeoplasmataceae > Haladaptatiplasma. The sequence continues at coordinate 12,178 of SKVC01000053.1, forward strand.
CGTATGACGCTCACCGACCCTGAAGAATTTATCGAGGAACAGACCATCAACGAGTTCTCGACTATTCTGACTCATATGTACAGGGGAGAGATACAGAGGTCTTATAATTGGAGAGCTAGACTTGATGCTACAACAAACTGGGCTATACTTCTTTTATCTGCTTTGATAACTTGGACATACAGCGATCCCGGTTATCCGCATGAATTACTTTTATTCTCTTTGTTGTTCACATCTCTTCTCTTAGGCATAGAATCTAGGCGATTCATGTACTTCAATCTCTGGCATAGTCGTGTTAGAGCACTAGAAAGAGATTTTTTAGCAAGGTCTTTAAATCCAAAGGAAGAGGTTACCAGCCGTCGTTGGATGGCAGATCTAGCAAAGGACCTGAAAAATCCACATTTTAAGATATCTTATTGGGAGGCTATTTCCCATCGATTAAGACATGTTTATGTTTGGCTTTTCACAATATGTGTGGTACTTTGGTTGGGAAAGCTGATTATACATCCCGCCCAAACAAATAAACTGTCTGTAGTTGTGGCAAGGGCTCAGGTATTCGGTATTTCAGGAACAGTTGTATTCTCTGCATTGATAGCTTTTTTCATTGTAATAATTATCATCGCCCTTACTGTACCTAAGATATACAAAGAGGGTGATTGGGACAGCATAAAGTTAGATAAGAAATATATCGAAGAATGGGACAAGGATATCTAAATCAAGCTGTTAGTACCTTCGCTCCGTTTTTTGTTATCATCAGAGTATGTTCCCTTTGTGTAACTATCCCGTCACTTTCTTCTATCAATAATGGATAAGACATCACGGCACCTCGCCTTTCCAACCGCTTAAGATTTTGTATGTAATCCTTAGAGTAGGTATGGCACCAATAGGATGCGAAGGGGAGTGAATTGAAATGGTCGTTAAGCCAGTTATAGAACTTCTCTTCTTCCTTATTTAATCTTCTTTTTCTGCGTAAGATGTATATCTCTCCCTTCCTAGAGTTTGCCACCCTGCCAACTCCATTGGTGGCGAAAGGTTCTATTGCTACCACCATACCTTCTTTTAAAACGCCTCTTCCCGAGCTGACATTAGGAATAGATAATCCGGAATGTAGTACGTATCTCTCCAACCGGTGACCCGTAAGATTACGTATGGGTTTGAAACCGTAACCGTTTATGGTTCTCTCTATCTCGGCCCCTATCTCACGTACCTTTACGCCGGGGCTAACCAACTTTATAGCGTTTTTCAAGGCCTTTTCCGCCGCGGATATCATTTTTTTGTGTAAGTTCGTTTCGATCTCCACGGTCAATGCGGTATCGGCGATGTACCCGTCGACGTGACATCCTACATCTATCTTAACAACGTCGCCCGGCTTGAATATTTTACCGTCACCGGGATACGGTGTGTAATGGGCTCCGATGTTGTTAACACTTACATTGACTGGAAATGCCGGAAATGCACCTTTATCTCGTATGCATTTCTCCACTTCCTTTA
>SKVC01000113.1 GCA_007129655.1 Thermoplasmata archaeon
CGAACCATCCCTCGTCACTCTCGCGGTACACACGTAAGTACCGGTTCGGCACCTCCAACCAGTTATAACCGAACTTGATCAGACCTTTGTAATTCGCATCAGTGTCCAACTCTATGTTGATATACCTTCCCACCGAATGCTCGAAATCTCCCTCGACTTCGGTGATCGTGGGCAGAACGTACTCGTCGCCCTCGAAGTCCACCGCAACCGATACGTCAAGTTCGGGAACGACCGAAACAACATCGGGTTCGAAATCCACAAAATCGTTCACCACATCGTACTCCAACGGTCTTTCGTCCTCGATGTCCGGTATCATATCTCCGTCGATGTCCGCCGTCCACGAGAGTTTTACTTCATTGTTCCATGATAACATTATCGTCCCGGTTTCAACCTCCATCTCGTACCTGTCACCGTTCAGATCTACCGGTACTTTCGCAACATCTATGTTCAGACCCCATTCATCCGGTTCTTCAAGCAGCGCCCCGGCATACACGAATCTATCCATCTCTGGATATTTCTGCACCCAAACGCCGTAGATGAACCCATCTGAAATTTCTATGCGTGGATGATACGCAGGCATCTGCATATCCGTTAAACGCACGGGCTCGTTCCAACGGTTCCATGGCATATTCCCGCAGCCGATATTGTTCTTGTAGTACACATCTCCACCTTGAGAGTAGATCATATGTCTGTTACCATCTTCGTCCACCACTTCGTCCCTTTGTCTAGCCTCGCCAACAGCAGCACCCACTGCAGGTATAAATATGCTGATAAATATCAACACAGCCATAAATATTGCTAAAAATCCTGTCCTCTTATAGTAGGTTCCTTTCATTTACTTCACCATTTATTAATCGTTAAAAATGGAGAACAACGGGGAACTATATATTAATTACTATATAGTATGTATGTATGTATGTATGTATGTAGTTGTTGTATAAACTATATAGTGTGCGTGTTTTGGGTTTTATACTCTGTACACAAGGCAGAAAAAATAAAAATGCTTCAACTAAGCCTGCAATCAACACTTTTATATACCTGTTATACGGTTATGTTCTTTTAATGAAAAACCGAATCGTCATCCTTGTTCTGATCATTATGCTAGTCTTTTCTCCGACGGAGGCAGCTACCGGCACCGCACCGGATTTTACCATACCTACTACCGACGGCGAGTTCACGCTCTCGGAAGCTGAAAAGCCTGTTCTGATTGATTTCATGTCCTTCCAATGCATTTCATGCCAAGAGCTGGAAGTAATCCTCAAAGAGGTTTATCCTGATTACCATGACCAGATAATATTTATCAGCATTGATGTCGGAGGAAATTCGATAGAAGATCTGGATGATTATAGGCAAGAAAACAACATATCATGGCATATGGGACAAGGGAACAATCAACTTTCCATAATGGATTACAGACTTCAGTTCGTCCCGACTTTGATATTGGTGGATGAATACGGTAACATGACCTACAGGAAGAGCGGCATCACGGATGAGGAAACTTTGAGAACAGAACTCGATAAACTGGTCGAGGGCGAAGGGGAAACCATCAGTTTATCTGATTATGGTATATATTTACTGGCCATAACCGCTGGATTTTTTTCCTTCTTCTCACCATGTGCTTTCCCACTTTTACCTTCATACATCGCTTTTTATATGCGGCCCGATGAAAAAGGGGGGCACAAAAAAGGTTTAACCATGGGGATAAAAGCATCTGCCGGTATAATAGTGATATTCGGGATATTGGGTATTATAGGTATGCTCTTCGGAGGCACAATACTTCGGGGTTTACCATATCTCGAACCGATAGTTGGCGGGATCGTAATTTTTTTAGGTATCACACTTCTAGCAAACATACGTATATTTGACAGGATGGCGGTTGGTTGGCAGAACTTCAAGAGACGTTTCTTATCACACTCCAAGAAAGATACGAACGATTCTCCTTTCCTGTATGGTATGGGCTACGCATCGGCATCGCTAGGATGTGCAGCACCCATATTCCTGGCTCTCGTAGCCACCTCCTGGCTAGTGAATGGTCTTGTCGGAACCGTTGTCGTATTATCACTTTACCTTCTCACCATGGCTGCGTTGATGATCCTTTTTTCTTTGCTAACAGTGTACTTTAGAGAAAGTGTTGTCAATGATTTCAGAGATAAGGTGATATGGATAAACCGGATCTCCGGGATAGTGCTGGTAATTGCCGGAGTATACTTGATCTACATGTACTATATCTAGTACTGCTTCTTTTCTTCCTTATTTTTTAGAACGTAATAAACCAGACCAGCACCGGCGATACCGATGATAAGGATTATTATGAAAAACAGCAGGAAACCTTCGTCCTCATAAGATGGAAAAGGCATAGGTCCTGTATCCGTTTCGTCGTCTGTGGTTCCATCGTTTTCATCCGCTTCTTCGTCGTTTTCGTCAGGAGGTTCCGTATGATCTTCCGGTACGGTTACAGTAACACTCTCCGAATGGGGACTCTCACCTACCGTATTTACCGCAGTTACGCTGTATGTATAAGTATTCTCAACTACAACATCGGTATCAACATACTCAGTGACCTCTACCTCTACAATTTCTTCAGAATCCCGGTAGATCTGGTATCCCGTGATAGTTTCGCCGCCGTCGTCCTCGGGTATCACCCAACTCAGCCTTACACCATCTTCGGTAAGGATCGCTTCCATATCTCTAGGAGCCGAAGGTTCTACGGCCGTCTCCCGGGACACCGCCATAACTGTATCGCTGGGGAAGCTTTCTCCTTCGCTGCTGTAGGCTGTGATATAATAGTAATATCTCTGTTCGTTGACCACATCGTTATCAACGTGGGCTAAATCTTCCGTACTAACATAGAATTCGATCTCATCCGGACTGATTCCCCTGTACACACGATATCCTTCTATTTCAGACAAGCCTTCGTCCCAGGGGATCTCCCAGGATAATTCCACTCGTTCGTCACGTCCCTTAGCTGTTAATCCCAAAGGCGGTGTCGGCACTCTTCCTCCTGCAGCCCTGTAGGCATTGACCAAACCATAACCATATATCGGGTCCTTCCCAGGCTCACCAAGATCGATCGCTTGTTCCCATAAAGCCTCCCTTATCTCTACATTGCTCATCCCAGGATCGGCACCCATCATGATCGCCGCTACTCCGGTAACGAAGGGGCAGGCCATAGAGGTTCCCATCTTATATCCATATGAATCTCCAGGGATAGTGGAAATTACACGGACACCACCATCTCCACCGGGCGCAGCCAACTCTATCCAATCGCCATAGTTGCTGTAGCTGGCCTTTTCCATGTTAGAATCCACTGCTGAGACTGCTATCACCTGTTCGTTTGCAGCAGGATAGAATTTACTATCGGTGTTGTCATTACCGGCGGCGGCCACCATCAATACACCCTGTTGATAGGCAAAGTTCATCTGTATCCGGATCACCTGGGCCATAGGGCTTTGTTCTCCCCCGAAGCTCATGGTTATAATATCTGCACCGTTTTCCCTGGCAAATTTTATGGCCTGGGCCACTTCGACCCATCGGCCGCCTTCCTCTTCCATCACTTTCAAGGCCATCAACCGTGCGTTAGGAGCAACACTGGCGACGATCCCGGCAACGTGGGTACCGTGACCATCATTGTCCATGGGATCATCATTATTGTTAACAAAATCGTAACCGATACCTTCCCACATACGATCTTTAAGATCGGGATGATTGTAATCTATCCCCGTATCCATCACCGCCACAAGAACATCATCACCGTATTCTCCGAGTTGATGTGCGTACGGCGTACCGATCATCTCCCATGCCCAGTCGTCCCCGGGATAGGGAAAACCGTTTGTATCGTTCGTTTCAGAGGATACTGTAGGGATAACTGCTCCAAAGACGAGCATTAGAACCAAGACACAAATCCATAGTTTTTTCATATACTCATACATCTTCCGCGAGTATAAAAATATGTTTTGGTTCAATCGGCGAATTTAAATTCTCATTGATCCTTATGAACAGAATTTTTTGTTTAAGCTATGTATAATATCATATATCTGTAATGTAGGTCGATAATCCAAGGTCATGTATTTTGTTATATAGCTTTTCATCTGCTGTGACAAAATTCGCATCGAGTTTCTGTGCCAAGGCGACGTAAGATGAATCGTATATCGTAATGTCCCGCTCAAATGCTAAAGTAATAGAAAGGTTGATAACTTCTGAACTTAGATTTACTATTTCCATATCCATGTTAATAATTGATTCCAAGGCATCTATTACGTCTTTTTCATCGAAATTCGGGTTGTATCTAAGAGCATTCGATAGCTCATATAATAACAAATCAGGGAAAACACCGATCTCATCTTTGTTTCTAATCCTTTTCCTTATATCCAAAGCCTTTTCGGTGTGTTTTTCATTGGAAAACCATTTTACTACTACCGAGGTATCCAAAACTATCATCTTGCTTCCCGCCAACGTCTGATCTCCTTAGTACCATCCCAGTCCGAGGATTTTTTCCTAAGTCTATCTTGTACTTCTATAGCTTTCTCTACCTTCGAACGATCCCGAAATCTTGAGATAGTCAGTAAATCGACTTTATCTTTTATCACATCTGTATTTTCAGTCATTTTTACATCCTTTGCGTTATTATCGTTATTCATCGTAAAATAGTTTTTCCATAATTACGAATATTCCTGATATGTTCATTTTTCAAAAACCAAACACAAATATGTTTTGGTTCAATCGGCGAATTTAAATCAAATATATATCGATTGAAAACATTAAAAAAAAGACATTGCCGGGGTTTTTTAAAACCCCGACAAAACTGTTATTAGAGGAGTTATCTTCAATCTTAGGAAAAACCGTGTCTCTTTTTCCTTCACTCTTTTTTCAGATCACCCTGCGTTTGTTTGTTCTCTCTCCCGTGCAATTTGTTATCTCTTCCTCTATATATACAATTGTTTCAAATTCTATTGTAATTCTATGCAAAATTACATGCAAATCATAGTGATGCTTTTAAATTTTCAGTGTGTATAGTAACACGTTGATTCAATCGGCGTGTTTACAAAAATATATTAACGTAATAAATATCATCGAAGCGCAACTAAAAAACAATACTTTCAAGGAAAATGATTCTATGATGAAGTAGCCTCCGAATGTCAACGCCGCAGCACCTGTAGAACGTAGAAAATTGTAGATACCGGACGCAGTTCCAGTGCTATCAGGTGCGGTTTCTAATACATAAGTGATCAGAGCCGGACTTGACAAACCAAGCCCGACGGCAAATAAAAGATAAAACACAGAAGGATAAACTAATTGTAGGCCGATCGACAAAGAAAACATAAATGTCCCTATTATACATAAAATACTTCCAACGGTGAATACCCTTTGTCGAGAGAATCTATCTGACAGCCTCCCCCCTATGTAAGCAAAAATAGAATCCGCAAAAGCCACACCCATGAATATAAGTCCGATTCCAAAGGAATCCAGACCATAAGTCTCACTGAGTATTATCGCGAAAAATACCAGGAATGTATACAATGTTGCAAACAAAGATACCCCTAGAAAAGTCGAAGAAGCGAACCTACGATTTCGTAAAACACCGAAAGCGATCTTCTTCATGCCCCTCTCCTCTATGAAATCACTTTTGGTTTCTTCGAAGAATAGTGTGAACAATATGGCTACGGATAATCCAACTACAGCTAAAAGCAAAAATACATATCGCCAGCCGAAGAAACTACCTATGAAACCTCCTAAAAAGAAACCGATAGGGGGTGCTATCAATGGAAACGCGAAAAAGGTACCCATGGCTTTACCACGAACCGAGGGATGATATACGTCTGCGATCACCGCAGAGCCGACGGCAAATCCAGTAGTAACACACAGTCCTTGAAATATCCTAAAAAGAACCAGAATTCCGGCACTCCATGATAGATAGCATAGAACGCAGGAAACTGTAAAACCATACAGAGCCGGTACGTATACTTTTCTTCTACCGTATCTGTCGGAAAGCGGACCGTAAACGAGATACGACAAGGCTTCCGCAAGTACGTAACCAGTTACCGTCAGAGGTATAAAGTAAGTATAGCCGAATTCAGCACTTACATTGCCTATATTCGGCATGTAAATAGAACCTGCCAAGGGTACCAGAAATGCTGCGGATATGATAAGGACGAGAGAACGACGTCTGGCGTTCATCACTATATCTGCTCGAAGCCTTTAAGGAATGCTTTTTCGTTGATCTCCATAAAGCGCTCGGGGACACTCTGTCTTACAGAATCCAACATCTCCTCTTTGGACATGGGTAATACTCCGGTGGCTGTGAGTGCGCCCACCATCACTATGTTCTGTGTGATCGCCGCACCTGCTTCTATGGCAAGTTTTCTAGCATCCATCTTGACGAATTTATCCGTAACTTCATCCAGTGCTTTGTAGATCTCACCGATATCCGGATATGTCTGTTTGCCTGTACTCACAGTAAACGGAACTATGGGTGCTGTGTTGGTAACAACCCAAGTATCTTCGGATGCCTTGCTGATGGCACGATATGTCTCGATAGGTTCAAAACCGAGAATGACGTCTGCATCTCCGTCGCCTATCAACGGGCTGTAAACCTTTTCTCCCAATTTAACGGTAGTAACTACAACGCCTCCACGCTGAGCCATACCGTGAACCTCGCTCATGAATACATCCAAACCTTTGGCCATGGCCGCCTTTCCTATAACCTGTGATGAGGTCAATATTCCCTGACCTCCTACGCCGACTATCTCTATATTGGTCATCTCATTTCACCTCCTGAATTATGGCATCGAAAGGACATACCTGTGCACACTGGCCGCATCCGATACACAATGTAGCGTTGATGCTGACAACATCCCCATCCCTGACCAATGCTGTACATCCGAATTTATCCGTACAAACATGGCACTGTGTACATACCTCTTTATCGATCACGTAAAGCGGTTCCTTTATCTTACCTTCTTCGATCAGTACGCAAGCATGCTTGGGTATGACCACTGCGATCCCGGGATGTTCGATGGCCTTTCTGAACACTTCAGTTGTTTTCTCTATGTCGAAGGGATCCACGGTTTCGACGAATTCAACGCCGGCTCCTCTTGCTAGATTCTCTATAGACAGCATCGGTGCGGGATCGCCCATACCGGTTATACCTGTTCCCGGATGTGGCTGATGTCCGGTCATGGCCGTCGTTCTATTGTCCATTATGACGTATACAAAATCATGCTGATTGTAAACTCCACTTACCAGTGCCGGTAAGCCGGAATGGAAGAACGTTGAATCTCCTAGGAACGCAAACACTTTCTGGTCGGTATTCTTAGAAAAACCTCCTGCGGCACCGACGCTGGAGCCCATGCACAACAAGAAATCAGCCATATTCATAGGGTCCTGTATACCCAGCGTGTAACAGCCGATATCAGTTGAGAAAACAGCCTCCTTCTTACCCAAAGCGCGCTTCACCGCATAGTAAGTCGCTCGGTGAGGGCATCCCGGACATAATGAAGGTGGTCTGGTCGGCAATGAAAATTCTTTTGGTTTGAGTGACTCGTCCTTTACATCAAGCTCAAGGAGTTCTGAGATAGCTTTCATAACTATATCCGGATTGTATTCGTAAAGACGCGAGAAATGTCCCGTGTGTTTACCATATATCTCCAATTTCGGATTGACTTCTTTAGCTATCTGAGTTATCTTGTCCTCTAAAAATGGTTCCAATTCTTCTACCACCAACACACGCTTTGCGTCCTTTATGAATTTGGAAACCTTATCCTTCGGGAAAGGATTGGTCATCCCGAGTTTCAATATCTTTACCGATAGATCATGAACTTCCTTCGCCTCGAGAGCGTAGTTAAATCCAGCTCCAGAAGAGACTATATGTAGTTCCGGTTCTTTACCATCATATTCTATAGTGAATGGAGACTCCTCGGATAACGGCTCCGCCTCCTTCATATGATTCAAGAGCCTAGGATGATTATTTATCGCCGTCGACGGTACCGCCACGAATCGTCCCGGTTCCTTTTCAAAATGTCCTTTTTTAGCCGGTGGTTTCAACTCCCCGAAGGTGACAATTCCTCTTGCGTGATTTATCCTTGTGGTAGTTCGTACTAGTACCGGCAATTCCAGTTTCTCCGAAAGGTCGAAGGCGTGTTTTACCATCTCTTTGGCTTCCTGAGGTGTGGTTGGCTCAAGCATCGGTATGTTTCCTAGCAAAGAGTAGTAACGATTATCCTGCTCATTCTGGCTCGAGTGCACCGAAGGATCACCGGCAGCCACTATCACCAGGCCAGCACGGGTACCGCAGTACATCAATGTCATAAGGGCATCGGCGGCAACATTCACACCAACGTGCTTCATCCACACCATGGAACGAACTCCGGATACTGCTGCAGCTGCTCCAACTTCCAGGGCAACCTTTTCGTTAGCTGAGTACTCAAAGTACATACCATATTCCTTGGCCACTTTTTCAAAAGTATTACCGATCTCAGAAGATGGTGTTCCGGGATAAGTAGACCCATGGCCTATTCCCGCTTCCATGGCACCCCGCACTATTGCTTCATTACCTAAAAGTAGTATCTTCTTGCCGGGTTCGTCATCGAGGAGTTCTTTCATTTTTAACCACCTATTCCTTGGTAAATTTTTCCTTTTTCTGAAGTAATTCCCATTCTCGGTCTACATTTTCCTGGATCAATTCAACTTCTTCGGTAGGAAGATGTCTAAATCTTCCCTGTAGTTTGAGGTAATCTCTTACAGGAACCTTCTTCTTGGGTTTTTTGTAGATGTTGTAAACGCCGTTCTCTATTTCGTAAAGAGGGAATACACATGTTTCAAATGCAAGTTTGGCGAGTTTTACAGTATCTGATGGATCAGATCTCCAGCCTGTTGGACAAGGTGCATATATATGGATGAATTTCGGTCCTGGAATGTCCTTTGCCTTTTGGATCTTCTCGATCATGATCTCCGGGTAAGCTATGCTTACCGTAGCAGTATAGGGTATTCCGTGGGCGTTCATTATCTCCATCATATTCTTCTTAGGATTCTTCTTCCACGCCTTTTCACTACCTACGGGTGTAGTGGTTGTCCATGCACCATATGGCGTTTCACCACTTCTCTGGATACCTGTGTTCATGTAAGCTTCGTTGTCGTACATTATCTGTATTGTGTCGGTACCCCTTTCGACACAGCCTGAAAGTGCCTGGATACCGATATCTGCAGTACCACCGTCTCCGGCGAAACCAGCGACTGTTATCTCCCGCGGATCTATTCCTTTGGCGTTAAGTGCCGCTCTAACTCCCGAAGATGCTGCGCCCGTTGCTTCAAAAGCGTTGTACAGTAGAGGGATATCCAGATTTCTGGAAGGATAAACTCCGGGTATGACAGCCCAGCAACATGCTGGAATGTTTATTATAGTGTTTTTACCCAGTGCTTTTAGTACATATCTCATCGCGTTTCCTGCACCGCAACCCGGGCAAGCCGTAGTTCCCTGAAACATCAATTCTTTTTCTGGTATTTTTGCCATTTTTATCGCCTCCATCTTTCCTGGTTGATTCGAAGGTCGACCCATTCGATCTCTTTGTCTAATCCTTTATCCTGCAGTGAAATCGCATCCAACATTATGTTTTTAAGTATCTTCGGAGTCAGATCACGACCTCCTAGGCCAACGATGTAATCCTTGAGTATCAAGTCTCTGTGGCCGTAGAGAGCGTCCTTTATCTCCCTAGCGGCGTCACCACCGTGACCGAAGGTATAGCTACGATCCATTACTCCGACTACGTTAACGCCCTTGGTTATCTCTCTGAATTTCTCCACCGGGAAAGGTCTAAATGTTCGTAATCTGGCCAGGCCGACATTGTGTCCTTCTTTTCTGAGCTCATCGATCACATCCTTGGATGTACTGGATATCGAACCCATGGTCACTATAAGAACATCTACACCATCGGTTTTGTACTCTTCGATGAGTCCTCCGTTGTCATTTCCAAAGATCTCTGTAAATTCCTTATTGACTTTCTCTATTTTCTCAGGTGCTTTTTCGAAGGCCTCAGCGATCTTGTATCTGAAATCCATATACCAGTCGGGCATTCCCAGAGAACCAAAACCGAATGGTCTTTCAACGTCCAGTTTATACTCGGGATCATATGGTGGCAAGAATTCATCCACCAGTTCCTGATCGTATATCTCTACGGGTTCCTTGGTATGACTCAATATGAAGGCATCCTCTACCACCATTGCGGGCAACATTATGTCAGCGTCCTCGCATATCTTAAATGCCATGATTACGCTATCTAAAACTTCTTGATTATTCTCACAGAAGAATTGTAACTGGCCTGTTCCTTTTTGTGCTAGGGTGTCATGATGATCGGCCCATACGCTCCATGGTGGTCCCATGGCTCTGTTGATATTGGTCATCACCACAGGCAATCTTGCACCGGATGCCCATATTAACAATTCGTGCATCAGTGCGAGTCCATGGGCAGATGATGCTGTGTAAGCTCTAGCTCCGGCGTTGGATGCTGCGATACAAGCCGCCATGGCGGAATGCTCACTCTCTACTTTTACATATTCCGAGTCCATCTCACCATTGGAAACCAATTCGGCTATCTTTTCTACTACCTCCGTTTGAGGTGTGATCGGGTAAGCCGCTACCACTTCGACTCTGGAAAGTTTAGCGCCGTAGGCGGCTGCAAAATTACCGGAAACGATCTTCATTTCAGACATAGTCTTCCTCCTTTTCCATAACAATCGCATCTACGGGACATTCCTTAGCACATATTCCGCAACCCTTGCAGAAGTCGTAATCTACTTCTGCTCCATCCTCCTTGACATGGATGGATACATCCGGGCAGAACTTCCAACAGATACCACATTTGATACACTTTTCGTTATCAACTATAGGTCTCAATGTCCTCCAACTACCGGTCTTTGTCATCAGATAAGATGGGCAGTCGGTGATCAACGTAAGCGGTACATCCCTATGGTCCTTAGGGTCTATAACTATTCTATAAACTTCTTCTTTACTCAATCTTCTCACCTCTAACTTCGTTGTAAGCCTGTTCAGTGGCCTTTGCATTTTCTTCCTTCTTTGCTGGAGCGTTCTCTTTAACCACATCGATAAGTGATTTGATCTTGACCATCCCTGTAGCTTTTACAACCGCTCCTAGAATTGCAGTATTAACGATGGGTGCAACCTTGGAGCCAAGCCTATGCTGCACTGCGATGCTGCTGGCATCCACGGTATACACAGGATTGTCAACACCGAGAGTTTTTTTCATCTCCTCCGGTGATTTACCTGTATTAAGTATTACCTTACCTTCCGTTTTTAGCCCTGCAGTTACGTCAACGGCATCCAATAATGCCATGTCCATAACTATCACAACATCCGGTTCATGGATCTGCGCCTTATTACGCACTGCCTTACTGTCTATCCTGGTAAAAGCAGTTACAGGGGCTCCTCGTCGCTCAACGCCGTACATAGGAAAAGCCTGTACGTCGTTTCCTTCGTTGAAGGCAGCCTTGGCAAGGAATTCCGATGCTGTAACCGCACCTTGACCACCTCTTCCGTGAAATCTGATTTCTATCATCTAAAAGCACCTATTTGAGGTGTAAGATTGGGTATTATAATAGGTTTTTGGAGGGATATAGAAAAAGAGGGGAAGAGGTTTAGAATACGACCTGCCGATATTCTAGCTCGATTTCATCTTTATGTTCTCCTCGGTTATCTGTGATTTCTTCATAAGATTCCCTCGTATCCTCTGGAGGATTTTCCACCATTAAGCCACCGCCGTCGGAAGATCAGTGATCAACTATCTTTGGAAGGCATTTGTGAATATCCCATTTGCGTTATTATTATATTTTTAGTATTAGATATGATGTCCTGCCCACCTTGAGTTGATAGTTCCGTACCTTCGTGTATCCTCCAGAGTAAACCGGTTGCTACGAAGGCTAATAGGATTACAAAAAAAGCATCCAAGGTCTGTAAACCCATTTCGCTCACATCTTATGCAGTCTATACCTCTCGACGAACATGTCTATGTCGCCCTTATTCACTACGAATTCCACAGTGTTCGTTCCTCCTTCTGCATCGTGGTAGTAAAATTCGTAATCATGGACATCCTTTGCTTTCGGTATCAATATATGTGATTCTTTTTCGAGCTCTTCGATGAATTCCACCCGTAATAGACCGTCCTGCCTCTCCACCTTTGCCTTCCTCGCCCCTCTGTAGGTTTCGTACTCTCCTTCCAAAAATTTCATACGTTCCTTTCTGGCAAAGTAAGTCAGTTCCCGCCAATCTTTGCCATCTAGTATGGTGAGTAGCGCCTTACCGACGGCTTCCACTGAAGAAGACGGAGAAGTATTACAGGCTAAAATCACACCAGCGTCATCTGTAAAACCCAGATATGCCGATGCGACGGCGATCGAGCCTCCGTGACCGATGAATTTCTTGCCGTTGAAATGTTTTACACTCCAGCCGTACCCATAGCTGCCTCTTTCCCTTGGAATATGACCTTTATGGATCTCATTCAGAAACTCTTCGTCTATTATGTTGATACCTTTGAATATTCCACCGTTCATATTCATCATCAGATAGTTGACCATCTCGTCTACCGAACTCAAAAGGCCTCCTGCGGGGAAGCTCAGATCTCGTACAGGTAATTCCGTGGGAGTGGGGTCATTGTTACGAGAGAAATAGGGGGTCATAACGTCTCCCCCTTCCGGAACAAAGGTGGACCTGTTCATCGATAATGGTGCCAATATCTCTTCTCGAACGTATTCCTCGTATGACCTACCACCTACCTTTTCTACTATCAATCCCAGTAGCTTGTAGCCCGAGTTAAAATAGAAGAATCTTTCTCCGGGCGGAGCGGCGAATTCATCTAAAGCATTGTTTATGTGCATGTAGAAATCCGCACGATCCCCCAAAGGGACTCCCCTTTCTTCCAGACCGATCAATCGAGCTATCAGTACTTCGCTCACGCCCAAAGAGGGCATGCCTGAAGAATGGGTCAACAGATGATGTATAGTAATGGATTCATCCCAGTTCACCGGAAGATGGTCTTTAACCAAATCGTAGACACTCAATTTTCCCTCCTGAACCAACTTCATCACTGCAATAGCGGTGAACGATTTACTTATGGAACCTATACCGTAAAGTGTTTTAACGGTGGTCGGCAGATCTTTATTCAGATCTCTAGAACCAAAGCCATTTGCATAAACCACTTCATCGCCTTCGACCAGGCCGATGCTCATACCGGGGACTTTGTTCTCTGTCATCCACCAGCTTATGAAATCTTCTATCTCTCTTTTTTGACCTTCCGGCAACTTGTTTACAGGCTCCTTCATATATCTCACCTATACCGCAGATAAAACAGGTGGTATATGGTTTTTTCTTTTCTTAGATGATAATACTTTTAAATTCTATCCACATGTTCGAAAAATAAAATCACCAAAAGATATATATATGCTGTACTCAGATAAGAATAATAATAAGATGGTGAGATAAAATGCAATGGAAAAAATACCTCGTGGTCTTCGTCGCGCTCGCGTTACTGCTTGTTCTGTCTGGCGTAACCAGTGCACAGTATGAACATGTTATAACCGATGCTGAAGACGATGTGGA
>SKVC01000126.1 GCA_007129655.1 Thermoplasmata archaeon
AATCCAGAAGAATTTCATTCTACTTACTCGCAAAGTAGTGACTTTGCTCATCCGCAGGAACTCGCTTCGCTCGCTCCTCCTATTTTTTCACTTCTTCCGCTTCGCTCCAGAATTAAAAAAATCCGCAGGAACTTCATTCCTGCTCTTCATTTTTCTTTTCGAAAACTCAAAGTAAAAAAGTGCGGGGGAAGGGATTTGAACCCTCGGACCCCTATGGGAATAGATCTTGAGTCTATCGCCTTTGGCCATGCTTGGCTACCCCCGCAAATTGTGGCTACAATTTGCGTGTTGTAGGAATCTTCGATTCCTGCTGACCCGCGCTTCGAATGCATATGAGAAAGCGGGGAGTTAGGAGGAATTTTTAATTCCTGCGCTACCCCCGCTTAGAGTGGGTTTATACTTATGCAAGCCGGTGAACAAGTAGAACACTAAATATATTTTGTTTGTTTTTGGGCTGAAAACGTTTTTATCCATCTAAAGTTGTGCACTATCTGAGATCCATGGATAAGCAGGATACACAATATCTTAAAGAATCTCTGAGGAACCAGAGACCGCACGAACGTTTCAACGAAGCGCTTTCCAGGACCATATGCGACAAGATAAAGAACAAAAAAGGTTACGAACTCTACATTCGTCTGATAGGAAGAGTAAGGGAAGTCGCTAAAGAAAAAAAGTTATCGGAAACTGAAGCGGTTAAACTGATCTTGGGTCGTTCTTAATTCAGTTCGTCTTTTTCTTTTGTAGTACGAGAGTGCCATCATCATTACGATAAACGCCTGTGATATCAGTATCCAAAGGTAAAAGCCGTATCCGATGCCTTCTGAAATCTGTATGTCGACAACAGAGTATTCTCCATCTACCACTACATCCCGGTGTACCTCGGTATCATCCACCAAAAAAGTTGCAGATAGGACGTCTCCAGGTTCGCAGAATCCGGGTACGCTGAGATGGATATTGTAATGTCCTCCGTAGACAGTAAAGTTATTCCAATATCCCGTGCGAGTATTGTATATACTGATTAAAACTTCATCCGTCGTATCTATATCTCCGACTATAGCGAAGGAGGTATTTGTGAAAAGTTCTTCAACCGCGTGACCGACTAGAGATTCATCGTAGATCATGTAGAATTCGATTTTATAATGTCCCGGTGAAGCACTTACGTTAAACGATTTTTGACTTTCCAAAAAGGAGTATCTCTCCATGCGCTCGTTTTCTAGATATACATCTATATCCACAGAGGCATCGGTAAGGTTGTGTGAAAAATCCAGATGGATGACTTCATCTTGGACCAGAACGCTAAACTCGTATTCAACGTCAGGTATCACCTCGGGGGGCTCGGTGAATCTCTTCAACCATGCATGCCAACCATGTTCCCCAAAATCAAGGATATCGTACTCAGATGCAACGGATTCAGATGGTAAATATATGCCTAATCCATGAGCGTTCTCAAGGTCGCCGTTGCGAGAATAAACTCTGTGTGCTACTATGCTGCTGTTGATGGCATCTCGAAGCTCATATCCTGCCTCCCGTAGTCTGATCGATTCTACGTTGTGATGAACGTTCATAGAAAAATGGTATAGATCTCGGGGATGAGGAAAGGGGGTATAGCTATCGGTTTCTTCCCATGCAAGTTTTATTTCTTCGTAATACAGAGGTACGACAAACTGCAATTCTGAAGAATAGAGTTCGAGTTCCGAGATAGGCAATCTAGATGTCTCAATTGCGGTTAGTGTTGCGGAAACACCGCTGTAAACTGAGCCCCAATCGACGAATTCGTCGACTATAACTGTGGCCAATGTGGTAGAATTCATCCCTGGTTCGGATTTCAAAACGGTTAAAATATCGGTATAGGGCCAGCCTGCGAGTGGGACCTCTTTCTCTGCGGCGATAACTATTTCTGCATTATTCCGAAGCTGGTAGTATACTTCGAACATACCCATCGTGCAGGAATCGAAACCGATTATATCGAAATAAAAATTGTCTAAAGCTAGGCTCATGTCTGGGAGAGTTAATCTGGTGTGATCCTCAAGATTCATACCTCTCCAGCCACCTCCGTGTCCCCAAAGATTTAGTAGGTATCTTTCAGCTTGATAATTTTCCTTAGCCCATCCTACATAATCTCTAAGAGTATGATGGCTAGACATGTCTAGTTCATCACCCCAGCTTGCATTGACTAAAGACAGAGGAATTTCATGTAACTCTCCGTCTTTGATCTCGATCAATCTCGTATCTCCAACTTCCTTCTGATCCGCAAGGACGATTATGGATACCCTATCACCGATGTCTACCGCTCGTAATTCTTCCAGATCATCATCCACCGCATCGCTGATGTAATCCGGGTTACCATCGCCTCCCATGTAAAATATCAAGGTCCATTCCTGATCGACTTCGCCGCCGTAGCTGATATTGGTAACAAATAACGATGTGAGGATCATTGTTACAATCAGAATGACGGCTGCCTTGCGCATGATGTTATTTATGTAGTCACACGGTATAAGTAGTTTTTCTGCTTATTCTAACGCCTCTCTCAATTAGCTCGGCGATTATCCGGTCGTGTGTGATTTCGTCCTTACCGAGAATTTCAAGGGGGATAACTCCTGGATCTACAAGTCCTTCAGTCACCAGTCGTGCAACGGCAGAAGTGGTGAATCCTGTGGTCCTTGCCATAGAAGAAAAGTCTCCTTGAGCTTCATCGTACAATTCATAAGAGATCGTGTGTTGTTCACCATCTATAGGTCCACGAGCAACTACAGTCATCAGAGATACGTCGTTACCAGAGTTCTCCATGTGTGGTTCGAGTATTTCGATCGTATTATCCACATGTTCGTCATCAAAGAAACCAAGCTCGTCTAGTACTTTGATCTTAGAAAGATGGTCGGGCCAACGCAAGGTCGTTTCTTCCATAGTTACGGCTTCTACCGTATGTAGTAAGGTACGGAGACCGTCACTGAAGAATTCATCGAATCGATATCCCATGACCTCCGTAGAACCGATGGATTCAAGGGGTTGTTTGTGTACTATCTTACCTTTGGATATCATCCGTGCTTCTCTGGTATACTCTTCGATCAGATCTCTTGTACACCAGGTAGACTCGTAGAATAGCGGTGGTTTCGGATATTTGGGTAAACCGCCAATTTTGATGAAACATTCGTCTATTTCATCTAATTCATCGTATATGCTGCCGACGAAAAGATTGGTAAGACCCGGTCCGAATCCGGCGTCCACAGCTACGGTAATGCCGGCTTCTTTAGCCTTGTTATCTAGAATCAATGGATCTTCCGGTGAAAAAGATACATCGACAACATCTACGCCTACATCGATGCAGGTCTCCAGGACCCCATATCCAAGGAAACTGGGTAGAGCACAAATCACCAAGTCCATATCTGAGATTGCATCTTTAAGGGCATCGGAGTCAGAGGCGTCGAGTTTGATCTTATCCACCGCCCCCAAAATGTCTACGGGTTCTAAGTCGGCTACCCATACATCGTGGATACCCGAAAGATCGGTCACAATAGCCTTTCCTACATTGCCGCAGCCAAGTACGATTATCTTCATCTTATATCACTTCCAATTTGAATACACATCCTTTATGTCCGGTTCCATAACATTCTTCTTCTGTGACATTCGCTTTGATGCCCAGTGCCCCCTCTATGATCCCTTCCAACAACCCTTCATCAAGACTGCATAGTGTTTGATCAACTTTCGGAATACCACCACAATCGAAGCAGTCCTTTACCCTTATTATATTATCCGGAAGTACTTTTACTTCTCCCAA
>SKVC01000017.1 GCA_007129655.1 Thermoplasmata archaeon
AGCCTCTGCGTATCTCGATACCCTTGTTTTCCAGCATCTCATTCATGTTTGACATATCCATCATAGCTAGTGGGGTCAGCACCCCATTTATCATTGTTATCACTACGGATAGCAGTGGAAAGGAAGTTAGATAACCTTACTTTTCCGCTATAGTTTCACTCTTCATCCACTTCTAAAATCAACACACCTCTATAATCACAGTCTTTACAGTGATACTTATATCCCGTGATGAACCCGGCTAAAGGGATCACGTCCGTACTACCGCATGAAGGGCACTTCAATATTTTTTTACCCATGATAACCAGCTTGTTGAAAGGTATGTCCCCTGACAGTAACAGTTGGGTTCACAGTATGGCTTCGGCCATCTCCCCTTCCTGACTCAAGTCAGGGGCTTGTACGATCCTGGGGTTGTTCCACGCTCATCTGCGGACGTTTCGTCCATTTCACTAGGAGACCCAACAGGACCACGCCCGACCCTTGCATCATGGATCATCTTAGTCACCATGACCTTTTTGAATCGGGCACATGGTTCAACGTAAGTAAGAGTATATTAAACCATCGGAGGTATATTTTTTATACCTGTAATCACTTTTACGCTCAGAGGAATCAAAGATGTACCAAATAGAAGCAGTAAAAGCGAGAGAGATAATCGACTCTCGGGGAAACCCAACCGTTATGGCTACCGTGTTCACAGAATTATCTAAAGGCTCAGCAGCGGTACCTTCCGGTGCATCGACCGGTAGCCGAGAGGCATTGGAGTTAAGGGATGGAGATAAGAAAAGGTACTTGGGTAAGGGTGTTTTGAAGGCGGTAGAGAATATAAACGAAGGTATAGGACGAAATATTACCGGTATGGATGTAAGAAACCAGAGATTCATAGATGAGTTCATGCTGGAATTGGACGGTACCGAGAACAAGAGCGAACTCGGGGCAAATGCCATCTTAGCCGTGTCCTTGGCAGCATCAAGAGCAGCTGCAGATGCAGTCGGACTACCTCTATACCGGTATCTGGGACGCAGCAACGACACTGTTTTACCGATTCCGTTTTTAAATGTGATCAACGGTGGTGAACATGCCGGAAACGAATTGGACATACAGGAACACATGATCGCACCGGTCGGCGCGGAAAGTTTTGCTGAAGCCATGCGTATGGGTGTTGAAATATATCATACCTTAGGCAGCATACTTAAGAAAAGATATGGTCCTACGGCAACCAATGTAGGCGATGAAGGGGGATTTGCTCCTCCACTTAAAGACCCGGTCGAACCCTTTGAACTGATTATGGATGCCATCGAAACTGCCGGATACACCGGCAAAGTAAAGATCGCAGTGGATACCGCAGCGTCGGAATTCTACGGTTCGGGAAAATACACCTTTGCCGGTAAAGAGTTGGACTCTTCCGAGATGATCGAATTCTATCAGCGATTGATACAGGAATATCCTATCATATCTCTGGAAGATCCTTTGGCCGAGGATGATTGGTCCGGATTCAAAGATATCACCACAAGATTAGGAAACGAAGTCGAGATAATCGGGGACGATATCTTCGTCAGCAACCCCAGGATCATCCGCCGAGGTATAGATGAAAAGGTATGCAATGCTTTACTTCTTAAAGTTAACCAGATCGGGACTTTGACCGAGGCACTTGATGCGGCAACTATGGCCATGAACAACGGTTACAAAGTGATGGTTTCACATCGCTCCGGCGAAACCGGCGATGATTTTATCGCCGATCTATCTGTCGCGTTATCTTGCGGGCGTATAAAATCCGGCGCCCCGGCCAGGAGCGAGCGCACCGCCAAGTACAACAGACTCTTAGAAATAGAAGAAGAACTGGGGATCTCATCTGTCTATGGTTTTAACAATACCACGTAGAAGCCGTAAAGTAGGAAGAATGAAAGCAACAGTGTGAAGAGTGTGATAGGTAAGCCGAATCTCAGATGTTTTCTAAAAGAGATCGGATACCCCATCTTTTCCGAAATGTTTGTAACGATCAGATTGGATGGAGAGCTGAATATTGTACCATTTCCTCCTAAGCCTATACCCAGGGCCAGCGCCCACCAAAGAGGATTGATCGGATACGCGGTTCCAATTGTATTTCCAACTATTTGTACCACCGGAATCAACGTGATCACCGCAGGGATGTTTCCTACTATCATGGCAAAAACTCCGCTAACTATCAAAACGATAAAGATGCTCAAGGCTAGATTATTACTGCTTAAATGTAACATCTGATCAGCGATCACGTTTATGATTCCAGCTTCTACTAAACCTCCTATCAATATGAAGAGTCCGGCAAAAAATATCAAAGTGGTCCAATTTACATACTGCATCGCATCTTCCGGTTCAGACAAGGATATCAGTAGAAGAAGTGATGCACCCATCAATGCGATTATCCAAGGTTCTAAGCCCAATAGATGGTGAGTCATGAAAAGGATCATAGTTAAAATTAAAACAAATAAAGATTTGTATAGTAAAGGACGATTGGTTATACATTTCCTTTCATCGAGTTCCATCACCTTTTTGAACCCGGTCATATCGCTTTCTAAAATGTTTTTATACAACAATTCAAAAATCAAGATCATAATTCCGAGGATTATCAAAACAATAGGTGCGAGATATATAAGATAGTCTACGAAGCGGATTTGAGCTGCTGAAGCGATCATCACATTGGGAGGGTCACCTATCAAAGTTGAAGTGCCTCCGATATTGGATGAGATCATCACGACCATAAGGAATGGTATGGGGTTTATATCCAACTCGTTGGCGATGGTCACCGCAACAGGGACTACCAGTAAAACAGTGGTAACGTTGTCCAAAAATGCAGATGTAAAAGCGGTTATAACTACGAAAAGTGCAAGAAGTCTGTAATAACTTCCCTTTGATAATTTTGCGGTTTTTATAGCCGCGTATTTTATGAACCCGGTTTCACCGAGCAATCCATGAAGTATCATCAAACCTAGTATCAGCCCAATTGTGTTAAAATCGATATACCCTAGAGCATTCTCCGGGGGATAGAAATTTTTAAAATGACCGAATAATATCATCCCTACTGCTCCGGCCATAGCAGCAGTAGTTCTGTGTATGTTTTTGCTTATGATGCCGTAATATGTTAAAGCGAAAATGGTTACCGTTCCAATTAGGATGCTGTTCAAGCTCCTCACCTGTGGATCAGTCGCCTACCATGAGGAAAGGTATCTCGGTTTCCGCGATCAACTCTTTTTCAAGGCTGCTCAGAGCTAAGGTAGGGAATATGTGTCTGAACTTGTATAGTAAACCGCCGCGTCCTCTGCTTCCTACCATGAAATCGTATTTTTTCATCTCTTCCAGTATGTCCTCGTCCGAGGCATCGGTATCGGTTACTAGCTTGTAATCTACACCTTCGCTATCTGCCTTCTTTTTTATCCTTCTACCGGAGGCTCCCGGGTCTCCCTTTCCTATATGATAGACGGTCAAGCTGGCGCCGAAATATGCCGCTAATTCCAGGGCCAACATTGTTGCGTACTCGGAGTAAGTACTGAAAGAGGTAGGATTGAATATTTTTTTTGGCATCTTAGGTTTACATTCACAAGCGAATACCAAGGAGGGTATGTGGGTTAACTCCAAAGAATTCAAAGCGGTCTCACCTATGTGAACCTTTTGGGCACCTACTTTTGAATGGGTCGCCATAACTATGAGATCTATTTGGTGACTCGTCGTATATTTCATAATTTCCTTGGAAGGTGTACCCATGGGCATGGCCAACTTTACCTCTTCGATACCCATATTATTCAATGTCCTTCTGCCCTTGGCAAGAGCGTCTTTAGATATCTCTTTCAGATGCTTTTGCATCAGAGGTGTTTGAGGTATGCTGCCATCGCTGGTGTTGATCACATTTATAAGATGGTAATCAGAGTAAGGGAATAATTTAGCGGTATATTGTATAGCATTCCTCATCAAAGGAGAGTTATCCGTCGCTATCAGTATGTTATCGAACATGCGAATCGATTTTTAATCCCGGCGGAAGTATATACATATTTCTGCATTTTAAAGAGTAATCTCCCGAAAATTATAAAAAGAACCCCTGTTATTTCGAAAAGCATATATACTACTACACGAATATTTAGATAATAAGGTGGAAAAATGAGCGCAAAAACACTGACAAAAGAACAAAAAGAATTGGTCGAACGCCTGGTCAAAGCGGGCATACAGAAAAACGTAGCAAAGACACTTGTTTACGTAGCTAGTAGAGAGGAAACGAAAAGCCGAGAGATCGAATTAGCTACAGATCTAAGGCAGCCAGAAGTATCTATCGCTATGCAGAATATCCGTAACAGAGGTTGGGTAACGAAGAGGGATATCAAAAAGGAAGGTAAAGGAAGACCTGTTCACGGTTACAAGTTAGATAAACCAGTAGAAGAGATAATCAAGGAGATAGAATTGAAGGAAAAAGAACGTATAAAAGAGATAGAGGAAAATTTAAAAGCCATAAAACGGCTGATTAAATCACTCTATTGATATCTCTTCAACCCCTTCTTTTTTTCCTATTATTACTCGGTTGACCATATCTACGAATAGACCGTTCTCTACAACTCCGGGGATATCGTTTAGTTGACGTGATAAAGAGTAAGGTTCCGATATCTGATGGAATTTGCAATCGGCAATGTAATTGTTGTTGTCTGTTTTGAAAACAGTATTGTTATCCATCCTGAGGTCAGCTGAGCAATCTAGTTCTTCGATGCTACTTATTATAGCTGTGCTGCAGAATTGAATTATCTCTACCGGGAGATCGAATTTTACGCCTAGTACATCTACCATCTTTGAAGGGTCGGCCACTATGATAACTTCTTTAGAATGGTAGGCCACGATCTTTTCCCTCAGCAGAGCTCCACCCCCTCCTTTTATCAAATTTAACTCGGGGTCTATTTCATCGGCTCCGTCTATGGTAATATCTATGACCGGATGTTCATCCAAAGTAGAAATATTTAGGCCCAGGTCTTCGGCTTGTACCTTGGTTTGTTCTGAAGTAGGTATACCGATAATTTCCAACCCTTCTTTTTTACATCTTTCGCCCAGTCGTTGTATCGCATGTTTCGCGGTTGAACCGGTACCTAGTCCAACTACCATTCCATCTTTAACGAAATCTGCAGCATATCTCCCTGCGTTCCTTTTTTCGACTAACATGATACTCAAAAGGCTATAGGATATCAAGTATATATCTTTATTCTCTATCTAAAAAACCGGCGGTCGTATCAGCTCTTTACACTGGGGACATCTACCGTATTCGTTGTTATTCTCACCTTCGATGTAGTAATGGCCACAAAAAGGACATGTGGAGGCATTTCCCTTCAAACCCTCTCTTTCCTTTTTCCACCCCTTTTGTTTCCTATTGACGGTTCTTTTCAATCTAAATACTTGTATGGTCAATATCAAGCATAAAGCACTCAAAAAAGCTATGATCCCTATAAAAATTCGACCGGTTCCTTGTTGTTCCTCTTCAGGAAGGGATATGGAGATGGTCACGGGTTCTCCAGGTGACGATTCGCCTAATTTGTTCTCCGCTGTTATCCTGTAGGTGTACTCTATACCGGGCTCTATAGTTGTATCTCTATATTCAGTCATCGGGTTCCTGACGGAAACCATGTATCTTTCAAGTCCATCGCCCTCTTTTCTATATATGTTGTAATGGGTAGATTCTCCTTCGATAGGCGGTTCCCAAGTAAGATTAATATGATCATCCTTCGTCGTTTGGGCTGATATGCTTAGAGGTGAACTCGGGATCCTATCGGTTTCCATATGACCGTTCAAAGCGAATATGGTTCCGTCGTTATCACCGACATATACTATTCCATTGGAGCTTATCGAGGCGGAAGACAAAACCGAGGTATCGAGATCGATTTTTTTAAATAAGCTGCCATCGGATTCAAGGATGTAAAAATAATTGTCGCTGGAGCCGAAGAAGATCCTTCCATCCGCGGATACCGTAGGAGATGCACTGATGTAGCTATCTGTTTCAAACTTCCAAAGTAAATTACCGTCGGAATTGACTGCGTGTAAATGCCGGTCGAATGAACTTACGTAGATAGTCCCCCCTGGTGTTACTGCAGGTGATGAAGCGATACGGTTATCGGTTTCATAAGTCCATAATATATCACCGGTTTTTGAATAAGCGTATAATCTTCCATCATTTCCTCCAAAGTAAATGTTATCATCAAATCCAATAGTTGCTTCAGAAATCACACTAGTTGGAATCTCGGTGGACATTAATTCATCGCCTGTAGAGCTGATTGCATATAAAATTCCGTGTGTATCTTCCCAACCTCTTTGTGTAGCTATGTAAAGTGTACCGTCTGTGTCTATAACAGGTGACGAGGCTAGATTTTGTTTTGTTTCGAAAGTCCACAAGGTTTTGCCGTTCGGGTTGATCGCATGTATCACTCCGTTTGTTGTTGTGATGTATATATTACCGTCGATACCCATTTGGGGCGGCCCGCCGGGTCTAAGACCGTATTCGACTTTCCAATTCAAATTACCCTCTTGATCGATAGAAAAAAGTGTACCTTCCCAATCTATTATATATATAGTACCGTCGGCCGCAAATAATGGCGAGGCTCTTAAATCGCTTCCAGCGGTAAAAGACCATCTAAGCATACCCCCAGGGGTAAGGGCGTATAGATTGTTGTCCACAGAGGCCACGTAAATAGTACCGTCTGTGCCTATTATCGGTGTTGTCGTTATCGATCTTTCCGTGGAATACGTCCATATTGTGACTCCGCTAAAATCTTCCATGGAATAAGGACTGAACCGTGTGTTCGCTGGGTCTCTTCCTGCAGAAGGCCACGTGGAATCGGATAAAGCACTACCAACGGGCAGTAAAATGGTGAACAGTAATAGGACTACTGTAGTGTATGTGATTGCAGTAGTTCTTTTAATAGGCATTGATCGACCTCATATTACTTCTAACAACACATACATCTATTTTGTATTTTCGTCGAACGAGGTCAAAACCCCAACGATTAAATACTACAAACGATTCGTTTCCTTCATCATGGCTAGATTCCCTGAAGCAGAAAGAAGGTTGCTACACAAAAAGATTTGCATGAAATGTTTTGCAAATAATCCTGTTAGAACAAAACAGTGTAGGAAATGCGGACATAAAAATCTACGTATGAAGGCAAAAGAAAGCCGTAGATTGTGATCTAATCTTTTTTATCACAATCGGGATTTGGACATAATTCCCAGGGTTTTTTACCTTTTTTGATAATATTTACCATAGGTGCTCCGCAATCCGGACATTTTTTATCATCGTACTCCACGTTTCCCGTTTGAGGGATCGGGTAAGTGTTATCGCATTTTGGATAGTTGGAGCATCCGAGAAAACGCTTAGACCGATATGATCTCATCTCGAGCATCTCTCCACCGCACTCGGGGCATATACCCCGGAACCTCTTATCCTTAGAAAATTTACAGTTGATATCTATACAGAGTTCTTCGGAATCTCCTTTGTGATAAACCCTTATCTTCGGAGCCCCACACTCGGGGCATTTACCGTCCCCGGCTTTTACGGTTCCGGAGCGAGGTAGGTTGTAAGTATTTTTACAGTCAGGATAGTTATTGCAGCCCACAAATCGTCCGGTCCTTGATTTACGGATCACCAGGGTATCACCACATTCAGGACACTCGCCGAGAGAATCTTGCTCTCGGAAAGACTCTCTCAACTCTTTTCTTATATCTTCCTTGTCCTTCTTTAAAGAGGATAGTACTTCTTTTAGCATATCCCGGGATTCGTCAGCTACCTTTTCTTTTGTCAGGTCCTCTTCGGCTATCTTCTCCATATCCTCTTCCAGGGTCCTGGTCATTTCGGGCTTAGCTACCATATCTGCATGAGCCTTCAAGGTTTGTACGACCGCTTTACCGGATAAGGTACCTGTCGGACTTTTTCCGGAGACGAAGCCACGATCATATAGCTTTTGAATGATGGCATGTCTGGTACTCTTGGTACCGAGACCGAGTTTATCCATCTCCCTTATCAATCCTCCCTGAGAGTATCTGTTCGGCGGCTTCGTTTCATCTTCCGTGATATCCACCTTTTTGATTTCTACCTTTTCATCCTTTTTCAGTTCAGGAACGCTGGTCTCCCTGGGTCTGTAATACGGATAATATTTTATCCATCCCTCTTCCACGATTTGATATCCGTCGCTTTTGAATGTTTCACCCCGTATATCGAACTCGGCCTTTCTAATTAGTGCTTTGCCCGGGGGTGATACGGTAACCATGAATCGTCTGAGTATCATTTCGTATACTTTCCATAGCATTCCTTTTAGATCTTTTTTTGTTGCTGCTTTGATCGGATAGATCGGAGGGTGATCTGTAGTCTGTTTTTTACCTCTTGTAGCCTTGATTTTTTTCTGTTGCAGTATCTCAGCTATCTCTTTGTACAATTCTGAGTCTTGTAATAACTCTAATTGACTCCTAAGATCGAGTGATGAAGGATAAACGGTATTCTCTGTACGAGGATATGATATCCATCCGTCTTGATAAAGACTTTCAGCGTTCTTCATGGCTTGAGCGGGACTCATATTGAGTTTGGTAGCCTCCGAGAGAAATTGAGTGGTGTTGAACGGTGAAAGAGGCCATACAGTCTTCGTTTTTTCGCTGAATAAAGTAGTTACCGCTTCTTCAGCCCCATCTAATTTTTCAAATAATTTTTCTGCTCTTGAGCTATCCCATATACGTTTTTCTTCGTGATTGGCCTTGAATTCAAAATCTTTGTGTAAGAGCGCTTCTATCTTCCAGAAAGGATCGGGTACGAAATCATCGATCTCTTCGTCTCTGTCAATTATGAGTGCTAAAGTCGGGCTCTGTACTCTTCCCGCGGAAATGAAATTTTTCCCGTACCTTCCAGCGGTTTTAGATAAAAACCGGGTGAGTACCGCACCCCAGGCCAGATCTATCTCTTGTCTGGCTTCGGCAGACTCGGCAAGCTTCGTATCCAACTCTTTAAGATCGTTGAATGCATCTTCGAGTTCGGATTTTGAGAGTGAGCTGAATTTAGCTCTTTTTACCTCTATATCCGGAAACTCAGTAAGCAATATTCGGATGGCTTCCAGTCCGATGAGTTCTCCTTCTCGATCATAATCCGTTGCAACTATCGCTCTGTCCGCCCATTTTCCTTTTTTCTTCAATAGAGATACTATACGTGATTCGGTGATGAACTTTTCAGGTTCTACATCTATAAGTTCATCCTCGTCTACTTTACTCCACTGATTGTATTTCTTTGGATAATCAAATTCTACTATGTGACCTCTTAGGCCTATAACGGTATAATCGTCACCTCCTCTTTCGAACTCGTAGTAAGGGACCTTGTGAAATTGTTTACGTTTTTGTTTACTGTCTGAAAGCAGGAATGCTATTCGAGATGCAGCATTGTTCTTTTCGCAGATCACTAATGTTTTCATCGAATCCGCCTTAGGCTGCCCTTTCTATATAACATTTAGGTTTATTCCGAGGTGTCTAATTCTTCACCGCAGTGTGGACATTCTGTAGAATCCGTAGGTATGACTTCTATGCAGGTGGGACACACACCCATGTCGATATCTGATATAGGAGGTGTTTCTTCTTCGGTATCTTCTTCGGTTTCTTCTTCCGAAACATCCTCTTGAGTGTCCTTCCTCTTTCTATATATATATATGATAGAGAGTATGACGATGATCAAAATACACAATAGCAGTAAAAACCGCCAGTTACACATCGGATCTCCGTTTTCATCTTCTATAACTGGAAATTCAGCGTATATGACTAGTTCTTGGCTTTGGGCGGTGTTCCCTCTGGCATCTTCCGCAGTTACCCATGCTATCTTTTCACCTTCGGTCATCCTCTCGCTGTATTCCAGTTCGAAAACGAATCGCCCGGGTTCTGTTTCGGTCATCCCGAACCGTTCGTCCGTTAAATTGAATCCTTCTAGATTGATGTAAACACGGTGAAGATCTTCGTCGGGATCGGTTACATCTGCCTCGAAGAATAGTGTGTTTCCTTCTTCAAGAGTAAAGTTTGTTTCTTGAGATAGATTTTGTGGACTGGTACCGACACCTATGAAATTGATCTCCGGCGGTCTTTCTATATATGTTATAGTGAGTTCATCGTAGATATCTGTTAGCCCCTCTTCGTCGGTAGCACGGATTACTAAGTCGATGGTACCGGCGGACATATTTTGGTCATAATAGATGGTTGTACTGTATATATCTCCTACTGTATTTTCCATTATTATTACTTCTTGGTTGTATTCGAGTATGACTTCCGAAAGGTCTCCATCTTTGTCGATGACTTCTGCGGTAACGGTGAAGTTAGCTCCCTCTCTTAGTATCATATCTGCGGCGCCGTTGCCTTCATCCGTATCGCTGTATATGGAAGTTTGAAGTATCTGCGGTGCTTCTTTGCCTATATCCGTATAGAAAATATCGTACTGGAATGTAAGATTTTCATCGCTTGAGAGATGCCTTTCTTCCCAAATTATCTGGTCTTGATATATGGCGGGGAACCTAGCTACGGTTCCTTCTGTTTCTCCTACATCAACCTTAGCTATCCGTGTTTTTGTATTTTCTGTTATATCGTAGACCCAGATGGCATCATGGGGGTGATTTCCCTGTTCATCGTAAAATCTCTCGGAAAACACGATCCTACCGCCGTAAATCTTTGGATCCTCTTCTGCGGATGATTCCGCGGTAACCAAGATTTTATCTTGTCCGATCGTTTTCATGTATATGTTATTAGTTTCACCATCGTACTCTATCCATGCTGCCGTATCTTCGTATATACTCGGTCTACGTTGATGAAATGCTTCCTCTACTATCGGTATTTCTTCGTTGGAATTCAGATCATACATATATATGTCCGATGCCTGGGTTGGATAAAGTCCGGCCCAGTAATTACGATAATCGGACCATACTATGATATCACCATAGATGTCCGGGTTGTCTTTTCTATGTCTTTCATCGGAGATTATGTGTGTTTCATCTTCTTCTATATCGTACATGTAGATATCGCCAAACCAGTTATCTCTCTTATCGACCCAGACGATCCGTCCGCCGTGAATTCTAGGAGATATCTGGTCAGCGGTGTTTTCTGTTACGCGATATTCAGTCATGGTGTTCAGGTCCATGTAGTATATCTCCGGATTACCGTGTCTGTAATCCTCCCATGTAACGTAATTTTCCCATATGCTCGGCTTTATCTGTGCTGATGTGTCTTGGGTCAACCGGATGGTATCTCCGGTCGTTAAGTCATGCATATATATATCGGGATTTCTATAGTACGGACTGCCGAGTCCTCCGATGGGGTCGTTCCTGTAGTCCTCCCAAACGATCTTATCTTCCCATAGGTCTGATCTCACTTGATGGTATTCATTTTCGGTGATGTTGATGTATGAGTCTGAGTTCGTAGTAATCTCAGGTTCCGTGCTTGTACCGAACTCTAGAGATGCAAATACCGAGGTCGATAGTAAGAACATTATAACCAAGAGGGTCTTTCCTGTATGCATGTAACTCGAAGGTTCGACCCGTTATTAAGTATTTTTCGTAAAAATCTATTCAAGTTCTGTGTCATAAAGTTTATATTAGAAATGCCTTCTACTTGGTACAAGATACAATAAATAGACATACATATTGGAGGAAATAATAATGAACAAAAATCTGAAAAGTGGTATATGCCTTCTGCTTGTCAGCGCACTGGTTTTAACCAGTTTTGCTGGTCTCGTAGCAGGAACATTACCACATGAACGATATGGACAGGCATACATCGATGCCGCTCAGGCTCCTAATGGATATACTGTGACGGCATGGATATATGGTACGGAGTATGAAGCTGACGATACATCCGAAGGAGATGGAAGTTACCAGCTGTATGTACCGTTGGACGATTTAGATGATACAACCATCAAAACAGGTGGGGCAAATGGAGAGACGATCTTCTACATGATCAACACCGGTACCAATAAATATCTAGCCAACGAAGTGAGCACTTTTGAATCCGGTGGAATTGAAGCCGCTGATTTGAACTTCTGGGTAACCGGACAGCCGGACATGGACATCAAGATAAACGAGATCGTTTTGGAACCTGCCGATGCAGGTAATCAATACGTTTACCTTTATGTACCCGCGGGTGCAACATTAGCTGATTGGAGACTTGAGACTCACGCAGGAGTTATCGGTTCACTCGATGCATTGACAACAGCCGCACATCCGACCGACGCAGAATTACTTTACGTTGATCTTGGCGGAGCTCCACTCGGAACCGGCCCCGGACATCTTATGCTTTCGTGGCAGGCCTCGGGCGGAATAGCCGGAAACAACTGGGTAACTCTCGATAGAGTCGAATACGGTGACCAGGCGATAAGCCCGGATAACACGATACACCCCGAATACCCGACCGCACCCGGTGCAGGCGAAGGACTCGTACGTGTTACAAAAGGTGTTGACACCGACGACAGCTCTGTTGACTTTGAAATCGCCGCGGAAACCGGTAGAGTCGTATATCTTACGACCGGCAGCACAGCTGGCGGTTCTGTAACAGACCCCGGTGAAGCAACATACGATTATCTCTATGGAGATGTTGTTAACATAGTAGCCACACCTGATCTTAACTATCACTTCGTCAATTGGACTGGCGATGTAGGTACGGTCTTAGATGTAAACGCAGCAACGACCACGATAACCATGAACGGCGATTACACGATCCAGGCTAACTTTGCCATCAATACCCACACATTAACAACGGGTAGCTCGGCAGGCGGTTCGGTAACGACACCTGGTGAAGGTACATACACCTATGATTACGGTACTGTTGTTGACATAATAGCTACACCTGATGTAGGTTACAGCTTTGTCAATTGGACCGGCGATGTAGGTACGATAGCCGATGTGAACGCAGCGACGACCACGATCACCATGAACGGCGATTACACGATCCAGGCTAACTTTGCTGAGGATGTCGCTCTTGTTACACCGACTGGTGTATGGGTAGAAAAATCCGGCAACGACCTGATCGTCCACTGGGACGACGTTGGAGCACCGGAATACAATGTATACTGGGCAGATTCCCCGTACGTTGACTGGAGCATGGTTACTCCTGCCGCAACAGGCGTTGTAGGCACGAGCTACACTCACGTTGGCGCACTCGGCGGAGCTAACTACTACGTTGTCCGAAGCAGCGACGGAGAAATTGAATCCGACAGTTCGAACATCGCATTCTGCAGAGAAATGAGCTTCACGTACAATGCAGATTATCGATTACACTACGTCTCGATACCAACGGGATTCAATAACATGGGTACGGTTACAGCTTCCGATATAGTTACACACATCGAAGGCGGTACAGGCGGAGCCAACAATGTTTACATCGACCGTGTTGTGAAGTGGGATTACACGGGACGTGGATCGACATTAGCATACAGCCACACCGGTTTCGGTTGGACAGGAGACAACTTTGTTGTCGAACCGGGTGCAGCAGTTGGTATCTTTGTCACATCTTCATTTACATGGGATGTGAATGGAACCGACATAACAGAACAAATACCGTTCACCTA
>SKVC01000038.1 GCA_007129655.1 Thermoplasmata archaeon
ATATAAGAATAAAAGAAATATAGCCGAGTGCCTAGCGAACGAATTGATGAACGCCGCTAAAGGAGAAAAAACGTCATTCGCTGTATCTAGAAAAGAAGAGATGGAAAGGATGGCGCAATCAGCGAGATAATTTTAAAGGTGGTTTTTTAATGGGACGAAAAGAGAAGAATATTAAGAAAGCGCAAAAACTGATGGATAAACCAAAGTTGATCAGGAATATAGGTACTGCAGCTCATATAGATCATGGTAAAACAACTCTAAGTGACAATCTTATCGCCGGAGCAGGTATGATGTCCGAGGAGCTGGCAGGACGGCAATTGATGCTTGATTTCGATGAACAAGAACAGGCGAGAGGAATAACTATCAATGCGGCGAACGTTTCCATGGTTCACGATTTCGAAGGAAAGGAGTTTCTTATCAATTTGGTTGACAC
The DNA here is from genome assembly GCA_007129655.1 of Thermoplasmata archaeon. Lineage (GTDB taxonomy): Archaea > Thermoplasmatota > Thermoplasmata > Halarchaeoplasmatales > Halarchaeoplasmataceae > Haladaptatiplasma. The sequence goes on from SKVC01000038.1 coordinate 434, forward strand.
ACCAGGTCACGTCGACTTTGGTGGTGACGTTACGAGAGCCATGAGAGCTGTAGACGGTGTGATCATAGTCGTCTGCGGTGTCGAAGGCGTGATGCCTCAAACTGAAACTGTTATACGTCAAGCGCTTAAGGAAAAAGTGAAGCCTATTTTATTCATCAACAAAGTAGACAGATTGATAACCGAACTCAGTCTAGACGGCGACGAGATGCAGCAAAGGCTGTATAAACTGATCCAGGATATAGACGATCTCATAAAAAGCATGGCTCCTCCTGAATTTAAAGATGATTGGAGACTGAGCGTCGAAGATGGCACTGTTGCCATGGGATCTGCTCTTTACAACTGGGCTATTTCTGTACCGTTTATGCAAAAAAAAGGTATAACCTTCAAGGATGTTTACGAATTCATAGAGAAGGGCCAGATCAAAGAACTTGCTAAAACCGCACCCATACACGAAGTCATACTTAACCAGGTGATCCGACATATGCCGGATCCTATAACCGCACAGAAATACAGGATACCTAACATATGGAGAGGGGACCAAGAATCCGACCTGGCAAAGGCGATGATAACATGTGATGAACATGGTCCAACTGCCCTCATGGTCACTAAGATAATCATAGACCCTCATGCCGGTGAAATTTCTGTGGGTAGATTGTTTAGCGGCAAAGTGACAAGCGGTATGATGCTACATGTAGACAGGCAGCCAAAAACCAATAGAGTACAACAAGTATCCCTAAGTGTCGGTGCCGATAGAGTTCCGGTTGAAGATATTCGAGCCGGTAACATTGTAGCACTCACAGGATTGAAGGATGCCATAGCGGGTTCTACGGTAAGTTCACTGCCTGAAATTACACCCTTTGAAGAGATGAAACATTATTCAGAACCCGTAGTTACAAAAGCTGTGGAGGCAAAGCGAACTGCCGATCTGCCAAAGCTAGTTTCCGTACTTCGTTCGATAGGTAAATCGGATCCGAGCATAATGGTTAAGATAGACGAAGAAACCGGCGAACATCTTTTGTCCGGTATGGGAGAACTTCATCTCGAAGTAACCGAACATCGAATCGAAAACGAACATGGTGTTCCAATAATTTCATCTCAACCTATCGTAGTTTACCGAGAAAGTGTGGAAAATATTGGGGGGCCCTTCGAAGGTGTTTCACCTAACAGACATAACAGATTCTACATTGAAGTCGAACCTTTGGAAGAAGATATCGTTAAAGCCATAGACGACGGAACGATATCCGTATCCGGTAAGATAGAGAATAAAAATGAATTGTCTAAACAGTTGAGAGAGTTCGGTATGGATAAGGATGAATCCAAGAATTTTGTGGATTTCTATGGAGACAACGTTCTTCTCAATATGACCAAAGGTATACAGTATCTCTACGAGACTATGGAACTTATAGTCGACGGGTTCCACGAATCTATGGATGAGGGACCTTTGTCAAGAGAGAACTGTAAAGGAGTTAAGGTAAGACTTGTAAATGCAAAGTTACACGAGGATGCCATTCATCGTGGCCCTGCGCAGGTAATTCCGGCGGTTAAGAATTCCATCTATGGCGCCATGTGTCAAGCTGGAAGGATATTATTGGAGCCGAAGCAAAAGGTTTTCATCGACGTACCTTCGGATATTATGGGAAGTGCTTCCGTACAGATCCAGCAAAGACGCGGTGAGATATTGGACATGAACCAGAAGGGACCCAATACCAAGCTGGAAGCAAAGACTCCGGTTGCCGAGATGTTCGGATTCTCCGGAGATATTCGAAGCGCTACAGGTGGTAAAGCATTGTGGTCTACGGAACACGCAGGATTTGAACAAGTACCCACCAATATGTTACTTGAGGTTGTTAAAGAGATCAGAGAACGCAAAGGGCTCAAAGCAGAACCCTTCAACGAATCGCATTACAGCGGGTGAGATGTAAATGACCGAAAGCGATGTAGAGGTAATACCAAAAAAATATCTAACTATGATATTCGCATTCACAGCCGCTCTCGGTCTAGCATTTTACATTTCATGGTCCATAATGTTTGACACCTGGTTCGATGTCGGTGTTTACACGATAACGGTAGTTCTAATGGGTTTCGGAATAATAGGCTTCTTGCTCTATTCCATGGAGGATTAGAATTCAACTACGATAAGCATCTGTTGATAGCATTATTCATCGTCCTAGTATTGATTATATCTTACATGCTTTTTTTCAACACAACCGAAGAGTTTGAGAGAGAGGAATTGATCATCGTTAATTCAGAGGGAGAAAATATAATTTTGAACGTGGAATTGGCGGTGGACGGCGAGCAGCATTCTAAAGGATTGTCCGGTAGAGGATCGCTTTGTTATGACTGCGGCATGCTCTTTGTTTTTGAAACGAACGTAAACAGTGGATTCTGGATGAAGGATACTTCAATTCCGTTGTCGATAGCATTTATATCTGAAAATGGAACGATCATAGATATTCAAAGGATGGAGCCGTATTCACTAGAAAGCCATTCACCTGGTGAGAGCTATCGTTATGCTTTGGAAGTGAACCAGGGATTTTTTTTAGAGAATGATGTAGCGGTTGGGGATGTTGTGATCATCCCTGAATATCAGTGAGTTTTGCAGAGATAAACCGGTTTTTCTGTTTGTTTACCGCAGGATAAACACTTACCGCTGAACTCTTCTTCTCCGTAAAGATGACCGAGCATCTCTCTGTCCGATACTTCTTCGATATATTGACCGCACTCGAGTTCTCCACACCAGGCGATACGATATATCTTCTGTTCGGTCATATCCTCAAAATCCGCAGCATCCCGGATATTTTCCTTCAGATTTTGGTCTGCGCGCTTGTACATCTCTTCTTCCATCGTAAGTAGGATTTTGGTTACTCTTTCTTCGAGTTTATCGCTTGGAAAGCTTTCCTTATTTCCGGTGTCCCTTCTCACAGCTGTGACGGAATTATTTTCGAACTCTTTGCTACCTACATCTAGCCTCAAGGGTATTCCCTTTTCTTCAGATTCGAAAAATTTGCTACCGGGACGTATATCGTCTCTATCGTCGATATCCACTCTGAGGCCTCTTTCGGTGAGTGTTTGTTTAAGATTATTACAATGGTTTAAAACATCCTTGTTTTCGCCGTAAAATATCGGGATGATCCTTACCTGGATCGGTGCGATACCGGGTGGTATAACTATTCCTTTATCGTCTCCGTGTAATGCGACGATAGCACCTATCAGTCTCTCGGACATGCCGTATGTGGTCTGGTAAACGTGCTTGTGCTCGCCTTCTTTGTCTTCGAAGGTTATGCCATAGGCCTTTGCGAAGTTCGTCTTATACTGATGTATACCCGCTATCTGCAGCA
>SKVC01000063.1 GCA_007129655.1 Thermoplasmata archaeon
ACTCCTTGACACATCTGGAAAGTGAGATCGAAGAGCTAAAGGATAAACGGCAGGTTGTTTCCGATGAAATAAAAAAGATATCTCCAGAGGAACTTTCGAGAACCCTGAGCAAACTTATGGAGGAAGAAGTCTCTCTGAACAAAAAGATAAACGGATTGACTTCAGATATCACACTGAAAGAGGAAAATAAAAAACGGCTAAAAGATGATATTGTTAACCTTAAAGAAAAACGAAAGGAGCTTAAGGATTCTATAGCAAACTGTCGATCTCAGATAAAGAAAAAGGGGATGAGTATGAAAGATTATTCGGAGGAATTGAAAGGTTTAGAGAAAAATCTATCCTCCATGGACAGTGAACTACAGGAGCTCAGAGAAAAACGTGATAAGCTATCCGAGGAAAGGATCAATATCAAGGGAGATCTAAAAGGATTAGAGTCCGAATTTGAAGCTAAAAAGATATACATAAGAGGCCAGAAAGATAGCTTAAAGCAAAGACAGGCAAACTTAGAAGAAGTAATAGAAGAGATGGGCGATGATGTAGATCACAGTGGATCGGAATTACCGAGTATGAAAGAATTGAAGAACACTGTTCGAAGATGTGAAGAGAAGATGAATTCTCTTGGTAACGTCAATCTTAGAGCCATAGAAGACCACGGCGAAAAGAAGGAAGAAAAGGATAAACTTCAGGAAGAGTACACCGCCCTGGTTGATAGGCACGATGAACTGAACAAGTTGATCGAGGAACTCGATGATAAGAAGAAGATCGGATTGATGAAAGTTAAAAACGAGATAAATGAGAATTTCATCGAAGTTTACAAGGATCTTTCCGGAGGCGGGGACGCACACATAGAGCTAGAGAATCCCGATTCACCCTTCGAAGGTGGACTTATAATAAAGGCAAGACCACCGGGAAAAAAGGTACACAGGATACAGGCTCTTTCCGGAGGCGAAAAAGGATTGGTTTCCATGGCATTTATCTTCGCCATACAGAAATACGACCCATCCCCGTTCTATCTACTGGACGAAATCGACCAGAATCTTGATGCGGTCAACGCGGAAAAGGTAGCGGGGATGATAAAGGGTAATTCGAAGTCCGCGCAGTTCATACAGGTATCACTGAGAAAGGTAACACTCAAAAAATCCGACCATATAATCGGTGTAACCATCAACAGTAAAGGTCTATCCGATGTGATAATGATGGTTGACTTAGGTACTGAAAAGGAAGTCGACCTGCCGGAGTTATCCGGTATGAGTAAATTGGAAACGGAGGCTTAAATAATGGTTGCAGAGGTACAACAACAGGCATTCGATACTGAATCAAAAGAAAAGATCGTAGATCATCTCGTGTTCCATAAATCCATAATCGACCATCAGCGTAACGGAGATAGGATAAATGATTACATTCAGATGATCGAAGATGTCGGAGAAAAAGGAACCTACCATATCTCGGAAGACCCGTTCGAATGCGCGATCGCATCTATCTTCAAACTCGTTATCGAAGAAACCATGGATCCATGGGAGATCGACTTGGTGTCCTTCACAAATATGTATCTGGAAAGAACAAAGTCCAGTGAATCATTTAACTTTATAGTCGCCGGACAGATAGTGAAGATGGCCTGGTCCATATTGAGGATGCAGTGCGAAAAGGTGCTGGATACCGCAGTTACCAAGGAAGAACAAGAGGAGTGTCTTGAAGACGACTTCATCTCCCAGTGGGATATATTCGACTACGATATGTACGAAGAACCGGAAGATATAGATTTTGAAGATAAATTACAGGGCGGTGACCCACCGATAGAACGAGTCGTTCGTCGTAAAGACCGTAAGCCCGTAAGTCTTATCAACCTTGTCGACGCCTTCGAAGATGCAAAAAATGAAGCTCTACATAGAGAGAAGATGGAACGGCTCAGAGAAGAACGAAGTGAAGAAAGGAAGAAAGCCGAAAAAGAGCGAAAGAAAAATTACGATGCTACGGCGCATAAAGAAGATCTACAACACGATATTTCAGTTATATGGGAACGTATTTGCTGGTACCATCAAAAAAGTTTAGAGTTCGGAATGATACATAACGATAGATTGAACGATCTCATTACGGCATTTATATCCATACTATTTCTGCACAGAGATAGTAAGATAAAGGTAACTCAAACAAACTTCCCTTTAGGACAGATCATGCTCGAGAATCTAACACCGGAAAATGAGAGACCTAAGGTAGAAAAGGATCCGCAGGTACTTGAAAACATTGTAACCATTTAAGCGTAATAGTATTCTCCGGAGGCCTTTTGCTCACGATCCAATCTTGAATCAATTTTGTTAACTCGGGGTCTTTTTGTATCCTGATCCCTTCTAAAGGTAATACCCACTTCTTTGAGGAAGCTGTTCATGCCTTCTCGCATCTCGTAAGGTCCGCATCCCTTACCGCTGATTCCGGGTATACCTGTAAAATTCATGATCATATCCGACACGTAGTCGATGAAGTAAACGTCGTGGTCTACTATCAAACCGGCTTTCTGGCTTTTTTCCATGAACCTTCTTATGGCACGGGCGGTCTCCATGCGAGTATTGGAATCCAGGTATGCACTGGGTTCATCGATCAGATATAGTTCGGCTTCCCTACCCAAGGCTAAAGCCGTTACCACACGCTGAAGCTCTCCGCCACTGAGATTGGATAGTTCTCTTTCGAAAAGAGGTTCCAGTTCGAGTGGCTTGACTATCTCGGACTGGAAGAGATTACTCTCGAAGGTGTCGTATATCTGTGTGTGAAATAAGTCCATTACTCGTCCTTTGTATTCTGGTTTAATGTACTGAGGTTTATAGCTGACAGATATGTTTGATTCTATCTTTCCTTCCGTAGGTTCTATGACTCCGGCCAGCATCTTAACGAAGGTAGTTTTACCGGTGGCATTGGGGCCGACTATTCCAACTACTTCTCCCCTGGGTACTATTCCCGGTTCGGTTTCGAGCCTAAAGTTGTCCCATTCCTTGATCAAATTACCGTATTCTATCAATGGTTCAGTATGCCAATTTTTATTTGGAGCATGCCTTTCGAATTTTATCTCAGTGCTTCTGAAGCGTATGTTCTCTTCGTCCAAAAATCCACTGAGGAAGCTGTTGATACCCCTGCGTATTCCCTTTGGGTGTGTGACTACGCCGTAGGCACCTACGGAACCATAAAGTAGATGTACGGTATCCGCCAAGATATCAAGGACCGCAAGGTCGTGTTCTATCACCATTATCTGGCTTTCCTTGCTTTTTTCTTTCATCACCTTAGCTACGTTCAATCTTTGCTTTATATCTAGATAAGAAGAAGGTTCATCATAAAAGTAAACGTCTGCTTCTTTAGTCGAAGCAGCAGCGATGGCAACTCTCTGGAGCTCTCCTCCGGATAAGTTGGTGATGGGTGCATCCAAAGTGTTTACGATCTCGAGTTTTTCCACCCAATTCATGTAATCGTCACCTACCCGTGATAAGAGGTCTTCCACCTTTCCACGGTAATGAGCAGGTATCTTATCTACGTACTGTGGTTTTACAGAAGTTGTTAACTGCTCGTCAGCCAGTTTTTCGAAATAATTAACCATAGCTGTTCCGGAATAGTGCTCTAGTACCGCTTCCCAGGATGGATCTTTTTCGTAGGCTCCGAGATTCGGTATTATCTCTCCGGACATGATACGTATGGCGGTGGTCTTCCCGATACCGTTTGCTCCCAGTAGCCCTACAACGCTTCCCGATTGTGGGATCGGAAGACGGTATATACGAAAGGAGTTTTCACTGAACTGGTGTACCAGTTCGGTTTCCAGCTCTTCGGGTAGATTGATTATCTTGATGGCATCGTAAGGACATTTAACTACGCATATGCCACAACCTGCACAGAGAGGTTCGGAGATACGTACTCCTTTGTCGGTTTTTACTATGGTTTCGTCGCCGGTTCTTACCTTGGGGCAGTACTTTATGCATTCGTAGTTGCATCGGTCGTAACTACATCTATCCTCAAGAACAACTGCTATTCTCATTTAATGCCCATAATATGTGGTGATATATGAGGTTGGCGGAAGATAGATGACGATAATGTTTAAATACTTTCCACAAAATCAATCCTATAGATGTTTCTTGTGCCCTTCGAGCTTAGTAGCACTACCGTGGTACCTTTTCTGGTGATGATAATAGGATTATTGATAATCATATTTTATCTGCTGTATCGATACGAGGGTTCCGGTAAAAAGCGTAAACATCTTAAGGTTAGGGAAAGTGAAAGACAGCCTGATTTCGAATGCCCTCGCTGCGGTGCACACGTGGATGCTGAAACACCGGTTTGTTTAGAATGTGGTGCAGAATTCGAGGATGAGGTATATTCTTGTCCTGTGTGCGGTACCGGTGTCTCTACACACGATGAGAGCTGTTCTGAGTGTGAAGAAGTATTTGTGGTTACCGAGAGAGATTTCGAATGTCCCACATGCCGTGCTCCGGTGGATAAACACGATAAAGAATGTAAAAAATGCGGGGCATCATTCTGGAGTCCAGTAAAGAGATCCTCAGATTACGACCCTAAAAAGGAAGAAAAGAAAAGCAGTAGGATCGATCCGTCACAGATCGAGATAGTCGGGGACGAAGATAACTAGATCGAAAATCCATCTCTGGTTCTTGCTGCGAGGCCTTTTTTAAAGTGTAACATCTCCATTGAGTTCATGGTGCTTCTTGCTGTAGCCACCAGGTTATCGTCTTTATCTACAACCAGAGCTTCATCTCCCGGACGTATATCCTCCCATGCCTGGTTTATAAAACCGGCGAATACGTTCTTTCCTTCTCGATTATAGGTTGCACTGTCATCTGTTACGCATATCCGTAATACGGGATGTTCCGTTAGTCTATGTGATATCAAGGCCCCTTCAGGTTTTAGTGTGAACAAGCCGTCATAATGACGCATAGAGAGTATGTGTTTTCCATCTAAAAGCACGTTTTTGATACTTCCCATACGGTTGGTTTTGAATTCCAGGACTCCATCTGAAAATATCTGCCCTGCTCCGGAAAAGAATTGGTAATCCGAAATTGTTCGGACCTTCATCTCGTGGAGTTTCATACCGGTGCCCTTGCTCAACGATTCCAGTGTTTCCTCACCATCCCAAGTGATGATCTCCTCCCGATGCGAACAATGTTGTGATCCATCATAGGTAAAATGCGGAAATAACGATTGGGCGATGGGGTAAACTTCATCCATCTCCAAGGGAACTGGTCCGAAGGGTGTGGAAACCAGCAGGTTTACCGGATAGTCCGGAAGCAGCATACTCAATTCTCTGGTAAGATAACGGTGATACGGTTTTTTGTCAGGTTTGATATCGAATAAAAGTGTAGGGCCATCAACCGGAGGCTTGTAGGATTCATGTATCCATCGTTGTATCCTTTCCACCGTAGGTCTGTGCAGTGTACTTGTACCGGTGTAATAAAGCGCTCCTCTGCGGCTACGTGGTTCGTATCTCTCAAGTATGTTCCAGCCCTTAGATAGTGCTCGCAGTGATTCATGTATTTGAGGATGAACCCTTGCTCGGACCTCCACCATCTCCCATAGAGATTCTTCCATTATAGCCTGTTTGATCCTGTCTATTTCGTTATAGCTTATCCAGAGATTGTGTTCCGCGATCTTACGAACCCTTTCTTCACTTTCACGGAGCTCTTTGGCTGTATGAGACTGGCAGACGGGACATAGGCATCCCAGATGTTCGATATTTGCGATGTTACGTGTGCCCTCGGGGTACATCATATCGCCACGACGGGCGTACTTAGCATAGGAGCTAGAGTCGAACAGATCGCAGCCCAGTAGTACCGCGATAGGATACACCATGGGATGTCCGGCACCGAAGAGGTGTACTGGGCCTGCCGGACCGAGACCGCGTTTGGATGCTAAGATGATCTCGATCAAGTCTTTGTAACGGTAGTTCTCCAGTAAAGGTACAACGCCGCCGATGGGGTAAAAGGTTCCGTTTAATTTAGAGAGTCGAGCGGCACAATCCTCTCTGATATCCGGGAATACGCCGCCCTGGATCGGAAGGGCTATGTGACTATCGGTTTCAGAGTATTTACTCAATGCTTGTCGGGCACGTTCAACAGTGGTACCTACTTTTCTTTCAACTAATTCCCTGCCATCAGTGGGTTCTGTGAACATATCCAGTATTGTGCAGATATCGGAACCGATGCTCATCTGAAAGTCGATGATGGTTTCCGGTTCTATATCTATATCTCCGTAAACGTGGGCCTGGAATGTACCGGAGTCCGTCATTATCGTTCCGGGAAAATCAAGTAGCTCGTGTAATCCGTCTTGAAGAGCACGCTCTTTTAAATCGGGGCTCTTGAAGATGATATATGAATTGGTGATCAATATCTGTGAGCCGAATTTTTTCTTCAATTCTCTTGGAGAAATGAATTTTACATTGGGATTGATAACAGGCATTATGTTAGGAGTTTCTACGATACCGTGTGGTGTGGTGAACTCTCCTATTCGAGACATCCCATCCCGATGTTTGAGCTCGAACATGTGCCGACTACTCCTCCCATAGAGGAGACATCATCCTGAGATTATTAACGATCTCAGGGATAATTTCAAGGGTTTTATCTATCTCTTCAACGGTATTGAACTTACACAGGGTTAATCGGACCGAGCTATGGGCTTCAACTTCACCGCAACCGGTAGCCATCAGCGTCCTGGACGGTTTAAGCTCTGTAGAAGAGCAAGCCGAACCGGTTGATGCGGCTATTCCTTTTCCATCCAGATGTAAAACAAAGGATTCGCCTTCCACGGCATCGAAGGAAAAATTAGCATTGTTCGGCAATCTCTTGGTCGGATGGCCGTTGAGTTTTACTTTGTCGATGTTTTCAGTTATATTGGATATCAACCTATCTCTCAATCCCTTCATATGGGATATATCGCCGGCCATCTCCGTTCGTAGGAGTTCACATGCTTTACCTAAGCCGATTATACCCGGTACGTTCTCCGTACCGGAGCGGATACCTCTTTCATGTCCTCCTCCGTGTAATATCGGCGCTAGTTTTACGTCATTAGAAACGTAGAGCGCGCCCACTCCTTTAGGGGCATGGATTTTGTGGCCGGAGAGTGAAAGCATATCGATACCGATTTTATGTACGTCTATGTCCATCTTGCCGACCGCCTGTACCGCATCGGTATGGAATAAAACATCATGATCGTGAGCTATGGCAGCGAGCTCTTTCACCGGCTCTATCGTTCCGATCTCGTTGCTAGCATATATGACAGAAGCGAGAACTGTGTCTTCTTTTATTTCGTTCTCAAAATCAGTTGGATCCACCATGCCGAATTCGTCCACCGGTAGATAGGTGACTTCGTACCCATGTTTTTCTAGATATTTGCAGGTATTATATATTGCCGGATGTTCTATCGTTGTTGTTATAATATGTTTGCCTTCATTCTTTTCTAAAATACCCTTGATGGCCAGATTATCCGATTCCGTGCCTCCGGAAGTGAATATTATCTCGTCTTCTTTGGCTCCAATTAAAGCGGCGATCTTAACTCTGGCCTCATCTACCGCATGTGCACTGTCACGTCCCATCTTGTGAAGACTCGACGGATTTCCATAGCATTCCGAAAGAAAATCTTCGACGACTTTTTTCACACGTGGGTCGACCTTGGTGGTCGCTGCATTATCTAGATATATGTATTCCATGAGACTATCTCCGGTTCAACTATATAAAAAGAATCAGGTAAAAAGTTTCTGGTAGATATAAACATTATATACCACCCCTCGCATAGAGAATAAAAAGGGGCTGTTCCATGAGACGATACGAACTGGTAAAGATAAAGGAAACCGGTATCCTTGAGATACCCGATGACTTCGCCTATGACATAGGCCTTGTTGAAGGATCATACTTCCTGGTAGAGATAAATCCGGATATAAAGGAGGCGAATATAGAGAGAGTGGCACTCCCGGGAAAGGATCTTTACGAACTGGAGATAACGGCAGAAGATAAACCGGGAGTTCTTTCAAAGATAAACGGTATCTTAGGAAAGCACAGAGTGAACATTGCATTCAGCGAGGGAGAAGAGATCAAAGGCACCGGCGTTGCCGCTATAGTAACCATTATCGATGTTAGCAAGATGGAAGGTGATATTGAATCTCTGGAATCTGCAATAACAAAGATCAAAGAAGTTAGAGAAGTATACTTAAAAAGTATAAAGTAAAAAAACAACTAAGAATCCAAAATACACCATGAAATAAAAGTTATTGGTAGTTGGAAGGTCTTTAAAGCGTTCTCCGAGTTTTTCGATCCCGGTATATTCCAGCATATTCATCGATAAGAACAAAAAGAACAATGCTCCAGCGGCTCCCAGAAGTAATATATCGACTAAAACTAAAGTGGGATAAAGATAGATACCCAATGCTATGGAAAGGGCTGCAGGTATAGCGGATATGAATGAACGAGGAGTAACCCGTGTATCAAGTTGTTTATCGTATCCACCATGCCATAACAAATAGTTCATCTTAAACATTATCAATAGGGCTAAAACGAAGGCGGATTGAAAGAGGAATGCTTCCATTCTACTCAGGCCTATTAGAAGCTCGTTTTTAGCATAAGCGTTCAAAGACGGAGACATACTACCCAAGGCAAAAGAAAGCATGATCACAGATATGAATATCAGCATATGATGTCGATAAGTTAGATCTCTTATGTTCCTGGTTTTCTGTTGGTCGGAGATGGTTCCGGTGGTCAAAAATAAACCAACGGTAACTATAGCGTGTGCGAAAACGTAGTATGTCACTCCCATGAAATTCTCCGTCGCTATCCCAACCAGTACTATTCCCATGAGTCCGATAGAAGCATAGGCAAGTAGACGCCATACGTCGTTTTGGAACATGGCCATGATAAAACCGAAAAATATGCTTGCAAAGGCGACTATCATCAGTAATTGGGATAGATGATTCATGGGTAAATAGATGGTGAATAATAGCATGGCATATATCGGTGCCCTCCTCGTCATACCGGCGAGAAGGGCGCATATGGGAGTATCTGATTCCGAATATACGTCCGGTAACCAGAAATGTAGAGGGAATATACCTGTTTTCAATATCATCGCGGTGAAGGCCAGGGCGATAGCTATGTCGATCTCACGAGAGCGGGTGATGTTTTCCCGTATCAATTCAAAATTCAGAGAGCCGGTGTTCGCGTAGATTATACCTATTGATAGTAGAAATAGATAAGAAGCTATTATCGAGAATATCAAGTATCTGAAAGCTGCTTTCTGGGCCCTTTCACCGCCGGAAAAAGCAACTAAAGCAAAGGCCGATGCGGAAGCGAGCTCCATCAGAACGAATATATTGAAAAGGTCTTTGCTCAGGAAAACTCCCATCATACCGGCATGCATGATCAGTATCAAACCAAAGAATTTGTTTTTTCTAGGTTCATCTTGGTAATAAAAGAGAGAATAGAAACCGACTATTCCGAAAACTATGAGCTCTGCTACTAAGAAATATCTGCTATAGTTGTCCAATCCGATAGCTATGCCGGAGATAGGCTGCCATCCCCCTACGACCATATCTATATCTACGGGTGTACTGTGAAAGATGAATATAAGAGCCGGAGAAAGTATACCTGCCATGAAGAGTATGTTGGTCAAATGTTTGTGATCGTTTATGAGGCTTGTTAACAATAAAACCATAGCGAAGAATAGTGCCAGTACAACCATCATAACTAACATTCAACCATTGCCTCCAGCTGCTTCTCTCGTTTCATCTTGATGATCATGGCCAAACCAAGAGAAGTGATCGCTACATCTACTACTAAAGTGGTTATCATAAGTGCCGCCGGTAGAGGGTCAACCGCGGTTTCTACAGGATATATCGGGTATCCGCCTCCTTCTACATAACCGATACCAACGAAGAATAGGACAAGACCGACGGAAAGTATGTTGACTGAAATAAGCTGTTTGATGAGATTCTTCTTCACCATAAGGCCGTACATGCCTATGAGCATTATCAGTATCCCTACATTGGTAGCGTTCAGCATTTCAAAACCACCTCAATAATGCGTAGTAAATAACCATGAAACCGGCTCCGACCTTAAGACCGACAAAGATGTTGAATAAGGGGATCATACCTCCGCTTATTGGAAGGCCGAAGGTTCCCCTGTGTAAAAAATTGTAGAACATGGCTCCGAAAACAAGTCCGATGGATACCATGATAAGTATGCTTATGGCCATAATGTTTTCGATCATTTTGAACCAGGTCTCGTTTACCTTCTCTTCCAGATTTTTTGAGCCATGGGCTGTCATGAGTAAGATGATGCTCACTGCGAGAATAACTCCAGCCTGGAAGCCTCCACCGGGAGTTAGGTGTCCGTAGAGCATTATGTAAATTGAATAAGTTACTAGAAAGGGGCTAACCATCTTGGTGGTGGTCCTGACGATGTTGCTCATCATCATTTGCTCTCATCCTCCAAGAGTAGATATGAGCCCAAAACACCGGTAAAGAATATCATCGCTTCGATAACACTGTCGTAGAGTCTCCAATCGGCCAGAACACCCATGACAAGGTTTGATACTCCTACTTCTTCCCAATTTTCTACGTAATGTTCGTAGCTGACCATGTCGTCAGAACGAGAATACTCCATGGGAAGTAGTACGTAAGCGAGAGATAGCACTAGTAATAATGCCACCAGCCTTTTCAGATTATCCGCGGTCATCCCTCACCTCCTCTATCGTATAAAGGAACAAACCGATGATTATACCACCGACGACAAGGGCAGATAACGCTACATCAGGGGCTTTTAGCATGAAAAGTGCGGTTCCGAATACCAGTGTCAATAGAGATAGTTCTATCACAGAACCTATCAGGTTCTTTTCTTCCACTGCGATGATGGCTAGGATCACCATCAATATCAGTACTATTTCAAAAACCATCTCGTGCATAGATATCTATTATCCCTTCTGGTTCTACCCCTGATTTGTGTGCACCTCTTGCTATAGCATGGGCTATCATAGGGTTTATCATGGCTATCAAAAATGCCAGTATCAAGAATTTGACCTTTATCAACATGGGTGCCTCCGCCACGATAGTTAGAGCTATCAGTATGCTCATGGCACCCCCGGTATCGCACTTGGTAGATGCATGAAGTCGGGTATAAACATCAGGAAATCGAAGGACTCCTATACTACCTGTGATCATCAGTATCACACCCAGTAATAAAAACACATATTCTATCATGTAGCTTTTTCACCTCTTTCAAAATGTTTTGCGAGGATCAGTGAGCCAACAGTATTCATCATTAGAAGTACTATGGCTAGGTCTATCAGCAGGTATTCTCCTTTAAGAAATGCTAGTAATGCAATAACTATGGTGATCTTGGTGCTTATTGTATTAAATCCGACGATCCTATCAGGAGTTGTGGGACCTACCATCAATCTATAGACCAAAATGATCGATGTAAAAAGCACTACGAACAGCGCAATTGTGAACGGGCTCACCAGAAGATATTCTTTAACCATTCTTCTATGTCTCCTTTGATCATCGATCCTGCTTTATCTCTATCCATGGTTTCTACATCTATCCAATGTACGTAAAGCTTTGATTCATCCAGTTTACGAACAGTGTCTATGGTCATCGTTCCGGGAGTTAATGTTATCGAGTTGGCCAATATGGTCAGACCGGTTTGAGAGTGAAGGTCCGAATCTATCTTCACTATCCCGGGATTGATGTCTAAAAATATAGCGTGTTTCATCACTTTGAGATTGCTTTCCAGCAGCCTGAAGGCCATGATGAAGATGTATTGTGGTATGTAAAGTAGAAGTATCCGTAGTGTTTTGATCACTACATTACCGGAGCTCTGTATATCTCCGGTGAACATATCGTACATCAACAGTGAAACTATGAAAGTAACGATTGAACCGATCAGGATATTCTGCCAGTGAAAAGAAGCGCTCACTACCATCCAGAAGATCATCAATGCAAACCAGGTGATCGCCGTTTTCTCCCATCTAGGTAATTTTTGAGATTCAAAACTATCAAGCAGAGCCCTTTTATTGACCTCTTCTATCCTCTCTTTAAGATACAGTGGGATTCTACTCATATCAGGTAGTGTATAACTGTGTAGGTTATATTATTTTTGGAACTCGGTATAGATCGCTTCAGTGTTGTTTTGCCCAAGCAAAGCTCTTGAGTCTAGCGGTTTTACCGAAGCCACAAGCAGCGCAAACCTTCTTCCGGACGTGAAAGGATTTCTTTCCACATCTCCGGCATACGATGTGTGTCTTGCCTTTGGAACGCTTTCCCTTTGATGGTGTACCTTTACTCATATTTCATCGCCTCTATGGAGAAACATATACGACGTTATCGCCGCGTACTAGAGCTTTTTTTAGCGTACGAGTTTCTTCTCCGTCTATGAACTCTTTCACATCCTTCATCACTAGATTTAGATGAGGGTCATAGCCTTCGAGCACACCGCGGTATTCCTTACCATACCGGAGCTCGACTATGATGTGATTGCCTATGTTCTTGTTAAGCACGGAGAGTGGTTTGTTATCAGTCATGTTGTGCCCATTATATACTACCCCTACTTAAAGCTAATGCTTCCCGATATAAGATATACACAAAATATTAAACCGAACTATTCATTGAACACAACATGTCAAAGTTCGTAGTTTTCGAGGGTATCGACGGCTCGGGTAAATCTACCATAGCCAGGGAACTGGACATGTCCATCGGACAGCTTTTAATCACCAGCGAGCCGACGGACTCGGATGTGGGGCGGCTGGCCGATAAGGCGGCATACGAAGATACAACCCCGTACCTGGAATTGTTTTTGTACCTGGCTGACAGAGCGGGGCATACAGAGTTTATAAAAAAAGAGATGACGAAAGGGTATAATGTACTCTGCGATAGATACTGGGGCTCCACAGCGGCTTATCAAGCGGCCCATGGGATGATGGAAATGGACTATCTGGTGGAGATACAGATGCCCTTCGTTCTGGAAGCGGATATCACGATCCTATTCGACCTACCGGTAGAGGAAGCATTAAAACGGATCTCCGGCAGGGACGATACCAGCAAGTACGAGCGTATGAATTTTCTGGAAAAAGTGAGGGAGAATTATCTCAAATTGGCACGGGAGCACGGCTGGGAGATCGTAGATGCCGGCAGAAGGCTGGAAGAAGTGAGAGAAGACGTGCTGGCGTTGGTCGAAAGTATATTGTAAAAATAAGAAAAAAAACATCACAAAATCTTCATCGATTTCTTGCGATTATTTGCCCGTAAATTGCCATTAGAATGTCATTCACCGCACCTTAACAAACATCCTTCAACCCCACTTCCGCCTCCGCACACTCGTCGCCACCGTCACCGATAGTGATCCAAAATATCAAGTCTTATCACATTTTTCACAGATCATCCAGCATTTTCTCGAATGCTGATTTCAAAGGCGGGATCTCCTTCGTAACGGTGTTCCAAACCCTTTTGGTGTCCGCTCCGAAATAAGCATGGATCAGTTTGTTTCTCATCCCTACTATATCCCTCCAGGGGATTTCCGGATATTTCTCTCTTACTTCATCCGGAATATTCCTGACTGCTTCACCAATTATCTCTATCGACCTGATCGTGGCATATATGGTTTTATCATCTTTACAAAAAGTGTCATAGTCCATACCCTCAACAAATTTCATACCCTTGTTCGCAGCATCGATCACATCCTGAATGTAATCACCGACTTCCCTCATGCGTAGACGACCTCTTTCATGATCTGTTTCCCTATCCGCGGCTTCAGTGCGGATTCCTCCACAAGGTCAACCTTCACCCCGAGAAGATCGCTGAGGTGGTTCTCGATCTCCACAAATTTCAACAAACCCAAATCCGCATCCTCTGAAAATTCAACCAGTATATCAAGGTCGCTCCCCTCACCAGCCTCGCTCCGCACATATGAACCGAAGATTCCGATCTTCTCGATTCCGTATTTTCTCCTCAATTCATTTTCATGTTCCTTGAGGATGTTTGTGATTTCCGCGAGCTTATCATTTTTACCTTTCATATAATTTAACAACGTTTTCTCCTAATTTTAACTTTCCCATCAAAAACAGGCTTGGAAATAATGCCATACGCGGTCTATAGAAGAACGAATCGAACGACATCAGCATGAAGATTTCGGATGACCGGGGGATGACTTGGAACGAGCCGATCTCACTTTTGAAGCCGACGGACAAGGTGGAACGTATCGAAATCGCCTCCGACGGCGACAAGGTGCTCGTGATGTGGGCGGCGTCAAGTTATTACCAGTTGATATACAGTACGAACGGGGGTGCGTCGTGGGAAGTGGATGTGAACGAGTACGAGTACACCGGTCGTTCATACCCTGCGGTTGATATCGAAAACGGATATATCTACGTGATCGCGGTGAAGTCTGCATCGACTACCGAGGAGCAGTCGGTGGGACTGACGGCTGAAGAGCCGCCTCTCGTTGGGACATATACCGAGTTGAAGTGGGGGCCCGAAGGCAGCGAAGAAGTTAACACGAAAAACCTCGAGATGGCTTATTCCGTCTCCGACATCGAAGTGGTTGGAGAAACGGTATACATCGCCGCTCTTTCTTCAGGGAAAAAATGAGTAAAACCTCGAATATTTATCTTTCTTTTTTACGCCGTACCCTCGTCGCCACCGTCACCATCAACATCGTCGCAACCACCGGAACTACGATGTTACCGAACTCCGGTATCGGCTCGCCGAAGTCAGGGCTTCGCTTGTAGTATATTTCGGAGTTCCCGTCGCGTAGATCGTGCCATACGACATGCTTCATGTTATTGACCAGAGCTATACTGGGTCGCCAGGAGTCGTTTGTAGCGTTAGTAAGCCTCAAATCGTCATTCCAGGAGATTCCACCGTCTAATGACTCTTTGAAATATATTTCCGCATTCTCTCCGTCATCTATTCGATCAGCCCAAACTATATTGACTTCGTCACCTTGAACGGAAATATCGGGATTTGAGATGATCGGACTTGGACCGGAAAGTTGCTGCGCCGGATTCCACGTCACGCCGTTGTCCGTCGAGCGGCGGTAGTAGAGGTAGTAGTCCGGCTCCGACCCTGGCCACACTTGTTCCACCCAAACAATGTGGATGTTGGAGTTGTAAACAGCCATAGCAGATACCACTGAATCCGATGTAGTTTCGGATATTCTTCTTCCGAAGTCTTCATTTCCTAAACCGTCTTCCCATGTATATCCGTTGTCTTTTGAGATCATCCAATAAATTTGCCAATTCCCGTGTCTTCTATCACACCACGTAACAGCTATATTGGATTCATGGCCCGCCATCCTGGTTTGAGTGATCGCCGCCGGTGCATATGTTATTCTTCTATCGCTGTCGTCTCCCTGCCCGTTATCAAAGGTTTCACCACCATTTAAACTTCTACGATAATATATCTCCCCGTCATCTCCATCTCTAAGGTCCATCCACGATATATGAACGTTAGAACTGTTCACGAATACTTTCGGCCCTTCGGAGTTATGTCCGTCGTCGCTGGAGATCATCTGCTCGGTGAGCCAGGTTACGCCTCCGTCTTCCGAGCGGCGGTAGAAGATCTCCCATGCAGGTGTTTTCCAATCACCCCAGACGATAGATACGTTGTTCCCTGCAAGTCCGACATCTGGCCAACTAGCCAAAACCCCACTATCAGAGATTTGAAATGGTGTACTCCATGTATTTCCTGAGTCTATCGATGACATATGATACACTTCAGTAGTATCATCGCTCCAACCTTCATAAGAGATATGAAGGGAAGAACTGTAAACATCTATATTTGCTTTATAACCATGTGTCGGAGGATATGTCAACCTGATGTCCTCGCTCCAATTCTCCAGCGGTCCTTCTGAGACCTCAGGTGTTCCGGCAATCATATTAATAGGAACGAAAAGTGATACAACCAGAATAACCGTCAAGGCTACCGTGCAGATTACCTTCGTCCTCATGGTATTACAATAACATCTGAGGAAGTTAATAACTCTTGCCGTAGCCTTGATGTTTTACCTATATTTATACCCCCTCGCCCCCCAATATATATAATTATTCGACGTAAGTTATTAATAGAACTATGCTGTTAAGGTTAACAGCAACCTTTACCAAAAGGGGAGAAAACTATGAAGAGAAAGGAGAGAAGAACATGATGGAAGATAAAAATAGAAGTATGGTGATTGGGCTTTGTTTTATGATCGTATCTGCACTGATATTCAGTGCTGCCGCCGTACCGGCGTTTCCGGTTGAGGATGATGAAGTCAACATACCTCAAACAGCCACCATCGGTCCGGAGCTGGATCTTGAAATGCCACTGACGGAAATGGAAGCCGAGATGAGGGATGAACCATCTCTTCGAGAGTTATACGACCGTCCGATATTCGACAGAGAACCTCATAGGAACTTTATGTACGATGATTTTGATATGCTCTTACATCCGCAGGATAGTTTGAACGCCGAGGAGGAAGAAAGCGACGGACCCGAGAGAACTTTTATCGGAGTAACATCCATTCGGGCGGATTCACCCGTCATATACCTGAATCAGGATAATATGATATATTTTACTGTAAATAATTTAGGTGGGGATGTAGGTGACGCTGCATATACCGAGAACATAACCGCAGCGATTGAAAGCATCGAAGAACTTCGTGATCAGTATAGCGGGCATCCTCGTGTGGGACAGCTCGAAAAGGCAATCGAACGTCTTGAGGAAGCTCTGCTACTGGTTTCGGAACATCAGCGTGAAGAATCTATAAAATCCGTAAGGCAGGCCGTAACTCACTTAAACGCCGCTGGCCAGGGAAGACAGGGGATACTTACTGAACAGATAATAATTGAGCTCGCTGAAATCGTACAGTTTAAAGTGACCACCGTTATTAATGAAGCAACCTCTAACTTCGGCTCTGAACATCCTGATGTGCAGGAAGCAGAAGACATCTACGAGGATGCTGTAGATAAGCTCGACAACGGGAAGTACATACCGGCGATGAATCGTTTCAGGAAAGCCTTTGAGACCGTACTCGGTGCATATATCTGCGATGTAAACCTTGAACTATACTCATGGATGAGAGACGGTTACGAGAGCGAGATAGGGAATGGATTTATCGAGTCTTTCGAGGCCGAATCGTATGAAGTTATCACCCTAACATGGAGTCCTACTCGGAGGGGAATACATTACGTCAGAACAAACATAACGGGTGAATACATGGTCTATAGTTCTGATGGTGAAAAAGTTGAAAGTCCGACTAAACTCTTTAGCACGGGATTTGTGGTTACATCGGAGGATGAGCCTGAAAAATGGGGTCCAGGTTACAATTACACTAGTGTTATAACCGTTGAAGAGGGTATTAGGTATCGTGATGGTCCTCTTGTTATTGAGGTTTACGATGATCTGGAGATCCAATCGGGTGCAGCCCTCCAGCTCAACGAGTCGATAACTCTTGTGATGATGAATACAGAGCCCGGGGAGTTTTCGATCCTAATCGAACCCGATGGGACTTTCATCATCGAAAGCCCTGTTGAATCCGCAACGATTACTTCATCAGACGAGGGATATAGAAACACTTACCCCTTCATCAACCATGGGAATGTCCACTTCACCGGTGCTGCGGTTATGGACACACACGGCCCCGACGACCTCTCTCTACCCGCAGGCATACAGAACCTCCCGGGAAGCACGTGCATACTCGACAACACCAACATCCTGGAGGCCGACACCCACAGCGTGTACGCATCGGAGGATTCATCCGTGCAGATAATGGGCGCCGATACGGTCATCGGGCGTGACCTGGATGGGCAGGAAGATAACGATGAGATCGCAAAAGGCCATGGGATCTTCATCGAGGGCGCCGTGCCGAACATACGGGATGTGACGGTAAAGTACAATCGTCAGGACGGCATACGTGTTGTCGATTCAAAACCCGGGCCCATACAGGCGGCCAGCCTGCACGAGTACGACTCCGGCGACTACGACCGCCAGCTGACTCATGACGACAATACGTCCACTTTGCCCGTAATCGTCGCAGGGAACGGAAACCTGTATATGGTTTACCTGGACGAGGATGCACAGCACATCAACTTCATGAGGTCTTCGGATCAGGGCAGTACATGGAGTGCTCCAGCGGTAGTTCCCGGGAGTGAGGTGGAGGAAGGATTCATCCGGAACATCGATATCGATGCCGACGGTGACAACCTGGCGGTTGCATGGGATGTGTGGATACCGTGGGATGGCGTGATACCATATGGGTTGACCGGAGAGGACGAAGGTCAACGTTATATCGTGAAACTTAATGTACAGCACAGTTCAGACGGAGGAGCGAGTTGGGCGGATGTACCCTATGTAATAGATGATTCGTCCTTCCCATCGGTGGCCGTCGAAGGGGATACCGTGTATGTTGCATATTATAAGGGACCGTACTATCGGGATCTGTATATGCCGTATCCTGTTACCGTCAGGATACGATGGGCCGCCGATGGCTGGGAGGAAGTCGAAGAACATGTATTCGATATCATGGTGGGCGTCCCAAAGGTGGCTGTAACCGGCGAGACCGTGCACGTGGCTATCGCCGGTTTCGAAGAGATAATATACGTGCGCAGTGACGATGGTGGCGTAGATAGCTCAGAAATGTTTATCAACGGGCTAAGTTATATGGCTGTCACGAGAGGCAGGACATGGTAAGGCTCCCGAAAATGGGTGTGCAGCGGGCACGAAAGAGGAAGCGGGAAAGTAGGTCGAAGTATGTTTCCATCATTATCGTCTTTCTGATTATGGTCGTGGTAGTGCTGGGCGGTGCGATGTTGTCCGATACTAACTACAGTTCAAGTGCATACGATTACAGGACGAGAAGTCCACCCGGCTGGAGCGAGGATGTGAGGATATCGTACAATTCTACTTCCGATCGAGAACCAGCAATTGCAGTTGAAGGTGAAGTTGTACATATTGTGTGGAGGAGTACATGGTTTGGAGGACAAATATTTTACACTAAATCAAATGATGCGGGAGAAAACTGGAACGAGCCAGTGATGATAGGTCCTTTGGATTATGGTTGTATGAGACCAGATATTGCTGTTAGCGGTGATGATGTGCATGTGGTATGGGAGAACAATAACGCTTCGGCCCGGGAGATTAGGTATCTGAGGTCTGTTGATGGTGGTGACACATGGCTCCCCGAACGGATGATCTCCAGCGACGACGGGAATAACTCGCAGGCCCCGAAGATCGCCGTGAGCGAGGACGGGATGGACGTGCATGTTGTCTGGGTCGATAGCAGGCATGCGGATGAGTCGTTTCCTCCTAACCTCGAACTGTACTACAACCGCAGTCATGATAGAGGCTTGACATGGGAAGGAGAAATGCGTCTTACCGAGGCAGATTATGAATCAACAGGACCGAATATAGCTGTTGTGGGGTCTTCAGTACACGTAGTTTGGATGGACGAACGTGCCGGAAAGTGGGATATTTATTACAGGCACTCACTTGACAGGGGAGCGACATGGGATGGAGAGGTTATAATATCCGACAGCCCTAATCACGAAGGGCCGGCAGACGTAGCTACATCTGGAGAGACCATACATGTGGTTTGGGATCGAACCGTATCTGGCGAAGACTTGATCCTTCACCGTATGTCTACGGACAACGGAGGAACATGGAGCGAATCACAGGTTCTTACAACTTCACCCGTTCGAGCAGTTCGACCAAGAATAGTTACAAATGGAGATGAAGTACATATGGTGTGGTTTGACGGACGAGATGGGGGAAATGAAATATATTATAAGAACTATGTATCTGAAGTCTGGGGAGCAGACACCAGACTTACATACACGGACAATAGCGAATCACTGAGTCCTAACATAGCCATTGATAACGATAAAATACATGTAGTATGGCATGATGACAGGGATGGAGATCTCCCAGAGATTTATTACAAACGTAACCCCGATTTTATCAATGTGCCTGAGTTTGGACATGTATTACTCCCTGTAATCGTAACAATCATTATTTACGTTATTTATATATATAATCAGAAAAAAGAAAAACATAAAAGGAGGACAAAAACATGAAAATAGATGAGAAAATATTGAGCATATTGGCTACACTACTGATACTGCTAAGTTCAGTAGCTGTAACCGGAGTATCGAGCATTTCGTACGAAGAAGAAACGAACGAATCGACTATGATATATCACAGTGAAGAAGATATGACGTCCTTGAGTGGAAAGCTGACCGACACTTTTCTGAAAGTCGAAAGTGTCAGAGCAGATAGTCCCGTGGTATATCTCGATCGGAATAATAATATCTCCGTGAAAATATTAAATTCTGGAGCAAATGTAGGGGATGAATCCTACACCGAGAACATAACCGCTTCAATCGAAGACATCGAAGCTCTCCTTGAATTATACTCAAATAATCCAAGAAACAAACTCCTGGAAAAAGCGATAGAGAGTCTTGAGGAGGCTCTGTTGCTGGTGTCGGAACATCAACGAGAGGAATCTATAAAATCGGTACGTCAAGCGGTTGTACATCTTCACGCAGCCGGCCAGGGTAGGCATGGGATACCGAGAGAAGATGTGATAACCGCACTGGCGGAGACTGTCGAACTGAAAGTTTGGACAGTGATAGAACAGGCGAGAAGTAGCTTCGGGTCTGAACATCCTGATGTGCATGAAGCGGAGGACATATACGAAGATGCCGTAGATAAGCTCGAAGACGGGAAGTATATACCAGCGATGAATCGTTTCAGGAAAGCCTTTGAAATAGTGCTTGGTGCGTATGTATGTGATGTTAACCTTGAACTATATTCATGGATGAGAGACGGTTATGAGAGCGAGATCGGGAGTGGGTACATAGAGTCATTTGAAGCCGAATCGTACGAAGTTATTACGATAACATGGAATCCTACTAGAAGAGGGATAAATTATGTGAGGGTGAATATAGCGGGTGAGTACATTGTCTATAGCTCGGATGGAGAGGCGGAGGAAAGCCCTACTAAGACATTTAGCTTCGGCTTTGTAGTTACATCTGAGGATGATGAAGAAGAAAGGTGGGGGCCAGGTGGTCCTGGGGCAGGTTATCATGATTATAGTAATGTTAGCGCAGATGAGGGTATACGTTATCGTGATGGACCACGAATAATTTTTGTCGAGGATAGTAATCTAACCATCGAATCGGGCGCAGCGCTACAGCTCAACGAGTCGATAACTCTTGTGATGGAGAATGAATATGCTGAACAATTTTCGATTGTCATCGAACCCGATGCAGCATTCATCATCGAGAGCGAAGTAGGTGATGATATTTCAACGATAATTACAGCACCTAACCGTAATACATACCCATTCCTAAACCACGGCACAGTCCACTTCACCGGTGCTTCCGTTATGAAGACCTTTGGGAACCGTAGCGATCTCGAAGAGCCCGCCGGCATACAGAACCTCCCCGGGAGCACTTGCATACTCGACAACACAAACGTACTCGAAGCCGACACCCACAGCGTGTACGTTACAGGTAATACGGAAGCACATATTCGAGGAACCGAAACGATAATCGGTCGGTTGGATGAACACAACGAGAACATAGCTACGGGACATGGGGTCTTCGTCGATGGAGCTACATCGCATATCGAGAATGTGACAGTGCAACACAACCAGATGAATGGAATAAAAATTTTGTCATCTAGCTACAACAACATAACAAACAACATCTTGTTGACCAACAACATTGGCATATATTTAAGATTCGCACACGACAACCTTATCAACAATAACACTGCGCCATCTAACGACGAGTATGGAATTTACCTTATGAAATCCGAAAGAAACACTATTACCAACAACACAGTCAAAACTAACTACCGCGGTTATTATGGTATTTATCTTCGGGAGTCTAATAGCAACACTCTTGAGAACAATAGTGCAAATTCGAATTCCGAAGGTATTTTGCTCATGTTGTCATCAAACAATAAAATACATAACAACACCGCCAACTCGAATGACTTCCGAGGTATTTACCTAAGCGCGTCCTCGGACAACACCATCACCAACAACATCGCCAACTCGAATAATTGGGCCGGCATCTACTTTGATACCGACTCTAGCTACAACGTCATTGGGAACAATGACCTCTCAAAAAATGGTTTTGGCATCGTCATCCAGAGGTCATCCAACAATATTATCCAGAA
Organism: Thermoplasmata archaeon; assembly: GCA_007129655.1. Classification (GTDB taxonomy): domain Archaea; phylum Thermoplasmatota; class Thermoplasmata; order Halarchaeoplasmatales; family Halarchaeoplasmataceae; genus Haladaptatiplasma. Next base: position 22,178 of record SKVC01000063.1, read on the forward strand.
TAATATTGCAACCATGACTGTAGACCGCAGTATCTACCTCCTAGCCTCATCTAACAACAACACTATTTACAACAATACCGCCAATTCGGAGTACAGACACGGTATATACCTTCAGAGATCTCACTACAATACCATCTCTAACAACGATGTATCAGACAACGATAGGGATGGAATCTATATCGAGTGGTCCAGTAATAACATTCTGAAGAAAAACATAGCTTATTTCAATGGCTACAACGGCATCTACCTATATTCATCTTGCAACAATACAATCATTAACAATCTCGCAAAAGACAACAATAGAGATGGATTCTACCTCGATATGTCTGACGGGACCAAAATTGTCAACAACACCGTTTTGAACAACAATTACGGTATCTATCTCTCATCTTCTAAAAACAACACCATCGCCAACAATACCCTATCGAACAATTACCACGGAATCTACATGGAGGGTTCTTCTTCGTCGATCATCAGGAACAACCGCATAGGCACGGCCTACTATTCCGTTGAAAACGAACTCGTGTACGGACCAGCCAGCGGTGGCGAAACATGGCCATTCTATTTAGATAACGAGTATATATCAGAATGCACCCTCTATCTCGATAACGGTTACGAGCTGTATGAATTGACGGAAGGAGTTGATTATATTTTAGACTATGAACAGGGTGAGATATACTTGATCGACTGGACATTGAGTACTGGTGACATCATCTATGCGGACTACACTTACCTGATACCAAACGACGGCAATATCTATGGGATATACAGTATTGAATCATCTCCAACGATAGAGGGCAATAAGATCATTTGGAATGAGAAAGACGGAATACATATAGACAACTATGGAGATCTTACTCACACACCGGTAATCAAAGACAATACGATCTACGGCCATCGGGACGGTGTGGGTGTAAACGTGCTCAACTCGGCTGTACTGATAAAAGATAATCTCATCGCCAGTAACAGGGACGGTGGGATAATTATGTATAACTCCACAGGTGAGATAAATCAGAACATAATCAATGGTAACTGCCGTCCGTGGTCATACACACCACCGGAGTGGATGTATACAGGGATACATCTACTCCAATCCGATAACGTATGGATACATAATAACAATCTCTCTTCCAATCGTGTAAATATCGCTATTGAACAGTCCTCCAACATAAATATCGAGTGGAATGAAATAATAGATCAACCCGCAATCGAGATCAAGATATATCCTCCTCCGCCATCGACACGTGGTATAATCTCCATTGATTCTCAAAGCGAGATATCGAACAATACCATCAGAGGTACTTCTTATGGAATGATTATCGAATATGCAGATGATACTACAATAATCAACGACAACAAGTTCTATCCCATGGAAGAATACGGGGCGCTCAATGCACTACACCTGAAGTGGTCCTCGCCGATAATAAAGAACAATAATTTCTCTCATGCGGAGGGTTGGGGTATTTACTCGATCTACGGAGCTCCCGCCAACAGCGGAGTCAACGGAACTCAACTGATCGAGGAGAATACATTTGGTTATTGTGGTCAAGGATGGGTAGTGCAGTACTGGCGGTTCCAGGTACGCGTTTTAGAACATGATGAAGCCGTTGAAGGCGCCGATGTCGTGATCTGGGACAATCTCGGTGGCGCTGCGGTATGGGAAGGAACCACCGACGAAAACGGTGATACAGACGAAATCGTTCTGCCCCAGTATTCGTGGGATTCCGAAGGAGAGAAGACACAGTATTCACCCTATACGGTATTGGTAGATTCCGATTACTGGTACCTCATATCATATATCCATCTGGAATCGAATATCCTGCTGGAAGTTGATGTCGGTACGGGGGATCATACGATAAAACCATACTGAGAACATTAAATCTTCTCGAACTCGATGTGATGCAAAGGGGATATCAGCTAACAGGTCGCTGACAGAACAGGGTTGGAGATAATATGCTATCGAGAGGTATGCTGAAAGGATGTTAACGGTATCCTTGAATAGGGAGTGATCATCTACCACTCGCTTTCAGACGTACTAGCACAATGGATGAGAGTGATCCTTTATCTGCAATTTACGCTCTGTTAAAAGTGTATTGAACCGAATAGATAATGGACAATGCCAAAAGTTCTAAAAAACTTTTCGCTGTCCACTAAAAAGTGTTTTAATGAACATATCAGAAAGCTTGCGCTTTATAATAGATCGTCTATAGACTCACCCGACTTACATTACAATAAGAATTTGCCCGTAAATTGGCGTTAGTATCATTCAGAATGCTATCGCATTCTAAAAACTCGTGAAGCAGAGCTTCCCTCGCCAGCAGGAATGCAGAGCATTCCTCCAGCTCGTAAATCATAGATTTACTCGTCTCCCCCTCGGCGCTTTTTACAATTCGAATATTCATGAGAATTTAAAAAACAAGAAGAATCTTTGATTCTTTGGAGTCTTCATAACTTCCGAACAATGTGATGAAGTTTGAAGGTGAAGAAAATATTTGATTTTGTGTACCTTTTTATTTTACCCGCTTTGTTTTTTATAAAAATAAGGGAAGGGGTTTTTAGTCTGTTATAGTTGGTATGGCCGAGCTTACATCATGCCGCCCATGCCGCCCATTCCTGGTGGCATTCCGCCGGCTCCCGGTGGCATTCCGCCTTCGCCGCCACCGCCGCCTTTGGATGCGACTACGTCGTCGATCCTGAGGATCATGTTGGCGACTTCGGTAGCTGCCTGGATGGCCTGGTTCTTTACACGGAAGGGCTCGATTACCTTGCCCTCGATCATATCGATTATCTCTCCGCTGATGATCTCGATCCCGTGGGTGTGCTTGCCGTCTTTCTCGTGGGCAGCGTTCAGCTTCATGAGTATGTCGATACCGTCCATACCTGCGTTCTCCGCAAGTGTGCGGGGTATTATGGAGAGTGCCGATGCGTATGCTCTTATAGCAAGCTGTTCACGACCTTCAACGGTGTCCGCATAGTCCTCGAGTTTATTCCTTAGCTCGATCTCCGTAGCACCGCCGCCGGGCAATATTGCGCCGTCTTCGATGGCTACAGCGACTACCTTGAGTGCATCGTGTATAGCTCTCTCAAGCTCGTCGACTATATGGGATGTACCGCCTCTGAGTAACAGAGATACGGACTTACCTTTGTCTGCTCCTTCTATGAAAGTCATGTGATCGTCGGCTATCAGCTTTTCGTGTACCGAATCTGCTTTGCCCAGATCTTTCTTTGTTAGATCCTTCAGATTGGTAACGACCTTGGCTCCGGTAGCTTTGGCCAGCTTCTTCATGTCGGATTTCTTGACACGGCGTATCGCAAAGATACCTTTCTTAGCCAGGTAGTGCTGTGCTAGATCATCGATGCCTTTCTGGCATAGGAGTACGTTTGCTCCAGCCTTGACGACGTAATCCACCATGTCTTTTATGGATTTTTCTTCTTCATCAAGGAATTGCTGCAGTTGATCAGGACTGGTTATCTCTATTTCAGCGTCCATCTCTGTGTTCTTGATCTCGATCGCGGAATCCAACAATGCGATCTTAGCATCCTTTACTTCCTTGGGCATGCTGGGATGGAGTCGTTCTTTATCAAGTATCAAGCCGTTGATGAGTTCCGATCGATTCACACTAGCGCCAGCTTTCTTCTCGACTTTGATGTTATCTATATCGACTACGAAGTTACCGTCTTCCTTTTCGGCGACCTGTTTTACCGCTGTTACCACCATATTGGCTAGTTCTATCTTGTTGCCTTCGATGGATTTACCGGTCATCGCGGTCATTGCGACATCCTTCAAAAGTTCTACATCGTCTATGTCGATCTCTATCTTAGATTCTTCAAGAATTTCACCGGCCCTGATCGCGGCCATCCTGAATCCCTTGGCTATTATGCTGGGATGGACTTTCTGTTCGATGAGATCCTCGGCGTGTTTCAAGAATTCTCCGGATAGTACCACAACAGTTGTGGTTCCGTCACCGCATTCATCGTCCTGACTCTCGGCTACCTCGACTACCATCTTGGCAGCCGGGTGTTCGATGTCAATTTCGCTAAGTATAGTTGCACCATCGTTGGTGATCACAACGTCGCCCAGGCTGTCAACGAGCATCTTGTCCATGCCCTTTGGTCCTAGGGTAGTTCTAACCGCGTCAGCGATGGCTTTTGCGGCTGCGATGTTCTTTTTCTGAGCATCGCTGCCTCGTTCGCGTGTCGTGCCTTCTTTTAACAGTAATATTGGTTGGTTTCCTCCAAACATTTTTCTACCACCTGTAATTTTTTTAGTATCTTTTGCTATATAGAGGTTCTATATATAGTTTACTATCTGTCTCCGTCGAAAAATACACAAATATTTTAACCATCATACATGTGCATTCTAATATGCCTGCAGTTCATCTGGGACGTTTGGAGTTACATTGGTGTCCAAATTGCAATGTTCCTTTATTGAATGGAGATACTTGTGGAATTTGTTCCCAAGAACCAGATCCAGTAAAGGTGACTCCTCCGGGAGATGTAAGGCCGGCTTTTGAGTACGATATAGAATTGATAAGGAAGACCATCGACCTCCAATGGGGAGACGGATATTCCGAACGTATCTTTTCAGAAAACAAGATAGTTCTTCTAAATAGCTGCCCGAATCTCGACCGAATGGATGAGGTGATCGTCGACGGCAGAGTAGTGGGAACCCTTAGATACGATCTCAGAAGACGATTTGCAGATAAATTCCCCTATCAGTTTATTCTAAGACGATGGGATGCCTTGCCCACTCCGGAAAAAGGATATGTGCTCATGGATAAAGGAGCGGTGAAACCTATAAAGAACGGGGCCAGTGCTTTGGCAGTAGGCATAATGGAGGCAGATGAGGATATAGAACCGGAAGATGAAGTATTGATTTTAGACCCGGACGGCCGGGTGATCGCTACCGGCCCCTCTTACAGAGATGGTAAAGAGCTATTGGAGGCGGCCTACGGTAAAGGGGTCAAGGTAAGGTGGAAGGCGGCGGATCATCGACCGAAAAGCGGCGAACAGGACTGGGATCTCGTACTAAAAGCTAACGATCAAAATATCGGTTCAATGGTAGATAAGGCCATCGAATTCATAGAAGACAAAGTAAAGGAGATATCACTGCCAACCGCAGTATCATACAGCGGAGGTAAAGATTCTTTGGCTACACTATTACTTGTGATCGAAGCAGGGATAGATACGGACATGCTCTTCGTAGATACCGGTATCGAGCTACCTGAAACCATCGAAAACGTAAGAAAGACTGCAGAAAGATATGATCTGAATCTTAAGACCAAAACGACCGAAGGAGGTTACTGGGACAGTGTAGAATACTTCGGTCCTTCGGCAAGGGATTACCGCTGGTGTTGTAAAACATGTAAGCTCGGCCCCATCGCGGGATTGATCAAAGAAGAATACAAAGACGGTGTGCTTTCTTTCATCGGCCAGAGACGGTATGAATCCGAGAATCGGATGCAGCATGGAGATACCTGGGATAATCCGTGGATACCGGGCCAGGTAGGAACGTCGCCTATACAAAATTGGACCGCACTCCATGTATGGATGTATCTCTTCTCCCGGGAAGCGGAATACAATCCATGGTACGAAAGAGGTTTCGAAAGGATCGGTTGCTGGCTGTGTCCTGCATCCGACTTGGCGGAATTAGAGATACTTAGAGATAACTTTGAGGAGTACCAGAGATTCGAGGATGTACTAAAGGAATACTCCCAAAGGGTCGGACTGTCTGATGAATGGATCGAGTACGGAATGTGGAGGTGGCTTCAGCCTCCGGGAGAGATGATAGCTATGCTCGAAGATAGGGGAGTCGTATTCGAAAAAACAGTACAGACAGATATAAAATTGCCCGATAAGGATGGTATCCTATCCGACGAAAGGACGGTAAAGCTTATAGATTCCATCGGTAAAGAGCTATCCGATAAAGAACTAGGGGAACTTTATCTGCGTGCAAATCACTGTGTAGAATGTGGTATCTGTGCAGCTAGATGTCCCCAGGATGCCATAGTGATTGAAGAGGGTATAACAATAGACAGTGAAAGATGTGATTCTTGCGGCGTCTGTATCAGTAGTAAATGCCCTGTATTAGAATTCAAGGTGCGCTCGAATAACTCTTAAAAATATCCAAAACAACCGACGAAGCTGCGTCTGTTTTGAAAGCTGTAGGTGAGAAATGTGTTTTTACAGATTTATTGTTTCTTTCACGAAGCTCTGTGATGATATAATCAAGGGGAGGGGGAGGTAATTTAAGATATTTAGATATGATGGAATTATCATAGAAAAACGGGGGCATTGAAGATTCTTTTTTCCACATCTCTAAAGATCCTTCTTCCATGGTTCCAACGGATGTCATCCTCTCCAATATTTTCTTGGAGAATAACTGACCGGTCCACAGCGGTCCTGTTTTTTTGCCCTCTTCCCAGTCGTACTCTCCGAAATCGTAGCGGCCCAGCTTCTGAAGTGCATCATCGGCTTTTTTTGCCCCGGCTTCTAGTTTAACGTAAACACGAAAATGATGTCCATCGTAATAAGATAGTAAAGGAACTGCGGCTCGATCGTATCTGGCTGCTTCACGAACAACGTGTCCGATCAAAATTCGCAAGCCATTTTCGTGTCGGCACCAGTTATTCTCCGGTCGAGCCGAATAAAGACGTAGACATTTTTTGGTATAAGTACCGCACAAAACCGAAGTGTCAGTGGCACTTAAACCGACTACTCCGTTTCTAGCTGTATAACGGAGAACCGTAGGTAAAAACGGTACCGGGGTCCCGAATGGATCCAGATCCACATAATCATACTTACAACGATTGTTGAGCAGATGAGATTCTATTGATTCGTTGAAAATATCAACATCCACATCATTGATAGCTGCATTTTTTTTCATCAGTTTAATCGACTCGTGAGATACGTCTGTTAGAGTAACTTCGCCCGAATAGAGTTCGTTAGCCATCCTGATACCTCGGATCCCAGAAGCGGCCATTCCATCGAGTAAATTCTTTCCATTTACATCCCACGCCTTAAGGAACGATATGGATATGTCCCTGTTCATCTCCATAGCAGGATTGTAAAAAACCGGTAGATCGGTACCTCTCGGTCCCGGGCCTTTTTTGTGCTCGGGAACAAATACTTCTGTTTCACCTTCTGATAACTTCACGAGTTTCAAGAATAACCGCCTTTGAGCTCATCTTTTATTAATTCAACCACCTTATGCGGTAAAATTCCCTTGTTGATCTCAGTTAACTCGAATATCCGTACATCGTCCCTCTTGCGTACGTCCTGCAGGAGCTTGTTTCTCGATTTTTTGTGGAACGTAAGTATGAGGGGTTTATCTACCTCAAAAACAGCCTTTACAACTTCGTTAAATCTTTCACTTTGTACGTGCATCTTACCGGCTTCGTCGACCAGTATCACATCGTCTCTGAGTGCCGCATCTTCTATCGCCTTTACGCCAACTTCTTCGAGATTTTCAATATCAACGTTATAACCATCTATATTAACCGATGAATCTAGATGTAAATGAGCTAATATCGCCTTTTCTTTTGTCCGCCAATTCATCACTTGATATCCCACAATCCGGTTGTCCTCCATTATTGGCTCTGTAAGCAATCCTCCTACACTGATTCCTTCTTCATTTAGCATTTCGATTATCTTTTTGAGGGACTCGGTCTTGTCCACACCGAACAAACCACTTATACCGATTTTTAAACTTTGTACCATCTTATCTGAACCCATAATAGTGTTCTACCTAAAATAATTATTCTATCGAAATCAGCCTATCGATTCTAGATACATAAGAGGATAATCCAATTCAGAAATATATTCCATACGGCCTACTGCTTCGACTCCTTTGAAATTAACGTAAACTTTAACTTCTAGCATATCACCGGAAAGGGTAGTGTAATCGAAAAACGCACTTTCAGTTCTGTTTTCCAGGCCTTTAGGAAGTATCTTTACTTCGGCCTTGGTTACAAAAGCCTGTCTTTCCGTGGTCTTTTCTATAGCCCTTTCAAGGATATCAAGGTTTTCGCTGCTCACAGGTGTTCCTATGAACTGATGAAATAGAGCTCCCAGCTTGATCCCCAGTTCGAAGGCGGCTCTTTCGCTGTCGTTACAGTTGAAATAACTATCGGCTACTTGATCCATTTTTTTTGTCATTTTTCAACACCATCAAAGGTCCTATTATAACATATGTAAGACATATTATAGATGCTATTATCAACAGTAATAGACCCATAGGATAACTAATTTTTGCCAGAATGATGCCTGCAAAAGAGATTATAAGTAAAAATGCACCGGCGATGTATGTATTGCCTCTTAACTTAGGATAGGGAATATTTGAATAAAGTAAACTACCGAGGACAAAGGTGATCGCCAATACGGGTAAGGGTCGGTGGTTCAATAGACCTATGGATCCAAATAGGGACGAGAGTAATACCACCAGGATGGCCACCATAGGGGTCGGCAGGCCGTTGAAATATGTTTTATGGGTCTCCCGAGAAAATCGTCCCAGCCGTAATATGCCGAAGAAAACCAGCATCATCGGTATAATTGTAGCTGCCCCGTTTTGATATGACTGCCATGCTCTACCGAGCTCGACGTCATAAAATTGAGAGTAAACCAAGAGTGCCGGGGCAAAGCAGAATGATAGGGTATCCGCAAAGGTATCAATATAGGTCCCTAGAAGGTGTTCTTTGCCCAACTTTCTTGCAAGCCAACCGTCAAAGCCGTCCAAACCGATGCATAGAATTATCATGAGTGAGGACAGGAAGTATCTATCATCTATTATGTAAGTTATAGCTAAAAAACCCAGTATTCCATTTAATATGGTGATGTAATCAGGGATGGTAAATCCCTTAGGTTTCCTCATATCCATACCCCCAAGGTAGTTTCTCCCGCCTTTACTAAATCACCCTTTCTTACAGAAAATGATACCTTACGGGGAAATTTCAATTCCACTCGAGAGCCAAATCGTATCATACCGATCCGCTGTCCCTTTTTTACATGCTCTCCCTTTTTTACATAGGGTACCGTTCTACGAGCTATTATACCTGCTATCTGTGTTACAGTTACCATCCCGTAGTCGGTTTCTATTTTGAATGTCTGCCTTTCGTTGTTTTGGCAATCTTCTACGTTCGCAGGTCTGTGTTGCCCCGGTATGTGTTCTATTGAGATCATCTGTCCGGAGACCGGGCTTCTGTTCACGTGAACGTTATGGATACCCATGTAAACGGTTAATGCACCCTTATCCAATTTGATTATCTTACCATCGGCCGGGGAAACAATACCGGATGATATTTGCCTCTCAGGATCTCTGAAGAAGATGATAGCTATGAATAGGATCACAAGCTGTATTACCGACACGACCATCAGAACCGGATAAAAAATAGACAATATAAGAACTAATAGTAAAGATACGGATATCAAGACCAGCGGTACTCCGGCTCCTTCTGCCAACATCGATATCAGATATAAGAGGAGGGTAAAGGTTTTTTCGACGATGTTTCAGCTTACCATCTGTATGCCGTTGCCGTCATCTCCGCCTAAGACCATGTTAGCCGCACTTTCACTATCGGAATGTACGTTCGTGATCACCAATAGTATCTTGATAGTGTTCTTGAGGTCGTGTTCTATGGTGCATCCCCAGATGATCCTAGCTTCGGGTGAAATTCTCGAGTTGACCAGTTCGGCTGCACGTTCGGCTTCCTTTACCGTCATGTCTTCTCCACCGGTAACCTTGATCAAGGCGCCTTTGGCTTCACTAAGATCTATATTACCAAGTAGCGGTGAACCTAGTGCTTGGTTGACTGCTTCATCGACTCGTTGATTAGGATCGTCGGATTCTCCGATGCCTATCATCGCCAGGCCGCCGTCGTCCATGATGGTTCTTACATCGTTGTAATCGAGATTGACCAGACCGGGTTTGGTTATTATCTCTGTTATTCCCTTGATCGATTCCATCAGTACCTCGTCTGCGACTTTGAACGCAGCATCCAGGGGTAAATTCGGAACCAACTCTAGAAGTTTATCGTTAGGTATCACGACGGTGGTATCACAGAATCTTTCTAGTCTCATCAGTCCTCTTTTAGCGTTATTCATCCTTTCTCTACCTTCGCCTTGGAAGGGGAAAGTAACTATACCCATCGTTAGAGCACCTTCGTCCTTAGCCATGCTTGCTATCACAGGGGCGGTTCCGGTTCCGGTTCCTCCACCCATACCTGCGGTGATGAAAACTATGTCCGAACCTTCGATGATACTTTCTAGTTCTGCCTTGGATTCCATAGCAGATTCTTCGCCCACCTCGGGCCGTGCTCCGGCACCTAGTCCTCTGGTCTTGTTTTTACCTAAAAGAACCTTTTTTTGTGCGTGGGTATGGAGTAAATGCTTTGCATCGGTATTGCATGCGATCAATTCGGCTCCGGTGATACCTTCTTGTGTCAGACGGTCTACAGTATTGCTTCCTCCGCCTCCACAGCCGAATATCTTGATATTTACCTCCAAGGTTTCCAAAAGCTTCCGCAGTTCTTCATCTTCCGGTGCTTCGCCCTCGTCTATACGGGGTTTCTTGGTGTCATGTTCCTTTTCTCTTACATGTCTGTTAAGAGCTTCACTTACTAATTTTTCCATGAGATATCCCATCCATATTTTTATTCACAATGAAGGTAAAGAGGTATATAAGGATTGTCATTCAATGTCAGATAATGTTTTATGGCACTGGCTCCCGATTTACGATGTCAGAATATCATTGGTGATCATCTATATTGTTGCTATTTGTCAGACAATAAGGTATTTAACGTCAGACAATTTTTCATGATAACAATTGATCTCTCGAGAAAATTGTATCGATAAATTATTTATCCATGAGATGATGGCGTAACACATGAAGATCGCTGTAGTTGTGGGCACTAGACCCGAGATAATCAAGATGTCACCGGTTGTCAGAGCGCTTAAAGATAGAGATGCGGATTTTCAACTGATACACACAGGCCAGCATTATGACCATTATGTTTCGGACATATTCTTTAAAGAGCTAGAACTCCAGAAGCCAGACGTACATCTATCGATAGGGAGCGGAAGCCAGGCAGAGCAAACCGGAAAGGCACTTATACGGTTGGAGGAAGCGTTCAAAAATTACGATGTCGATCTAGTTCTAGTCCAGGGCGACACGAATACGGTTCTAGCCGGTGCGCTTGCAGGGGCGAAGCTGGGAATTAAAGTAGGACATGTAGAAGCGGGTTTACGCAGCTATGATCTAAGGATGCCGGAAGAACACAACCGTAGAGTAACCGATCATCTGGCAGATATGTTATTTGCACCCACGGAGGAATCTGCAGACATACTGAGGGGAGAAAAAGTCATGGGGGCCGTACATGTAACCGGTAATACAGTCATCGATGCCTGTATACAGAACATGGAACTTGCGGAGGATAAAGCCGACTTAGATTTCGATACTCCGGGAGATTTCGTTTTGATAACGGCCCATCGCGCGGAGAATGTAGATAACAGAAAGGTTCTGAAACAACTTGTAGAAATATTCGAGGGGATACCAAGAAAGAAGGTATATCCCATCCATCCGAGAGCGGAGAAGATGTTCAAGAAAACCGGTCTTTACGAAGATTTGAAGAGTATCAAAGGGATGCACGTCGTAAAACCCCAGGGATACTTTGAATTCTTGGTACTTATGAAGCGAGCGAAATACATACTGACCGATAGCGGAGGGATCCAGGAGGAGGCCACTGCGCCGAACATAAACCGAAAGGTTTTCGTGCTTAGGGATTCCACCGAGAGACCGGAAGCGATCGATTCGGGGCATGCGGAAGTTGTGGGAACCGATCCAGACAATGTTCTACAAGCGATCGATAGGTTTGAGGAGAATAAATGGAAAGGCGGAAGATGCCCCTACGGCGACGGTAAAGCAGGCCAACGGATCGTAGATATAATATTACAAGATTGAGTGTATAAGAAATAGACGATTTTTTACAATATAATCTGGTCATCGACTATGGATAGGGAAATCTATTTATGCATTAAAAGGTATAACAGTGTGATATAATGGTCTTCAGAAGAACATTGATTTTGGTTATCACATTTGTGTTGTTAGTGGGTATGTTGTCTTTTGATAATGGTTTTATTCTAGGAAAAGGCTCTTCTAATTCATATTCGAAAATATCCGGTAACCATTATTCCGGTGAAGGTACGCTGGAAGATCCTTATATGATATATGACATAAATGACTTGCAGGCTATCAATGAAAATTTGAACGCTCATTATGCGTTAGCCAACGACATCGATGCTAGTGATACTATGAGTTGGAACTTCGGTTCCGGGTTCCAACCCTTGGGGCCAGGTCCATACGACAATAATGCGAATTACTTTAAAGGCAGTTTGGATGGTCGTAATCATGTAATAAGTGGATTACACATAAATCGCCTTGAAGAAGGCCAGATCGGCTTATTCGGATGCATAGACTGGACAGGAACTGTGAAGGATTTGGGTTTAATAGACCACAATGTAACCGGAGGTAATCATGTGGGTGCACTTGTAGGTTACAACGAAGGTACGCTTTCCAATACTTATGCAGACGGGAATATCACCGGCATAAGTACCGTCGGAGGACTTGTAGGATGGAACTATTGGGGTGAGGTGAAAAATTCTTACGCAGCAGGAAAAACAGTCGGATTATGCTGCGGCGGTGGATTGATAGGTGGTGACTCTGTAGGGATAATAGAGAATTCGTTTTATGACAAGGAAACAACTGGTAGGTCCGATACTGGTAGAGGTGTAGGTAAAACCACATCGGAGATGATGACTATAACCACTTTTGAAGAAGCTGATTGGGATATAATCGCAGTGGATGATTTCAACATCAGAGACACCAATTTTACATGGAATATTGTGAACGAGAAAAGCTATCCATTTTTGAGTGGTATGGCTGTATCGATGAGAGAATATTCGCTACAAATAGAAGTCATGGGTCAGGGTTCGACCATCCCAGCTCCCGGTACACACATATTTACTGATGGTCAAGAAGTGCGGATAGATACGATCTCCGAACTAGAGTGGGTATTTAGCCACTGGACGGACGATGAAGGACTTATTTCCAAAGATGATAATATAGTTATCACTATGGACGGAGATAAGTTTCTTACGGCACATTTTACAGTAAGAGAAGCTATAAACCCCCCAATAGTAAACATAATTACTCCCGAAAACGAAGATATTTTTGATACGTGGAGTATAATATTAGAGTGGGTTTCCGAGGAAGGGACTTACCCTATAATACACTATAAGATAAGGTTTAACCACGGAGATTGGTATAACATCGGTGTACTTGATTCCTATCTTTTAGAAAATTTAGAAGATGGGGAACACAATGGTTCATTGAAAGTAGTCGATGAGATGGGTAACGAAAAT
>SKVC01000033.1 GCA_007129655.1 Thermoplasmata archaeon
CAATGCACCTGCTTCGGCCATAAGTTTTCACCTTGAGGTTGGTTTACACACATTTATGTATGTTAAAACAAGGTTCAGATGCTATATATATGTGTTGGTCATTTTCGACTAATCCATGCATCTAGCGTGTCCTCGCTATCAACCGGTCCGCGGGTAAATAATATGTCTCCACCTCTTATCTCAGTAATCTCATCTGGCCCGTATATCCATGCGTTTCCACGCTTTATAGCGATCACCCATTGTCCTGTTTCACTGGCCAATTTAACCTTTCCCAGGATTTTTCCGTCCAGGAATGACCTCGGTTCCACCTGTTTCTTTAACAGGATCGTATCAGAGTCCTCGAGACTTTGCTTCAATACAGGATGTACCTCTATGTCTCTCAAAACCACATCCGCTATATCAAGGGCCGCATCTGCGATCCTTTCCACTGAATCGGCCACCGTCATAAATATCAAGATCTTGTCGAAATCACCGGTTTTTCTATATCTATTTAGAGATATCCTTTGTATTTCATCATGCAGATCGTTTATACGCTCTTCTAGTTCCATCACTTCTTCTGCTATGTCTCTATGGTTGTATAACAAAGCGGAATAGGCCAGATCAAGCATCAATTCCGAAGTGTTCTTCATTTCTAGGAGTCTTTCTTCGGTTTCTTTCATGATATCACCTCTTTCCAAGCTAATTTACCATATGCAACTCTTTTCAACTCGTTGTATCCTTCATCGACACCTCTAACTATCAATAGATCACCTTTCTTGAGGCGGGTGTGCCCCTCGGGCCCGTATATCCATCGCATTTTTCTTTTAACGGCCACTATGCGAACACCGGTGTGAGATTCTATTCTCAGTTCCCCTATGGAATGCCCGGCCATATCCGATGATTTTTTGATCCTTAAAGTGTGTATTTTTTCGTCGGCTTCGCTAAGTATATTTGGTAATAACGGTCTTATTTCAACGTCCATATTTAGCAAACTAACCATGTCCTCTGCCGCATCGGATATTTTTTCAGCCGCTGAAGCCACTTGCAGCAACCCGCTCAATTGTTCCGCATCTTCAACGGTTCTTGCGGATAACATACTTTTTAGACGTATTAGATACATCATCTTGTCCATCTCAGCCTCTATATGTCCAACTTCAACCGCAAGATCCTTGCTTTCAAATACTATTGCAGCGTAGGCCAGATCTGTGATAAGTTCCGAATAGTCTTTCATAATTGTAAGAAGTTCTCTCACCGATCGATCTTCGTAGATTATCTCTTCGTGCTCTTCGTCCTTATCCTTTTCCAGGATTCTTTTTCTTTTTCTTTTTATCATAGTATAACCACCCAGACCATGAGATATAACGCCAATATGCTGATAAAATCAGCAAGTGTAGTAATGACTGGGATAACGACATTATCGGGATCGATCCTCTTCTTGTAAGACCATACAGACACGAGTACGGTAAGAATAACGGTGGAAACGGTTATAATAGCTCCAGCACCGGCTATAATTATGATGAGATTTATCATGGCAACCTTCAAGTCCAAAACAGTCGAAGAGGCTGCAATGCCCAACGCGACTCCCAAGTATGTCGCTGCGCCCATCAGCAATGTTAGGTATACATTTTCTCCCATCTCTTTATCGAATATGTTCGGAGATATGGATCCGAAATGAAGACCCGAGGATGCCCTAGCCCCTAAAATGGCGCCTATGTTTCCTCCAAGACCGTTCATCACCGGAAGTAAAAATAGGAATATGGGAAATAGGAACAGAAAATCTTCTATCCTGTGCAGTACCTGTCCGCCCATAATCCCGATCAAAGCCATCAAGGCAAGAAGAGGCGCACTCTCTTTGAATATTATTTTCCAGGAATAAATCAAAACAGTACACCTCCTATTAAATAAGCAAAAAAGAAGAGTACCGATAGTGTAAGAACATCTCCGACGGTGGTCAAAAGCGGCCCGCTGATATTATCTGGATCCATCTCAAATTTGATGGCGACCATAACTATTGAATATGTAACTAACGACAAAATAAACCCCGATGTTATCCCTGTAAGTGCGGATATTATTGTTAGTAAGATCACACTCTTTAATCCGACGTTAAAATGGAAGAAAAAGCTGGTTATCCAAAAGATCAGAGGTAATATTGCACCGACAAAAAGACTCAATACCCAAGAGCTTTTCAAATTTTCCATGGTGACCTTGGATGTCAACCCCTCTTCTACTAAACCATGGTGATATGCAGACCCCATCCTTGATCCCATCGTGGAGCTTATATTCCCCCTCATATCGATTATTGCAGGTATGAGCGCTATAAGCCCAGGTACTAACTGAAGTACGTTAACCATTCCACCTAAAATGAATCCGGACAGCGCCCCACCTAATACACATAAGAAAAGGACGGGTAAGGTTTCAAAAAGTACCTTTTTCCGGTTCATCTAGAACTGTAGGGATATTAAGGTATAATATTTTTGCATCGATAAAGCGTTCAATTCCAGCCTAATTGACGCATTTCCCGGTCGTCTTTTGTTTCCTTCTTATATATCTTCCAGTGTTTTTTACAAAGATATGCATTGCTGCCTTCAGCTTCGATATCCAATCCGGCTTTTTTGGCTGCTTTACCCGCGGGAATCGATTGTTTTTTCTTTTCGCTGCATCCCTTAACATCGCACGTTCTCTTCTTTATTTTGCTTTTCCTTTCGTGCTTCATCTTATTTACCCAATAGACAATAAAGGCGAATATTATATTATACTTTGCCCCAACGGGTATTCGTAGGCTTCTGCAAAGATATTTATAGGTGCGGCCTAATTGCAGGCGCAAATCCAATAGATGACTACGATATATTATGTTCCATGGAGGAACCACAAATGAAAGCAAAAATAACAGGCAAGTCAGTAACCTGCCTGGTAGCACTCTTGATCGTGCTATCCGGGACAATGGTGCTGCACTGGAATGTACGAGCGGAAGGACACATAGAAGGAAGTATAGAGGGCATAATACATGCCGATGATGGTAGTAAAATACCAGCAGGGTTCACAGTACAACTTAACCAGCTTTCTCAAGAAGAGACCATAACTACCTTTACACAAGAAGGAGGTTACTTTCAATTCCCGGATATTGATGCCGATTGGTATCAGCTGAATATACCGGCTCAAACTCATAGAAGGAAAGCATATTTCTCGGAATCTACAGAAATATTCGTGGTGGAAGGCGAACAAAACGTTTTCCATAATGTCGATATAGAAACACGAACTTTGGAGTACACCGTTAGCGGAAACGTTACGGACACCTTCGACGAACCTGTAGCCGATGCGATGATAACTCTGTCCGACGGAGATGACTATCACATATCAACCGTCGTTGAAATGATGGACAACGGTACCAGAGCATATTATGAGATATGGGCTTATAATGGTGAATTTGATATCAAAGTAGAAGCTGAAGGATATGCTCCTCATATTGAAAATAGACTTATAGACGAGGACACAATCATCGACTTTGAATTAGTTGATAAGCCTTTTGTCAGCGGTTATCTGTGGACTGAAGAAGACGGCCAGGAAATGGCTGTTAACACTCAGGCCGAGGTAACACTGATAAACAAAACCACCGGCAACATACTAAGAAATACCATGCCCGAAGGTAACCCATGGTTTAACATCGGTGCGGCTAATGGTGGATACACTCTTATAGTAAGTGCTCACGGATA
>SKVC01000143.1 GCA_007129655.1 Thermoplasmata archaeon
GTGAGGGATATACCTTTTTTTTCCGTTGGTATAGGACTCTACCTCACAATAATGGGTGGGATCATACTACTATTGATTCCCTTGATCGGGAAGACGTTAAACGAAGATTAGGATATTATAGTGGAATTCCAAGTGTGTTCAATCGGTGGGGAATCGAAAAACGAATAATCAAGAATCCTTACATCTTGTTTTATTCATATTCGTAATAACCGTATTCGTTGAACACTGCCGTGTGGATATTGTCTTTTGGTACGGAGGTGTGGAGTTTACCTATCTATCCAGGAGCATATAGTGCTGATAGATGGTGAGTGATGATATCGCTTTCCCACTAGTGGTTTCGCTTCCTTTATCGGATATCACGAAGAACATTTTCCGAGTGAAAATATTCTCTGAATTTACTGAACATCTATTGCATACTCGTTGTTTTCTAGTTTTTAAGGTTAATGTTTCATATCAAAGGAGAGGTCACATCGTAATCATCGTAAAGATCCATGAGTCTCTCGCGCAACCTTGGAAGCCATTCTTTAGAACGCGGCTGTTTTCTTGCTTCTATTTCGATAATATTCCAATCTAACTCCGTTGTAGCCAGGGCGGCCATATCTGCCAAATCATCGTCCCTAAGTGTAATGGATTTAAACAAAAATATATCTTCATTTGACATGGCATACACGGTTAAATTCGGAAAAGTAATAGATTTATGAGCACGATTTTTCATATCTTTCGATAACGTTAAACCATTGCACACTCTTCTGTAGAATATGTCCAATCTCACACCATTTTGAGACTCAAAAATTTTTTGGGTTCCCAGTTGAATATATTCCACTGTTTTCTGAGCAATATCATCCATTCCAGCACTTATACAGGCGGAAATAAAGTATTTGAGATCCGGCTTTGTATCAAAAACAAGATCCACATCCTTTGTGGAAGCTTTCAGTCCATGTAGAACCATACCTAAGCCTCCGATCAGATAGACTTTTGTTTCTGATTCAAGATGCTTGGAAATTTCTTCAAGAACGTCCATAAGTTCATTTTGTTTGAATTTTCTTATCTCGATCATATCAACTCACTTACTTCTGTTATCATATCATATTTTTCCGCGGATTTCAATATCTCTTTGATGTCTGCCTGTGTTAGCATCGATCTCACATACCTTTTAACCCTGGGATTTCTATGATCTACGTAAAGGGCCTGGACAAGGGTTTCCTCTTGTGTAATTATATTCGGCCCGTAGTAAAAATACTCCTTTGTATGGATCAGATCAGAATCCAGGGCACTCAGGGCTGCCGGTGAGAATTTTTGATCTTTTATATTGAAATCTACGGACACCATGAATTCATCTCTCCACTGCCAAACTATTATCGCTTCAGGGTACTTTTTCTTCAGGAAACTGATATTTCGATGTTCGTTGTATCTCTGTAGGAAATCTATGAGTGTTCTGAATCGTAGATTGATGTAATATATTCCCTTTTCCAGTAAAACGACACCCATCCGTCTCCATCGGGGGAGGAGTCCTTTAACCGTCCTTATGGATAATGATGTTCTTGCAGCTAGATCTTTGGCTGAGTAACCAGGTTTCAAAAGCAATGGCAGTATAAGGAGGCCCGAGTCTGCCAATAATGTTTCCAAGTTTAACATCGGTTCTTCTGCGATCAGAACAGACAATGATTCCCCTAAAGGGGTTTTAGGTATGGATACTGATGTATGATTTCCGACCCTCTCCTTTGTGAGTAAACCCAATGCTTCAAGATGATCCGTCATTTCCGAGGTCCAGGACAGCGATCTTGATAGTTCTTCGGAAGCTTCAGATACCGTTAACTTCCTGCCCGGAAGTATTTTCAACATTTCGATTTCGGTTCTGTTCAAGGTCGGGCGTGTTTTTCCCATATAGGTGCAATAATAACGAATTACTATATAAGACATTCGGTTATATTGCACTTAGACTTTCCTTATTCGAACTCGTAATAACCGTATTCGTTGAACACTGCCGTGTGGATCTTATCTTTTGGTACGGACGTTCTTCGATGCAGAGCTTCTTTGTAGAGTTGCAGTTGTGAAGCGCATTTTTCCGGTCGATTGAGGTTCGGTTTATAGTCGAGGATGTAGAGATCATCGAATCTGATCTGGACTATGTCTATGTGTCCGGTGATGGGTTCGTCGATGTTCAGGGAAGTTTCTGAATTATTTATGAAAACCGGTAGTTCCGTAGCTACGGTGGTTGAATCGTTTATCAGGAAGAAATGTTCCACAACTTCGTGTGGTGATCTTTTTGAGTTATTTGGTTGTGAGTTCAAGGCCAAGCGAGTGAGAGCAGGAGATATATTGCTCTTTTCTACCGGTTCCGTTTTGTGTTCTATCTCTGTTGCAGAACACCTAGGACCCTTGAGAAACATCTTTCTTGGTAGTGAACGCTCTATCCAGTTGATGTATCTTCTCAGTTCCGGGCGCTGCTTGGAGTGTATGTTCAGCTTTAGATGATGGTAGGTGAAGGGAAACACTTGCTGATGCTGGAAGTTGTGGGTTGTTGTCAGGGTGGAGGGATCGATGTTGTAGTTCTTTCTGAGCTTTAGGAAGGTCAGATTGTCCTGGTATCTCTCTATCCAGGAATATATGGTGCTGATAGGCGGTGAGTGATGATATCGCTTTCCCACCAGTGTTTTCGTTTCCTTTACCGGATATCCTCTGTTGTACTGTTCCAAGGCGTACAGAATAACGTGCTCGGGATACTGGGTCTTGGGCCTTTTGATATCCGAGAAGTTGGTTTTACAGCTCTTGCAGTAGTATTTCTGGATCCTTCCTTTGGAAGTACTTCTGATCCCTGCCTTGATCACTCCGTTTTTATCGCTACAGTCCGGGCATTTCATGCTATCTGATTTCGGCCGAAAAAGGGGTTGGATATAATATTTTTGGGTGATCGGAAGGTGTTAAAGATGAAGCGAAATAATTCGCAGATAACACATTGACCTGTCTTTAGGCCAGTTTGATACCCATATACCAGAAAACTGTTAAGGTGATGATACCTCTGATAGCGCCCGCTATTATGTTGACTATTATGAAGTAATTCATCTCCATACCCACACCTTCCTGTTCCGGATTGAGCAACGAGAACAGATACAGACTTATAGAATCTATCATCAGCGGTGTGCTCAGAACTATCAGCAGACCATAGTACCCCCACTTCTTAACGAACCACTCGGAATATTCAACTATCTTTTTGATGAATGCATTGCTTGTGGAGAAGTTTTTGATCCGCTCCCTCGCCTTCATACCTATATTGAACACGAAGAAAGAGCCGACGCCTTTACCGAGTGCTAGTATACCTATCAGCAGTATCGGGCTTATGTGGGGATTGAAAAGACCCAGCTCAACGGGGATGGGGAGTATCACCGCGGCTAGTACGACATAAACGAAGAATATGATCGAGTAGGTTAAAGGGTCGCTTCCGGCGCTCAGCAGTATTCCTATAAGGTCCATTCTGCACGCATAAAGAGCCTTAGGATAAAAGGATTTTCTGATAAAAAAACTGTCGTTCTCCTATCTCCTTACTGGAATCGGCCACAATTCCATCAGCATTTGGAATTCGTCCCGACCGAAACATCGGGAAAAGCCCTCCTAATTTTAAGACATATATTTCATATCGAAGGAGAGCTCACGCCGCGATCATCGAAAAGATCCA
>SKVC01000069.1 GCA_007129655.1 Thermoplasmata archaeon
GGAAAATTATCAACCGCATCGTAAAAACGGGTCCATCGGTCGTATCGTGAGGCTACCTTCTCTTTGTTTGACATCCATGTAAATAAGCGATAGAGCGGTATATATCATTTTTGTGAGAGATTCACCACGGGATAGTGATTCCCATGGACGTATTCTGATAAACCAGCATATATGTCACGATATAGCCAAGTATCACACCGGAATTCAGTAACGGTAGCCCGGCCTGGGGATTACCTTTCAATACGAATCGCATAAGGACTATGAGCCCGCATACCGCACCGAGAATTGCACCTATGGCTACCACGAAGGGTGCGTAAAATCCGCCTATCATCATTGCCGGTAGATAGATACTTGCGGAAACCGGGAGTATACCTGGGATGATTATATCACCGAGACCGATGAACATGGCCTCTCTTTTCTTTTTACCATCTATATTCTGGATCAATCCTTCCTCTTTGAAGAATGTGTAGTCTAATTTTTTTGGTATGACCAGAAGAACCGGTAGTTTCAACTTCACGATTCCATCGGCCAGAGATATCATATGTTTTGTCTTGTAGACCGAGATGGCATCGTAAACCGCAAGGACGGATAACAGGATGATAACCGGCAGGATACCCAGGCTGAAGCCTAATATCGCCGCGATCCCGGCGCCCATGATCATACCTACACCGTCGACTACATACCATTCCGGGAATTTGTAGAGTACATAAGGTACTATTATCGCAGTACCCAAGGCTACGATCAAAGACACACCGTCGATACCTGTGAAGTGGAACAATACGGGATAAAAAACGTAGAACATGGTCAAGCCTATGATACCGAGAAGTGCATACTGTATGAAGTTGCCCTTTGTGTATTTCATCACAAGCAACATTATCCCGGTAAATATGATGATGAATGCCACGTATATCAAGGGATTCAGAGGGTTGTCCGTGTCTTCTCCGAAGGCCTTGTATTCCTGCGGATATAGATTTACCACTGATAAAGCGAGCATTTGAGTTATTACCATTATGCAGATTATTGCAACGACGGGTACGTACTTTTGTTTCAAGTTGACCCCTTACCGACAACGCTGCCAAATGCAAGTGTGCCTTTTACGTGCTCTATGCGAACTTTCACACGATCTCCTTTAGTGGTACCAGTCACATATATTGTGTAACTGCCCACCCTGGCCATACCGTCTCCCTCTCTTCCTATGTCCTGTATGAACAAATCGTAAATGCCTCCTTCTTCGATTTTTTCAACCGAAGGCCTCTTCTCTTTCTTCTTCCTTCCTTTGATTGGACGGTGGGCTCCGCAGGCATCACACCTGAGTATTGTTATCCTTCCTTCTTTGACAAGTCTGGTGTCCGGTCTGTCACATTCGGAACACAGCACGTACTTACCTATATAATCGTCAAGTTTCTCTTGGATCTTCTTGCTTCCGATCTTTCCCTTGAAAAGTATTCTTCCCTCGTCCTTCTCTCCGGCGGTACCGAGTTCACGTAAAAGGTATTTCAATATTTCATCCTGCTCCCGGTCTATCATATTAGAGATATCACCGAAGTTAGTGACTATAGTCGTGTTACCCTCCTGGAATGATTCGACCTCCGGTATCTGGAACCTCTCATGGTCCGCTATCTCGTCAGGAAGATCCTTCCTAGCTCTTTGTAACAATTCATCGTAATCGTAATCGTCTTCAGGCATGGTTAAAATGAATAAAAGCCATCTTTAAATAAGTATTGGTCTTTTCACTAGGTGTGTCAAAGCTGACTTTCCTATTTAATAAAAAAACTGTTTACCGAATGGGATACATCTGCGGTGAGTTTTAGATCCTCGATATATTGTCTGAAATGTGCCGCTCGCTCGTCCAAGATAACAGCGGCTCCCAGATCTTCCTCGCTTCTTACCAATCTACCGGTAGCTTGTAGTAGTTTTCTCACCGCCGGAGCTTTTACAGTATAATCCCATCCCTTGCCGAACTTGAGATCGTAGTAGTGCTGGAGGCCCCGCTGCCTTGCCGTAGGCTTTGGATATGGGATGCCTACGACGATGGCAACCTCGAGCTCTTCCCCCGGAAAATCCATACCTTCGCTTATCCTTCCTCCTATCACCGATAGAAGCACTCCTCCTTTTTCTTTGAATTCATTCACCATACCCATAAGATCTGGTTGACTCATACCCTGTGCCTCCACATAGACCTCTTTACATCTTTCAACTGCAGGAAGGCCGATGTCGTCCATAAGTCGATAACTCGGAAAGAACACGATTATGTTACGTTCTACCGACGAGATTATATCTTTAAGCTGTTTTATGATATCAGTAACCATCTTATCGTCCCGATTCAGGGCTTCGTACTGGGTTGATAGACCGCTCACATAGAAGGTTACTTTGTTCTCTTTTGGAAAGGGCGATGGGAATATCTTCAATTCCGTATCGAAGGGCAACCCGATGGAATCCCTGTATTCGTCGATGGGGTCTAGTGTACCGGATTGATGTATCGAGGTGTGGCAGTAATTCAGAGATTCAGTAACCCGGGCCGGATCCAAACAGAATCCTTCTAGTCCCGGGTTAGCTCCGCCGTTGACCAGTTTGACATACTCTCCACGGTCCATGGATATCCAAAAATACAAAAAATCCGCTAAGGAGTGAATGTATGAGCGGGATAGCTTCTTCTCGTCCCTTCTACGCTGCTGTACCACTTCTCCCTGAATCTTCAGGTCTTTGATGATCGCTTTAAGCTGGTTGGTGTTTATCCCCAGAGTATGTAGTAGCTCGGTACTTACCTGATTAGGAGGGATCAAACCGTCTTCTTCGACTATGAATTCGTCTACGGTATCCAGCAGTATATCTTTAAGTAATCGTGTTAGCTGACTGATAGTTAGATCTCCCTCCAGCTCGGGATCTCCGAATTCCTCGCTTTCGGAGATGGCTCTTTCAAGGGTTACCGTTCTTAATTCTCCGGAGGCCAATTCCCTGGCAAAATCCGGTAGATTGTGGGCTTCGTCGATGACTACTATAAGATCTCCCATCTCAACCCCCATCCACTCCAATAGGCGGCTGCGTATGAATGTATTGAAAAAATAAACGTACGGTGCGGTTACAAGTATCGCATCCTGTGCCAGTATCTTGGATAGCTCGTAGGCACATATGCTCTTTTCAGCACAAACGGCAAGGAACTCGTCGACAGTGGGAACTTCCTTTCTCGCCCAGTGATATAGTTCTTCCTCGTTATGCTGTATAAGGCCGCTGTAGTACGGGCATGAAAAATTATCGTTTCCTTGGCCTATCTGCTGGATCACTTCCTTCTTCCTGTCGCTGCAGTACTTAGATAATTCATCGGATGTTCCCCTTGATAGCTTCGGATCGTTGAGTGCCAGAAGGCAGGTATTGTTCCGACCCTGCATACCGATACCGTAAAAACCACCGATATCCCTGAGTTCGTGTATCACCTGTTTCTGTTGACTGTTGGTTCTGGTAAGATATAATACGCGTTTATCGTTGATAGAAGCGTACTCAATAACGGGAGCCAGTGTACAGATCGTTTTACC
>SKVC01000119.1 GCA_007129655.1 Thermoplasmata archaeon
AGTTCCAACCGTTGGCAGCACCGCCTGAAGTCAACAGTATATCGAATGTCGGATCTGGTTCGGGTTCCTCTTCTGCACCGGGTTCCTGTACCGGTCCGATAGATTCGTCGCTGTACTGACCGTTTGTGTCGGAGTAGACCTGGTACCACCAGAGTATTTCATCTGCCGTACCTTTATTCGCATCGATATACTGATAGGAATCTGAACCATCTGCGGATACGGTTGCGATGTGTTCGTAAATTCCCGTTTCAGTCTCCGAGCGATATACTTGGTAGTGGGTGACCTTGTCCGGGTCATCGGCACCCGCGTTCCAAGTAAGAAGGTTATTTTCCGTACCTTCCTCACCTGCAACCGTATATGAGAAATCTTCGATCCTCGAATTGAACATATTTGTGCCCCAGCGGAAGATTCCAGTGGTTCTAGATGGAGTCCCGCCGTATAATCTCTCGGTATAATAATTGACAGTCCATTCTCCGCCTTCTAAAACATCTGCACTTAGTTGAGAGGTTGTGAATTCACATCTCTCTTCTATTGGTGTTTCCATGTTCAGATCGCCATATACTCGTACAACTATACTATCCTCCTTGTCTAGTTCATATGAACCGAGAGCGAAGGTAGCTGTCTGATGACCTGAACCCGTTGTACCAGCGGGTCGTTCAACAACAGCCTCCACATCTTGAGATATCTCTATTTCGGATCCATCGTTTTTTCTTACGAATACACGTATGCCCCAAACCACATTATGATCCTGATTGTTACCGCTAACAAGGGAAACGGATTCAGCTTGATCCGATTGTATATCTTCCAGTCTGTAGCCCGTGAATCCGTTCACCGTTTGCTGGTCACTCCGCATATACATCGTTTTTATTAAAGTCTCGTTCAAAGTTCCATGATGTTCAACATTCAGATTCGTCGGTGCTTCCGGCGGTATACCTACGATATTGAAGTTTGCACTTGTGTTCGTACCCGATGTCCCGTGATCATCGTGAACCGTTACTCTTACTTGGGCTTCCGTGGTGTGTTCGTCAGGTACGTTCCAAATATAAAAGCCATGGTTGTATCCTGTAACGATGTTTGTCCATGAAACACCGCCGTCTGTGCTGTAATCGATGTCGATGCCGGTTATTTCTCCGTCACCGGCTGTGGTCGACCACGATATGTTTTGTTCAGTTGAGGCATCCCAGGTTTCACCACCGGTGGGGCTGAAAAGTTCTATGCTGGGAGGCTCCGTCACCGTTTGCCACCAAAATAACGGATAAGTTTCGCCCTCTATCATCCACCATATATTCTCAAAGTCCCAGCCTGCGCCGGTGAACGTGCTTTCCGTCTGCATTTCTTCAGTGCTCAGACCCGTACCACCATCGCTAACTGTTGTACCCGAGGTATCTACGTCCCAGAAGGATGTGGTTACTGGATCGCCGTCGTTCAATCCTACGAGACCTCCTACAGAGTCATCACCTGTTGGAACTCCGGTAGAATAAGTATTTGTTATAGAACCGACATTCCTCCCGACCAAACCTCCTACTCGAGTACCATCTGTGGTAGCGTTTCCCCTTGCGTAGCTGTCGGAAACCGTTCCCCCATTGTTCTGTCCTATTAAACCGCCCACCCAGGAGCCTACCCCCAGCACATCGGGTTCTGCATAAGAATATACCACCGCTGCTTGGTTTTCTCCAACCAATCCACCTACGTAGGCGTTTCCATTGACATGACCTTCTGTAAAGGATGTTTCTATGGCGCCATAGTTCCGGCCTACAAGGCCACCTACATAATCTCCACCTCCTATGTTACCGATAACGAATGAATTGGAGATGTGTGCCCCGCTCTCTGTACCTGCGGCCAAACCACCAGTATGTCTATCACCGACAATGTTGGCTTCGGAAAGACCAACGTTGGCCACTTCTCCGTCGAGCCAACCGATCAGGCCGACAAAATCGGTAGTAGGTCTGTTGATATACAGTCCCATGATAGTATGATTACGGCCGTCCAAACTACCTGTAAATTGGTTGTTGTAATCTCCTATGGGTACGAATCCCGCACCGCCATTCCATCCGCTGGTCTGACTTGCGTCGATATCGTTGGCTAAAGCGTAGTGTGCACTTCTGTTGGAGTTCATATCCTGTAATTCCCATACGTTATGGATCATGTACGGGTCACCTGGCGTACCGGCACCCGTTACATTGTTATCTTGTGTATAAGCAAGATCCGTTTCATCTACCGAACTATATCCTGTGGCTAATGCAAATAGACTAAAAATCAGTATAAAAGCAAGCCCTAGTACAATTCCCTTTTTTGCGCTCATTTTCATCTCCTCTAAGATTATCGGTATGCGTTTTAATGCATATACATACTAATAGTACGGAATCATATATAAAACTTTTTAATATAAATAACGCAGCATTCATACTAATATTTTCCCTAACAATAACCGAAAAACTTATAGACCTGTTGTATATACCTGTGATATCACGATAATCACCCTCCCTCCCTTTTAGTTATTTTTTGACGATAAATGAGGGAAAATATTATTATTTGTTATCTACTACATGGAAGCTATGCATCCCGTGATCCATGTGGCCATTTCCATACTGATCGGTTTGGCTGTGAACATACATCATAAATACCGATATACGATTATCGTCTCAGTGGCATTTCTGGTGAACGGGATAATTGACGTTGACTATATATTTTATATGCGGGGAATTTTCACACATCGGTACTTTTCTTCAGGTATAGTCATGCTGTACATACCACTTCTGATCCTCTTAGTCGCTCATATATACGAAAGAGAGAGGAATAAAAGCATACTTACCAGGATATCGCTTTTGGTACTCCTGGTTTCAGCGAGTCATCTGGTCTTGGATACCTTCTCACCGGATGATGTAGTTTATCTGTACTATCCCTTCAGCATGGCCGAATATCATCTCGATCAAGCACTAATACCATACGTAACATTGATGTTCATTATAGCTGTGTTCGTAGTAAATCGATTGGAATTTTACCTTTATAGGAACAATGAGGGAAAGGAAAGAACAAAGCTACACGTAAAAGTAGCTTTCATATTGAAGGATTACAGTGAAAGATTCGATATGATCCGTCGCTCCTTGGACAAGGGAAGGGGTAAGAAACCTTAATAAAGGATTGGTTAGGGATCGTTAACTGTGAAATAACATGCCAATATATTCGGACGGATGCCATTTCTGTAGGAATATCGAAGGATAGGCGATAGAGCCGTTTGTGATAAATGCTTCAAAGAGTTAGTAGATACGATCCGGGAAGCTCTTTGATTCACAGTTCCACGTCTATGTCGTAAACAGTTTCAGGGTTTATTTGGTGAATCTGTGATGCGGATCTCGCGCTCAAAATTTCCTCCTCCAAGAGTTTAAAAGTCTTTTTCGGAACTGTTTTTATTCCCAAAACCGCCCCAGGTCTATTTGGATCGTCCAGATAGTCGGTTTCCATCATGAATCTGTCATTCTTTTTCAGGGCTGCACGCAGATTCTTCTCACTGGCTAGAACAGATGGAAATAAACCGTGGTTCTCACTTTCATCTACTATGGGTGGGCTGTAATGTTTTACCACTTTATCACGTGGTAGGCCTACTTCGTCCGCCATGAGAGCTATCTCTTCACAGACTTCGGATGTGGCACTTTCAGTGTGTAACACGACGGGACAGCCTACATCCAAGGCGATCTCCATACCGTACTTCATTATCCTGTTCGAGGCCTGGAGTATCTCGTCACTGACTTGAAAATGCGGCCTTCCTATTTCACCCAAGGCTATGGCTTTTCCATCCTCTATGTAACTCGCCGCTAATTCCATGCCATCCATGAGGATCTTTTCTCCTTTTTCGATACCTACGGATCTTTCCAGATAGATTAAATCCACGGGATAAGGGCCCAGAGTCACATAAGTTTTAACGGATGTTTTTTTATCCGCTTCCTCGGCGAGCTCTATGGTTCGATCGTATATGGGTTTATATCCTTTAGAATGCCATTCTCTAAGATCGTGATAGGGCATGTGAGACACTATCATGTGGGTACCTCCGGCCCTTTCGAATTTCTTTACAGCTTCAACATTATCTCCGATATCCTGAAGATGTACGTGATTATCAAAAATAGGTATGCCTCTAATGGATCAATCCCGCCTTTTTGAGTTCATGTTTAACTGTGTCAACAGCTTCTTCTAAAGCCGGTATATCCTTGGCACCGGTACAGACCATTTTACCGGAACCAAACAATAAAAGCACAACGTCACAGTCCCTTGGACGGTAAACCAAACCCGGGAACTGCTCGGGTTCGTATTCCACTCTCTCCAACCCCAGTGTCATGGCCACGGAATTCAGATTGAGATCCTGCCCCAAGCCATAGGATGCGACTATGTTTTGAACTTTTACATCGACTTGATTGGAAGTTTCAAGGCCACCTTCGTTCAATAGTTCCTTGACCTTGTTTACACTACGTTTTGCATCGTCCTGATTCTTACCGCCGGTACAAACGACCTTGCCGCTGGAAAAGAGAAGTATTGCGGTCTTCGGGTCCTTTATACGATATATCAGACCGGGGAATTTTTCCCGATCGTATTCCGAGCCTTCGAGAACCTTGGAGGCCTGCACAAGATCTATATTCACCTCCATGGACGATGATGCTACTACGTTTTCTATTTTGAGACCTTCCATATAAACCACTTGCTTGATTATGCATAAAAAAGATGAACGTGGTTAATAAATCCTTCGAAGGTAAAAGGCTTCGAAAATAGTATATATAAGGCGCAATTGCCACGTAAAAAGTATGGTACGAAAAGGTCTTAACGAAAGCGATACCGGTACTGCTTCCTTCGCTCTCATGGGAGTCCTAATTATACTTCTATCTCTTGTCGCGGTCGCTTATATATCGTATATCGAGAATTTGAACTACGAAGAACGGTTAAGAACGGACAAAGTCAACGCCCTGGAAGATTCTGTGGATAAGGCCTTAGAGTCATTAAAGTCGAAGGTACATCACATAGGGATCGAAAGTGCATTCCACGGCAATAGTGGGCATGAACTCGACAATTCATCCCGTTTGTTCGAAAGGCGACTTGATAAATATCTTAACCGATCCGAAGGATGGGGAAGGGGAGGATATAGTATCCATGTACAAAGGGATGGAACTGATATAAGCATGAAGCCGCAGGTAGCCGAGATCGATGTTGTATTACCCACTATGGAAAATAGAGGACGTTTCGATAAATTAGCAACCGACGTGCCCGGTGAGTTAGGAAAGGGAAATAGAACTTTTTATTATGGTATCGAAGGTGTGATCTCCGTTACTGCGAAGGACGACGATAATGGCCTAGTTTTAAACAGAACGGAAGATATCGATATGACGGTTGACATCCCGTATCCGTTTTTAAGGGATAGGATGGAGAATTTCGGTAACGAGCTAAAGGGTTCCGAAGGGCAGGTAGCCAGGATCACACGATACATATTGAGTACGCTGGCACAGTATCGTACTCTTATGGGATACGGCATGATGTCCTTTGAAAATTTCGATAATTCATCCTCCGAGAGTACTTCAGATATTCTTACCGTAGAAGATGTGGAGATGGCGTTAAATATGGCCGTTCTTCTGGAGATGGCATATCAATACAGAGCATACGATCATCATGCTCTGGATGCCATGGTGGAAAATACCACGGTCTCCGGCGTAGTCTCTTTGGAACTTCTTATCAACACATATATACAAAACGGACGTCTGGATCCCGGGGACCTCGTGGCACTCTTTTACGGTTACGGCTACGATAACGATACGGTTTCAAGAGATGATGCCCACGAGCTTGAGATAGGCGCGGTCATCTCACAGGCGCTGAACTCCATCGCCGATCAATTCGTTGTAAAGTATCTTGAGTACTTCAGGGTCATCGGTTTTGCGAATCTAATACTCGAAGGGATGTTTAAACTAAAAGATCTGACGGATAAGGCCGCGGAGATAGGCCGATCTGTTCTAGATGTACTCACTTTTTGGGATGACGACGAAGTTGAGATCAATCCAAAACAGGTACAAACGGTGAAGGATTGGGTGGAGGAGACCTTTATCGCAGCCGGACTCATGGGTACGAACATAATACGAGACCTTTACCTACCGTACGATACGATTGACGGAGAAAGGTTCGAAGGATACCCGAGGCTGCCCGATGATCTCGGAGAAGTGTATCGGGTATCACACAAAACAAAGCTGATAGGAGACGAACATAAGCTATACAGATATTCCTGTGGACACGGCGATCTGCATCACAAAAGAGAGGATACGTGCTCCGAGATGGTGGAAGTCGAAGATTCAAATGGTGAAATGGTTGAAGTTCGCTGCGGTGCGGAAGAAGTACTCGCAGGATATGAATATGTGGTCCATACCGTAGATGTGGAGGTCCGGGGAGGACCGATCTTTTACAGCCCGGTCGATATACTCCAGGGAGACGACGATATCTGGCAGGAATTTTATACAGAAAGCTACTCCGAAAAGGGTCATGAGGAAATCGAAGATATACGATCCATGCTCAGGCAGACCATACGAACCATCGTTGATACCATCGCAGGACAACCTGCTATAGAGGCCATCATCGCCCGGTACAACAAAATAGAGATCGATGTTAACGATAGAAAGTCGCTGTTCCACGATATCGGGGATGCAGTCAACGATGCAGTTGAAGATGCATTCGACTACTTTAGGGAGAATCCGGATATACTTTTGGATATAGTGGGGGATTACTTCGACGGTGGCGATCCCAGGATCGAGGATTTAAAGGGATTACTCATAGAGCACTATGATGATTTTTATGGCAGTCGATACATCGATAACACGGCTGAATACACTGCGGAATCTTTACTTGCCAAGCAGGGACCCTACGTACATATCGAAACCGTAGAAACCGAAGTTTTTCAAGGTAGTGTAGCTGAATCTGCCGATGTGTCTTTTCCACAGATGTACGAACCCGATGAAGAGATGATCAGGAACGTTCTAGTCAATGGGGGAGTCCTTTCCAAAGAACGAGTCACTTCTTTGAAAGATTCTATTTTACCACTAGTAGAAGATGGTTTGGAATCCATCAAAGAGCGGGAAGTATCCGAAGTGGATAAAGAGGAAAGGCATTCCCATCTCGACGGGCTGCTGGTTCAGGCTCTTGATTCATATCACTATAATACAACCGTACGTCCGGTGATCCGAGATGAGCGCACAAGAGGTGGGAGCCCGACTTCGGCTATGATATACTATATCGAACCGGATCCGGCTACCATAGGTCAGCATACGGTTCGTTTCAGAGCTGATTTATCCGTAAACATATCAGATCTAGAATGGGTATCAGATAAAGACGGACATCTATCCAACCAACGCGACTTTAACGTCTCGGCGCTGTTTCTATCTCCCGGTGAGCACGAGATAACACTCAGGGTGACCGACGAAGACGGATTTATCCACGAAGACATAGAATATCTCTTTGTTAATCGAGCTCCGACGGCGGTGATAAACGAAGAAGTTCCCTCTATAGTATCACAGAACGAGAGTATTACGTTCAGCGAATCGAGTTACGACCAAGACGGGCATATTACAGCATACTACTGGGATCTCGGAGACGGGCATAATTCAAGCGAAAGAGAGCCTGAGCACATTTACACCATACCGGATGAATACGTCGTCACACTTACAGTAACCGACGACAAGGGAGGTGTAGACAGTACTTCCATGGATATTTTAGTGGACAATAGGCCTAAAGTCGTAAATATTGATCCTGCGGAAGGAAGTAATTGGAACACCGATCAATCTATCACAGTGTCATTCTCCGAAGAAGTTGATCCCGAATCCATGGAATATTCGGTATCGCCGAGCGTAGATTTCTCGGTTATGTGGTCGAACAACAATACCACCGCCCATCTTACACCATCGGGATATTATCAGAGATATACTTCCTACGAACTTGAGATGATCGATGTACTCGATGTGGATAACGGCACGAGTTCGTCAATGGAATATGCCGTAAGTCACCGATGGAAGACCCGTAAATACGCAGAACTCATGGGCTATTATCCTTCTGAAGAAAATGAAGTGGAGCTACAGCGCTCCGTGGTACTGAGCTTCGACGAGCCAGTCTGGTTGAAGGAAGATATCAACGACTTCGTTTCCGGCGATCATGGATGGGTGCATCGTTTTGAGGATGGAAATAAAAGATTGGTCCTTGATCATGACGGCTTCCCAGCCGGAGAATTGGTGGAGCTAGAATTCGAACTTAGCTGTTTAAATTCCCGGTTCGACGATTCTATAGTCACCTCCGATGGTAGAGGGGATCCTTCCTTCTCCATGTCTTTCGTCACCGAGCATCGGGAAATGCCCTTATTATTATCGGTAAGTCCGAAAGACGGGAGTGTTAACGTCAGTGTCGATACGGATATACATTTCGAATTCAGCAGATCCATGAACAGAACCAGTGTGAATTTAACGGTATTTCCACCGCTGGACGGAGAGATCTACACATGGAATGAAGGAAACACAACTCTTACAGTAGAGCACAACGGATTCCGGGAAGATACTCTTTACTCGGTTCAACTCATCGCTAAGGATCTCCAGGGAAACCATCTTTTACTGACCGACGAATTTCCCGCTCACTTTCGTACCGAAGATAGAATTCCGCTTACAGTAGTAGCTATATCACCGGATGACGGAGAAACACGCTACTTAACACAGGCACCCATCGTCATAGTATTCAGCAAGAGTATCGAACCGGAATCTTTAGAGTTCTCCATGGACCCGGATCCGGGCTACTGGTATCAAGAATGGAACGACGATAGGACAAGATTGAACCTGAATCATGATGACTTTAAGGGTGGAGCTTGGTACACCTTCGTTTTGGAAAATGCTGAAGATCTAAGTGGCAATTCCCTGGAAGAAAAGGTAGAAATTACATTCATGACCAGTATGAACGGTGATAAAATACAGGGTAACCTTCTGGAGCGTAGGCTGTGGTCCATAATCGGCGGCGGTCTGATGGAAGGTTCTCTATTCGATCTGGCAGAAGACATACTCAAACAGACAACTTCTAACCTAATACTCAGCGGCCAGATGAGTAATCTGGAAGTCCGGCTTCCCATGGCATACTCGAAACCCTTCGAATACGGTTCTCATCCGGGAGAGGGAACAAAGGAATTAGACATGATCATCAGGTATGATCCGGGGTATATCCCTTTAGATGATGAAGATATCATCTCGGAGCCGACCGGGGTTCATTACACCAATCTATTATCCTTGTCTTCCACCCCCTACGAAACTTCCTGGGATATTTCCATACCCGAAACAGATTTACGATTGAACATCAGCAGCGAATCGCACTCTGTTATGACCGGCGGAGAACACAAGAATTTATGGATAAACCAAAGTCTCGCACTAGATTTCGATATACGAATAACCGTGTTCTCCGGATGGGGATTGGCCGGTGTAGATTACAGTATAACCGACGATGTGTTCTCAGCTATCAAGAGCTTCCTGGATAACGTCTGGGATCGGCTCGTCGACGCTTTTTCCTACATGATAGATGGCATAAGAAAGTTGATAGATACCATGAAGAACATCGTCGACACCATAAAAGACTACGCCGCAGATATTGTGGAATTCATCGGTAACATGGTACGAAAGGCCGTGCAGGAGTTGATAGCGCCGAGGGTGACAAGTTTGATAGACGATCTCGATAACGGAGAGCTCAAAGAAATGAACAGAGAGCTGTCTATACTTGGATTACGGCTTAAAGTGCACATTCAACCGGATGGTGCCGATACCAGGCTGCCCATGTATGAGGGTGGAGTTCAAAGATTTATCAACGTATCTCTGGGAGGCTCTCTATCAGGGACTTCTTACCGATTGAATGTTAACATACTAGATGATAATTTAGTGTTATTCGGTAGATTGTCCATGGGCAGCTTGAAAATGAACTGGCAGTCAGATCCGCTGGCGGATCCTACGGGAAATACCCATAGTATATATCCTGCGTGGTTCCAGGCCCAAGGAAGAAGCGGTACCGAAGGCGACGGAGCAAGACTCAACTTGACGATACCCCGTATGAAGGAACCTAAGGAAGAATTTAAGCTTGCACTGTCGTCGGTAGTTCCTATCAATACCGTGACCATACCGATAGGACCTATAGTTGTGACCGGGATCGACCTGGGAGCTAAGATGGCTGTGCGGGATGTGGAAGAAGACGGGATGTCACTGATACACGGGATGATAGGAAATGTATTCAGAGATACTGCAGACACCATGAGCAGCGTTTCCTTCAGCCTCGATTATATAGTCGAATTTATCAAGAGTTTACTGCAGAGATTCGTTGAAGAGCTATTATCTTTGATACAGACCCTTATCCAAGAGCTTGTGCTCTTTTTCAACGTGGTGATCAGCGGTGTGGAGGTGGCTCTTTCATTCGGTATAAGCTGTGGGAACGCTGTTTTCTCGTTCTTCGAGTGGGTGGGGGAAACCGTTAGAGAGTTAATAGTGGAGAGTATAAGCAGCCGGAGGTTGGTATCTCCGGGAAATACGTTCCCTGATGAGATAATCCACGCTACCGAGCTTGGTATATCCATAGGGCAAGCAGGAGTGAATGCCTATTTCGATATCAATCTACCGGCACTTGCAGCACTGGTCGGTAAAGATATCGGTCGCTGGAGCATCGGATTCGGAGTAGATGTGCCGGAGATGAAATTGGTGGACGGTGTTCTTACAGAATGGTAATGATATCAGTATACAAAAAATAAGCTACGATAAGGTCTCCTTCAAGAGATATCAATCTTCTCTCGAGTACCACGGATTCCATTTTCGGTATCGAGATACGATTATCGGTTTCGTTCAGAAGCTCTTCGCGAGTGTATTCAAACCTGTCGGGTCGGCACAGGTAAAGAGAAGGAATAGGATGGGGGAGCATGTATTCGCCACTTACGAAGAAAACGTTTTTCTGAAATATCGTTTCCTGCCGTAATGTAACTTCCGTTGTCTTATTGATCGTGGTAAGATTTAATTTACGATTCAATTCCCAATTTAGATTATTTTGGATGATACTGCCTAAACGGTCCGTGTATTCCGATATATCTTCTTTAGTTTCGGGATAGATGAAAACGTGGTATGCTTCGGAGATTATCTTGGATTCGATGAAGAATGTATCTTCGATGGATAGATGATGTTTCTGAAGTGTTACATCGTTTAGTATGACTTCGTCTTCAAGGAAATAGGGATCCAGTAGATGTACTCCCGAGACAAAATCCTTTCTCACCGCTGTATCGCCTTGAATGAGAGTAAGACCGTTACGACTGAAGTTCAGAGCGTAGAGTTCGCCGTTAACAGTAGGTTCGAAGTAAAAGTTCGGATCCACGCTTTCGTTGAAGGAAACCGAGACCTTGATGTTACCGGAAGTCGAAGAGAATGTGTTTACCAGTTCGGCGATGCTCTCGGCTCTTTGATCAAGAGCAACTTCTTCAGCGGCGTTCCTCTGCCAGTTGAATACTCCCATCACGGATGCGGTAAGCACGACTGCGGCGATGATCCAAACCATCTTTGATGTTAGGTAATCGAGCATCGGTTAAGGGGAATAGCGGTTGTTAATAAAAATTACTGTTAAAGAAAAAAATAAAAGAAAGGGTTTGGAGAGAGGTATTTACCAGACCTCTTCTTCCTCTTCGGGTTCCTCGATAACTTCCTCTTCGAACTCGGGTTCTTCCGGTTCTTCCGATTCTACAGCCCATTCCTCTTCTTCCTCGAATGGTTCTTCGAAAGGTTCCGGTTCCTCGTAGGGTTCCGGTGCCGGCTCGGGTTCGAATTCAGGCTCGGTTGCTTCGGGCACTTTCTCTGCCTTGTGCTTACCGCCTTTACGGGATACCACAAAGATGGCGACTACTATCACTAATATGATCACCAGTAACAGCATCATCATCGTAGCGGCGTCGGCTCCTGTGCCGAACATTCCCGCTTCGGGTTCGTAGGATTCGCCCTTTTCGCGAGTTCTGATGGTCAATGGATATTCCCATTCCCATTCCTGTCCGTCTGTATCGATACACTCG
Organism: Thermoplasmata archaeon; assembly: GCA_007129655.1. Classification (GTDB taxonomy): domain Archaea; phylum Thermoplasmatota; class Thermoplasmata; order Halarchaeoplasmatales; family Halarchaeoplasmataceae; genus Haladaptatiplasma. The sequence goes on from SKVC01000119.1 coordinate 12,065, forward strand.
ATAAAGATGGTTTCCTGGTAAGGCTTGCCTATCTGCATGTCCCTATCGGACACCATCTCGAAGGTCACTGTTACCTCGTCGCCGGGTGCGATCTCGCCTACGTAGAGTACCCATACGTACGGCTGTGGTGAAGACAATGCGCCTTCTACATACATGTGAAGTTCGACTATCTCCTTGGCACTGTCGATGGACAGGGTTTCAAGAGTTACTTCGGTGTACCTGGTGCTTTTATTGGTCATTCTACCTTCGAAGTCTTCACCAAAGGTGACTTCCATTTCAGCATCGGATGCTATGGCTCGGATGAATCCATTATGGATCCTCCAGTCTTCGTTGTTGTAGAGATTTGGCTGCATGGTTATCCATGTGTCCCTGGCGATGTCGTCTCCGTGGTTGGATATGGTATAGTTCAGGTCGAATACTTCGCCTGCTACGACTTTGTTATCGCTGAACTCTCCTTCGACGACCACACGGGGTCCGAATCCTCTGAGTTCACCGCTTAGCGGAATGGTCTGGTCGGTTACTTCTTCCAGTGTATTCTCGTTGATCATGCTTGTGATGACCATTGAACCGAGGTATGCATGGTTGAGTCCGTGTAACGTGTCTGTAACGTATTCCGAGTTGACACTCACATAGAATACGATGTCTGCTTCACCAGGGTTACCAGTGAGTAAGTTGTAAGCACCTATCGAATCTGCGGAATCTCCTCTGTGCATTGCAACGGTGTCAAGAGTTCTGTCTACAGGATTCAAGAACGGTGTTCCTTCGCCGACATTCAATATTACTTCCAAA
>SKVC01000101.1 GCA_007129655.1 Thermoplasmata archaeon
TGGCCACGTCTGATTTTGACGAATAATATCCCGAATCAACGAGGGCATCTATCTCCATCTCGATGATCTTTGGGAGACTGAATGTCTTTACCATATTTATGAATAGTTATTAACTATTTATGTATTTTGTGATTACACCGTACTCTTCACCGGATTAACATATATGAAAAATGTTTTCAGATGTAAGCTTTGTTTGAGTTTAGGGAGTCTAGATGTAGAAAGAACCGACTTCATTTGTAATAGAGAATAGTGGAAAGCGATCCTCCTCATTGCGGCCTGCACTTCTTATCTTTCCAAACATATATGTAAACCGAAGGCAGCATAGCCATAAGTAACATCAAAGTCGAAAATCCGGATGTCCTCCCATTGACCTTCTCTTCTTGAGGCATCTCGAATCTGTGTAAGTAACCGTCGCTTGATGCAAAATAGATGTTTTCGTCCGTGACCGCAGGTTGTGATGACATCTTCAACCCACCTGTACTGTATCTGATCATAGCTCCGTCTTCGTCGAATACGAGCAGTTCCTTGATCGTGTCGAATCTGTACACTGCAACATATATCCTGTTACCCGCCATGAGGGGATGAGAGGGACGATCAGCTCCTTTGTAAGTATGATTCCAGAGTATGAACTCAAGATCATATAAGAAGAATAGCAAACGTTTTGTTCCTTCTCTTTTACCAAAATATTCACGATCTTGTTCGGGATACTACATAAACATGAAAGTAAGCAGCAGTAGCGAGACGATGATGTTAGCACATCCCAATATAACTCCACTGGATCCGTATTGATTGTCTCCTTCGTCCATGGCCTTTTTACCCAGTACGATGGCTATGACACCTAATATAATAGATATCGGCGGTACCCTAAAAAGGCCTAAAAAAAGTAGCACGCCTATACTGCCTATCAATACCGAGTATCTCCCGCTCTTGACAGATATCTTTTCCTTGCCCTCGAGTTTTTTCTCCTCATGATAACCCGCTAGACCGGGTACGATGGTGAAGATGCCTATCCCCATACATACGATACTGATGATCTGGTATGTATCGCTCAATGCAAGGAAATGATAGCCGGCATATATCACTGCACCTGCAATCATGAGACCTAAACCGACAAGTGTTATTCGGTAGTAAAGCTTCTTCTTTTCACCAAAATAAGTTTTTTCTTCTTTATCCGTTTCCTTCTTCATTCCGAGATAAATAATAAGCATAAACACAATTACTAACAGAATGGACAACAAACCTATTATCATGTATGTTGAAGCCATTCGTCCCGTATCTACGAACCCCTCATCCGATACCATAACCGTTTCCCGTTCCTCTCCAAATTGGATATGATATATATCATCATAGACAAATGTGCGTTTGAATTCGTAGTCAGCACTTCCTCCACCAGGCACGACCAATGTGTGCACAACATCACCTTCTATGATAACATCCAGAGAACTTTCTGTATCCCCTTCATTGTGGGCACTCACGTATATCGTTACCTCCAGAGGCGGCCTCCCCGCAGTCGGAGATACACTGAGTTCGATGTTAACGAGTGAAGTTTCAATTCCGGTAGTAGTAGCACTTACCTCTTCCGACATCTCTCCCTCCCCGTTCTCGTTTACCGCACTAACTCTGTAGTAATAGGTCACGCCACCCTGGAGTCCTTCATGTTCATAGAATATCCTTTCTATCTCATCAAATTCGATAACGTTCGGTAGATCACCGGATTCGGTACCCCAATATATGATATACGAGGTTATCTCGGAACCTCCGTCATCGGATGGCTTCCTCCATCTCAAGGCTATCTCATAATCACGATCACGAGCTAAAGCTGTCAAGTTCCGCGGTGCGGAGGGTGTTCCATCGAAATCATCCGAACTCTCGAAGTTCCACGAGTTCCGAATGTTACTATCTCCTAACGTGCCCATAGGTATGGCCATGCTCGCTACAATAACGATCAACACGAAAGCGACTGCGATCCTTCTCAATGTCCTATTTTTATCACTTGTCATTTTTTCATTCATATTATCAATGTTCTCTTATTTTACATTTGTCGTTGGTTATGAAAGGGGGATTACCCCCCTTCATAGAACTGGTAATACCCCTTAGAGAAGAACAGGTAATCCCTTACCCCATATATCTGCGATGGGTTCTGATCGGGTATCTCGAAGGTGAGAATTATTTCATCTCCGGGTACGATGGAAATCATCATATCATCCTCTTCAAGCAGAAGGTCGGTAACATCTTCTTCTCCGTTTAGAACCGCATTCACTAGAACCGCTTCCTGTACCTTCACCGGTGTAGGTACGGAGTCATCCAGTCCGATGAATTCAATATGATGCTTTTCCGTACTGAGTATACCCACTTCAAGTTCTCCGATACCTCCGGGTACGAATTCATGCAACACGTCCTCCAGTGGGACCACCATGTCCGACGGGTGGTTTCGCGGATGCAATACTGTTACATAGGTCCACTCGCCACCGTCAATTCTCAGGTACACGTGCAGGGATGTTTTTAGTTCTTGTCTTAGTTCATCCTCATGTGAATATATGTTAGAGGGACCTTCTATGACGGATTCAAATCCGTAGCTACGAACAACCAGTTTCTGGTGCTCCCAGCGGGCGTTGCCTGTCTCGCCGTAGTTTACGATCATATGAGAACCTTCATCCATATACAGAGAGTTACCATCGGGTTCACTGACATATTCAAGCACATCATTTCCTTGAGAATCGTATGCGGATATCGGCGGTTTTGGATCTTTGTAGGTGAGGAATCCGCCTTCGGGTGTGGTACCCACCTTGTACTCTTCTTCATGGTCGATGGTGTACAGTGAGAATGTGTCGAAGAAACTCTCGGCATTCTCGAACTCTTCTACCTTCAAAGAATAATATCCCTCTTTGGGCACCATCGGATTCCGAAGCACGTAGTTATCTTTCACAAAACCATCCTGGTGCTCCGAGGCGATAAGGATGTTGTTATCTCTCATGTAGCCCGTGCCGTTCCATGGAGATACATATGGACACCCAGCATCACCGTTGCCGTTATCATCGTCGTCATCGTCTTCACCATTATCATCATCTACGACCTCGAATTGGCTTTCCCACGAGATATCGTAGTACCACAAGTCAACCAGGATGTCATATATCCCTGTCTCAATGGTGTCACTGTATACGAAGGTAACCGCTGTACTCTTGCCCGGACCGAGCATGACCCACTCATCATACACATAATTATCCATGTCATTGACGTACAGTTCAACCCAATCACTGCCGGTTTGTCCACCTGTATTCTCCACCTGCCCAGAGATAGTTACGGACTCGCCGGGATTTATCACACCAGGAGAAACCGACCAATCACTAAGTTCTAAAACCGCAGGGCCAGCCCCTACTTCAAAAATTCCATACCACTCGTCGGGGTAAGTGTATGGGCTGACTTTTATGTCGTATACCCCTGTCTCCATAGTATCATCGTACTCGAAGGTAACCGTAGTACTCTCGCCCGGACCGAGTGTGACCCACTCATCATACACATAATTATCCATGTCATTGACGTACAGATCAATCCAATCACTGGCGGTTTGTCCACCCACGTTCTTAACCTGCCCCAAGATGTTTACAGATTCGCCGGGATTTATCACACTAGGAGAAACCGACCAATCGTGCAATATAAAATTTGCTGGCTGGGTTATATCAATGCTTCTAACAAATCCATGGGTAACAGAGTCTGCCCAGCCCAAAATTACAAGACTTGATAAAGCAGATGTTTTTGATTTAAGACCGAAACCGACTGTATAATGACTACTGCTCTGAATTTCTTCTTTAATAGTACTTACATGTTTTTCGTAACCAATCTCTCCCAACTCTTCCTCGCTAATCAAATCTACAATTTCTTTAGATAGCTCAATTGCATCCCATATCTCAGAAACGGGAGCGGGAACTATAGGATCGACTGTATCAACAATTTTGCTCACGACATTAGAATATTCCCACGGTGATGTTAAAGCATTTTGCTTTAATTTACTTTCAAAACTCTTTACTGCATAAGTACCAGAAAAAGCCGACCCTGTATCCTTTGCTCCTTCTGTAATATCAATATGTGCGGTTATCTCTATTTCCATCTTTTCATCAGTATCTACATAAAATGTTACGTATTGTAAAGCTGTCGCATGAGCGAGACCCGCAATTGTAGCGCTTGTTAATGTGCCCACCACACCACTATCTACGTTTGATCCACTAGTAGCTTTTGCGAATCCTGATGAAGCACTTGAATGACTTGAAAAGGTAAAATCTTCTCCCAAATCTGTATTCACTGGAGTATATGTAGCGCCGCCCGAAGACATTATGTTATCATGATTATTTGTTAAAAATATTTCTTCTTCTGTAGCGGGCCTAAACTCAGTGACAACTTCTACATCGCTATTGTATGCATCAATGTCATCATAGAGTTGTTTTGCTAAATCGTGTGCCTTTTCCAAATCAACAATATCATCTACCATTATTTGATCTAATATTGTTATGACAAATTCTTTATCTTCCTCGTCAAGCTCATCTATAATCTTTTCTATCTCAGATACTTGTTCGGAAGATAATCTGTATTTAGCTGTCCAGGACATGTATCCATCTTCGCCCCAGAACAACATAATGTTGAATTCATCCACCACGAGATAGTATTTGTAATCGATAAGGTCATTCGGCACCTCAGCAACGTCTGTAGGGAGACACCACTCCTCTGGTTCTTCAATCGGACTCGTGGCGTGTTTGAATCTATCCATACCGGGATATTTCTGCACCCAAACACCGTAGATGAACCCCTCGGACATCTCGATACGCGGGTGGAAAGCCGGCATCTGAGTATCAGTCAGCCGTACGGGTTCGTTCCAATAGGTGTTCCAGCGGGTGAAAGATAAGTTGGTGCTGTTACCGATATCGTTCATGTAATAGATATCCCCTCCCTGGGAATATATCACATGGGTATTGCCTTCCTCGTCAACAACTTTATCATACTGGTCGCCTGTTGGAATAGGATTCCCAACAGCCACTGCAGGTACAAATATGCTGATGAATATCAACACAGCCATAAATAACGCTATAAAGTCTGTCCTTCTGACGCTTATTCCTTTCATTTGCTTCACCATTTTTTATTGTTAAGGAGAGAATAACGAGGCGTTATATATAATTTATCTACAATGTATGTATGTATGCATGTATGTATGTAGTAGACGTAATAACTATAGAGTCGAAATGATTTATGGATTGACATATCTCTCTAGGTTACACATATCTCTGAGTTACTTCCGTGTAATCTTTTTTATACCCATGAGCACTATCGTGACTAGATGGAGATACTCACCTACTACGAAGTCGACGACCAACAGATGTCCGAACTCACACTGGCGTGCTTCTCCCATGCGTATTCACGAGAACATGTAAAGAAGATGGTCGCAGCCGATTCCAGATTACCCGACTGGGGCGGAGAGTTATACGCCTGTGAGAACGGTAAGGTCCTGGGAACCGTGGGATTGCTTTACCCTAAACTAAAAACTTCCGAAGGCGTGATCAAGGTCGGAGGTATCAGGAATGTCTGCACCCGACCTTCCACGTCCAGAAAGGGCACCGCAAGAAAGTTGATGGAGGAAGCCCATCGACGCATGGTCGAGGAAGGCGTACGATATTCGTTGCTCATGACTTCACGCTCTTTGATCGCATACGATTTATACCTTAAACTGGGATACAAAGACGTGCATATATATCCCACGGCATTCAAGAGGGTAGAAAAAAAAGATGCAAAAGTGGAATTCAAGGAAGAAGCAGATCCGATGTACGTAAAAGAACTATACAACCAGAGTGTAAGTGATCTAGAGGGTCTAACTGTAAGAGAAGACGATTACTGGCAGATGGCGGAAGCCCGGGGCTGGCCCAGCAACGATAACGTGGAATTTGCCTATCTGGGAGATGAAAAAGTCGGATATGCCATGTATCATAAACGTAGAAAGCAAGTAGACTGCGGCGAGATAGCCGCCAAAGATGAAAACAGTTTGCGCGATATATTGGAATCTCTCGAAGCTACTGTCGACCGTGAATTTATCGTGATATACTATGTAAATCCCGATCATCACAAACTACTTGATCAGATGGGATATACGATCAATAACGATAACTGGGGCCGGGTCATGATGAAGGATATCGGAGACGAAAACTCTTTGGAATTCGATCATAAATTCCACGTAGGCTGTTACGAAACATACTGACCGAAAAAAGTATTATCAGTATCACGATAGCGAAACATGAACATCCTTCAGGCGGTTATACTTGGGATCCTCCAAGGTGTCACCGAATGGTTTCCTGTTAGTAGCTCAGGTCATTTAGTCCTGGCAAAATACTACTTGGACCTGGAACCCTCACTGAGCTTCGACGTGTTCGTACACTTCGGAAGTGCCGCCGTTGTTTTATTGATATTCAGAAAGGAGGTACATGCAGTGATCACCGCTTTCTTCGCTGCTTTGAAGGATCTACCTGCACAAGGCAGCTCAGCACTGATGAACACACCGGAACGCCGACTGGCCTTTTTGATAATCATAGCCAGCATACCCACAGGCATAATCGGCCTCATCGTATCTTACTTCTACGAAGGGATCCTAAGCGAGCCGCGTACAGTTGGTATCGCACTGTTGATCACCGCAGTGGTATTACTATCAACAAGAAGCAAGGGAGGCAACAGAACAGCAAAGGACATGAACATCATTGATGCGCTGCTCGTAGGTACAATGCAAGGTATGGCGGCGGTTCCAGGTATCTCCCGTAGCGGGTTCACCATCTCCGGCGGTCTACTAAGGGGCATAGATCGGAGAGTGGCTGTGAGATATTCATTCTTGCTCTTCCTCCCGGCGATACTGGCTGCTGGATTATTACAGGCCCGCGATATAACAGGCGATTTGGATTATTTACCCATCATCGTAGGCGTGATAACGGCCATGGTAGTCGGATACATCACCATCATCGCACTGCTTAAATTGATAGAAAGGGGTTGGTTCCACTACTTCGCAATTTACTGTGTAACTGTAGGTGCATTCCTGATCTTGACCACATGAAAGAGTTATATAACACCTCTTTTTCCCGGTTTCTATGCGTTCCCGAGAGGACGGAATAGCCGGATTCTACGTAGACCTTCCCGCACTGCTCACCATAATGATAGGTCTGTCCATATTCACCGTAAGCATCTACAGCGCTCATGCATCATATCTGGAGAGGAGGCAGCAAGGTGAGATGTCACGGCGCTTAGATAATTTCGTTAAAGAACTTAGAAACTTTCAATATGTAGCCAACTCACCTGGTGTTTTCGCAGCAGATAGATTATCTAATCTGAATACATCCATGATCAAAGAAACCTACCCGCCTGATACCTTAAGATTTCATTATCGTATAGAGATCGAAGACAACAGCGGGTACCAAAAAGATCATTCTGTATCATTCGCAACTTCCGAAACACCAACTATCCGGGATGTTTACGCAAAAAGCACGTCCATAATGATAACAGAAGGTAGCGGTAGAGCACACCTTGCAAGATTGACAGTGTACATCTGGGAGGTGAGCTGATAATAAGAAACAGAAGAGGTGTATTCACTTTGTACGAAGCCGGATTGTTCTTCGTATTTCTGATAATCGCCTCTTCTATCATCTCTGCATATGCCGTCTATCCGCTGGACGATTTCAACCAACGAAGAGATCTATCTCGACACTGTGAAGAATCACGAAAGGCCATACTCAGCGCCACGGTAAAAGAGACCGGATACGTAAATAGAAACGGCGAACACGTGATACGGCAAGATATTTCGGTGAGACATCTGCTGTTGGAACAGCTTTATCTAGAAGAAAATGGAGTGCCGCGCGAGAATTTTTCGTACCCGGATGATATACGCCGCTTAGCCAACGGCCATTTTAGATACAACTGGATAATACGTGCTTCATCGCAAGAAGATCTTATCATCGGTAATAACGGTTTGATAGAAGACGTAAACGAAATGCACAGAGTCACCTCGGCGACCGTAACATCTTCGTCGTGGGAGGAAGAGGGACCGGACGGTAAAGTAGAGATAACACTGTACCTCTACGAATAACGGAAACTATTATAACGAGAACCACAAATATTGCAGTATGCATCCTTCGGATCATCTAAGAGAATCTAAAGGTACGGACTTAAAGGGAAAGAAGATAGTACTCGGCATCACCGGTAGCATCGCCGCGGTAGAGTGCGTTAAACTGATACGTGAATTGATACGTGAAGGCGCCCATGTACGCTGCGTCATGACCGAAGCAGCTCAAACGATAGTACATCCATGGGCCATCGAGTTCGCCTGCGGTCGTCCGGTGACAACAGAGATAACAGGCATGGTAGAACACGTATCGATGTGCGGAAACGTCCCGGATAAAGCTGATCTATATATGATAGCTCCGGCCACTGCCAACACAGTATCTAAGATAGCCATGGGAATCGACGACACACCGGTGACCACCTTCGCAACCACCGCCATAGGCTCCGGAATCCCTATCATCATCGTACCGGCCATGCACAAGAGCATGTACGAACACCCTATCGTGATCGACAACATAGAACGGCTGAAATCTTTAGGAATTAATTTTGTGGGTCCAAACGTCGCTGAAGGAACAGCTAAAGTAGCCTCCAACGCTCAAATAGTCGACGAAGTTGTTCGAGTCCTAGACGGAAGGATGGAGGGACTCAGTATCACAGTTGTAACAGGTAGAACACAGGAACCCATAGACACCATGCGTGTGATCACTAATCGGGCTACCGGCAGAAGTGGAGTCGAGTTGGCCAAAAGAGCATACCGCAGAGGAGCCGATGTTGAATTATGGTACGGTAATGTTACATGTGACGTTCCGGATTGGATCCCGAGTCGGCAGTTCGATGCATTAGAAGATATCATGAAGATGAGTAAAGACTTGTCTGGGATCGTCGTCGTTCCCGCCGCACTATCCGATTTCGGTGTTAAAGAGGTGGGAAGAGAGAAAATATCATCGTCGGAATCTATAGAAATCGCTCTTGAGCCCATGCCCAAGTTCATCGATAAGATACGTGATAAAGCCGACCTATTAGTCGCTTACAAAGCGGTCGATACTAGAGACGAGGCCATGGAAAAAGCAGAAGAAATGCTCGCTCAGAATCGAGCCGACATAGTGATAGCCAATTCACTCAAAGATGTAAAAGATGGGACTAATCGTATATACATACCAACGGAAGGCAAATGGTACGAAGGCAGAAAAAGAGATCTAGCAGATCGTGTTCTCGATAGCATCGAGGATATAATCCCATGACATCCAAAGCCTTCTGTCCGGCACATGTGACCGGATTCTTTACCGTATCCGAACACCATTTTCAATTGGAAAAAGTAGGTTCCAGAGGTGCAGGTTTTTCTTTAGATATGGGAGCATATACCGAAGTTGATGTAGGAGGCAATGATTGGGAAATAACGGTAAATGGTGAAAAAAGCTCTTTTCTATTAGTAGAGAAAGTGCTAGGAAATTTTGCACCTGGAGGTCGAGTAAAGATAAATACCGATGTCCCTTTCAGTCAAGGTCTAGGTATGAGCGGAGCCTGTGCTTTATCAGCCGGCTTGGCCGTATGTGCTGAGACCGGCGGAGAAAAGGAGGAAGCGATAAGGCAAGCCCACAATGCAGAAGTATTCTGTCGCACCGGACTCGGCGACGTGATCGCTCAATCTATCGGTGGTTTCGAGGTACGGCTCAAAGAAGGATTACCACCCTATGGAAAAATACAAAAAACAGAGATCGAAAAGGAAATAGTGATCGCTATAATGGGACAACCTTTGATTACTACCAATGTTCTCACCGATGCAGGATTGAGTGAATGGATCAGGATGATCGGCGGTGAATGCATGGATAAATTTTTACCGGAAAACGGATTCGACAGATTCCTAGATATCTCTTACCACTTTGCAGAGGAAACTAAGTTCGTTAAAGGCCCTGTAAGAAAAGCCTTCCAGGTAGCCGATCAATACGGTAAAGGAAGTATGTGCATGATCGGTAACTCTGTGTTCTTCGTAGGTGATACGGATAAATTATACGAAGTACTTTCAGAAGTAACAGATCGTGTATTCGTAGCTAATATCGATAACCAGGGTGCTAGACTCATCTAGCCAGTGTAAAAAGCTCGTGGTCGCCACCGGTATCGAATAGCCCAAAGCGGGCACCGGCATCCAGCCATCCGTGGGCGTAGTTTACACAGGCAAATGCGTTGTCTATATTGCCCTTTTCGTAAAAATGTACCGCATCGTCATAATAGGATACAACCATCTCTAAAAAATCCTTTGCGATAGGATATAGGTGAGAATGTTCCGGGGCGATTATCTTGACCTTCTCCATAGCCTTTTTTGTTTTATCTAGATAATCGTCCATACGTTCTTCAGACACCATACTTAAACCACCTTGATAGACTCGCCGCCATCCTGTGATTCTCTAGGCCGTACATCTATTATAAGCGGTTCCGAAAGTCCTCCGCCCGAGACGATCGCTTCCCCAACAGGGAGACGCTGAATCTCTTCTGTCATGTCCTTGGTTATACCTTCGACTGAGGATTCGATAGCCCGTAGATCGTTGGGGTTGGTAACTTTGAGAATTATCTGTGTATTACATTGACTGAGCACGTTCTTATCAACCTTAGCGGCTCGCTGTGTTATAAGAGCTAATCCCAAACCGAATTTTCTTCCCTCGCTGGCGATGGTCTGGAATATCTCCGAAGATTCGATCTTACCCTGTTGAGGGCAGAAGTTATGTGCCTCTTCTGCAAAAAGCATCATGGGAGGTATCTTATTCCTCTTTCTAAGTTCGAAGAGTGCGGTGCACAGTCGGTTCACCACGAATCCTTGTACATCCGGTGGCGTTCCTTTAAGATTGACAATCGAAGTCTTTCCCTTCTGGACTATTTCGTCCATCCTTGTACCTTCCGGAGAGAAAAGTCCCTTACTGTCGAGGTCCTCCAGATTGCGTATCATGCTGCTCATATCATCTTCTTCGTTCTTCTTGAGCAATTGAATTAGATCCGGTATTCCATAGTATCCTTTCAAAGCTTCTAATCTGGAGGTTGCTGCTTCCAGAGCGGTTTTATTGGATTTAGTTTTAGACATACCCATCATATCGAGCAGTTCGATAGCCCTCATGTTCTTGAAAGTAAAGTTCAACGGTCTGGAACCAGGATTTATCTCAGGATTTGGTGAAAACTCTGTCATTATGTCCCCGAAACCATGGGGTTTGACGTCAAAATCATTAGAAGGGTCAACGTTACCCGGTCTGGCCATGGAAGAATATTCGCCATGAGGGTCCAATATGACCATGGTTACATCGTGTTTCATCATCTCTTCTATGACTACACCTGTGGTGTAACTCTTACCGCTTCCAGTCTTTGCCAGTACTGATAAATGCTTTTGTGCGATGGAATTGATATTCAATGAAACCGGTATATCATGGCCCTGGAGTTTACCGATGTACGCACCGGTAGAATCGTTCTTCAGGCCTAAGACGTCTCTTATGAGCTTTTCATCTGCAAGTAATATCTTTTCTCCGGCTCTAAAAGGATTGCCTGGTATTTTCAATAGTCCTCTGGAATCACGATAACCGATGACATGGATGTGTCCTACCATGGTCTCCTCTATCTCTACATCTTTACCTTCCGATAGTTCCATAGCCTTTTCGATAGAGACGTTGGTTTTTCTCTCTATTTGATCTATCTGTCCGAGAACTAGACCTGCCGTAGGATGATCTATCATAACGTACTCGCCCTTGTCGGCAGGATTACAAATATTACACTGTAAAGAAGTGCTTCCAACATCACCAAAGGTAATTCCGACTAATCCTTCCTCGGCCTCTTGGACTTCTTCTGCGGGGTCTTCCATCTCCGTCAGACACATCCCATCCATAGACTTAAAAGGATGTACTAATTAAAAAGATTTACCCTTCAACATGTAAGATGAAACGCACCTGCAACTTTGATATCTTTATCTAAGGCCAGATTGTATTTTTTACATGCTTTATTGGTAGGATACGACTCAATTTCGAAATCGACCTTTTCATCGATGTCTGACGATACCCTCATACGACCACTATTTCCAGTACCGATTATCAGTAGATCCGGTCCGTAATCTATCACTTTTTGTAGATCATCAATGTTCAATCGATGCCCTTCTTTCCTCCACCAACCGCTTTTTACCATCTTACCGAGTAGCACTACATCATCTTTGTAGGTTTGACCATCTATGACGATATCCCCGAAGGAGTACTTTTCTATATATCTCGATGGCATATACATTCATATCAAACACAAGACCTAAAAAAGTTTGCACTAATCGATAGACTTTTATTCAACCCTTTGATAGCACCCTACAAGGGATAAAAATGAGCAAAACAACATTCAGTGCAATCAAAGCGGATGTGGGTGGCTTTCCCGGACACGCGACGGTTCACCCCAAATTGATAGAGACGGCGGAGAAAAACCTCAAAGGTAGTGAAATCCTTTTGGACTACCATGTTACCCACTGTGGTGACGACCTAGAACTACTGATGACTCATCGAGAAGGTGAAGATTCGGATGAGGTACATTCTTTAGCTTGGGACACGTTCAAGAAGGCTACCGAAGTCGCCAAAAAATTAGGACTTTACGGTGCAGGACAAGATCTTCTCTCAGATGCATTTTCAGGCAATATAAAAGGTATGGGTCCTGGGATAGCAGAGATGGAATTCACCGAAAGGAAGGCGGAACCAATCGTTGCCTTTATGATGGATAAGACAGAA
>SKVC01000051.1 GCA_007129655.1 Thermoplasmata archaeon
TCATCGAAGTCGCTATCCTCGGATACCATGGTATATATGCCATGGTTCAAAGCGGTGCTGAGGTGTATGGCATCCCTGGGGTCGAATCCCTCCAAGGATATCAATTCGTGGGCCTTCCAGCTGACTTCGTCGTCCACATCAAAAAATCTAAGGTTCGGCATGGTCAGGATCGCCTCGACGGCCTCTAACGCATCTTCCCTGGATAAGACTTTATCTATCTTCCAAAAAACTTCGTCATAGGTGAGATAGGAAGTTCCCGCCCCTTCTTCTCCCTCTTCGATCTTTTTTAAGATGGACCTACACCATCTGCCCCTTTCTTGATTGTCCAGGGCGGCATATATCAACACATTCGAGTCCAGGTATTTCATCCCAGCCTCTCCTTCATCCCATCTTCGTAATCTCTGTCCGAATCGACCTTGACTTCTCCTACTCGCGAAGCTATCTTCTCCAGTGTCTTTACTGTACCCTTTTCCGCTCTCCGGATAATCAATCGGTCTCCGTTGGATTCGAATATCACTTTGTCTCCAGGCCGTATGTTGAAATTCTTTCTGAAGACAGAAGGGATGACGACCTGTCCCTTTGCCCCTACGCTCATTTCTAGTTCTATCATCAAGTAATACATAAGTATAACACATATTAATACATTACTATGAACATATGTATACTCTTGCTTTACGGGAGAATGTTACGAAAATATGAAATCACTGTATATCCACACGGGATATGATGATTGATAAAGGCTTCCATATCGATGGAACGGCCACTTCGCTCGGTTCCCTGTTTCCTTATCTATCCATAATAGTTTTTTTGATATAGATGCCAAAAACAATACTTTTGGCTATCAATAGATGAAATATTGTGAATCCGGGTGTGTTTTCGTCTTTTATCTCTGTTACGATCTCGAAAGGAACTGTGTGCTCGTCATTGTCACTCTCGACTGTTAGATCGTAGGTACCCGTTTCCATGCCTTCTGTATCAACGGTAAATTTCCCTATGTAAACATCTTCCCTACCTGTGATGTCTCAGCCGCTACGACCTTCTCATCACTACATCCGGAATATATGATGCCATCATCGTAGACCAAAGACCATAATACAGACGTCTGGGTAAAAGGGTGCCGATACCGTCATCGGGCGTGACCCGGATGGTTGAAAGAAAACAATAGACTGATCTAGATTATATCCTTTAAGTCACACATCCAAAACACAAACATTTTATATCTCTTCTGCCTCAGCATCCGACGATAACATGGTAGTAATAGTAGATGAAGATGCCTGCATAGGCTGCGGACAGTGCGAGCCCGAGTGTCCTGTAGAAGCGATCGCCGTTGACGATATAGCAGTTATCAGTAAAGAATGCGTGGATTGCGGTAATTGTATCGACGTGTGTCCAGTCGACGCACTCAGCCTATAAAAAACCCTTCCTAAACCTTCTTTTTTACTCGGACTTGTAGAATTCCTTACCAGTGAATTTTTCTATCTGGATCCCGTTTTCCATTATCATCTTTTCCGCGAGTTCATCCGGATATCCGTCTTTGTAAACTATCCGCTCCAGGCCGGCGTTTATCACTATCTTGACACACAATACACATGGATGATGTGTTGTATATAGAGTACCACCCTTTACACTCACTCCGAAAACTGCAGCCTGGATCACGGCGTTCTGTTCGGCATGAACTCCTCTGCAGAGCTCGTGTCTAGTTCCGGACTCGGCACCCATATTTTCCCGCAAACAACCGGCTTCACCACAATGTGCCATATCCTTCGGTGCACCGTTGTAACCCGTGCTGATCACCTGCTTGTCCTTCACTATCACCGCTCCCACTTTCCGTCTTAAACAAGTAGAGCGTTCTGAAGCCAGAGCCGCCATGGACATGAAATACTCGTCAACTGTCGGTCGATTCATGTATACGGAGAATGTATACTGATTTATCATCTTTTCGTTGAAAAGTAATGAGAAGATTTATTAATGTTGAGCGGATAAGTATTTTCCTTGCAGTAAACAGTAAGTAGTTATAAATCCGGAATAAATATCGCATCCGGAAGTAATATTCCCTAGGAGGGAAAAACATGGCGGAGATAAAAGTAGAAAACGTAGTCGCGTCTGCAACTCTCGGAGAGTCCTTCGATCTGGATGAGGTACATGAAATATTGGAAGGTTCAGAATATGACCCGGAAAAATTCAGAGGTGTAATTTACCGTATCCGAACGGAAGAACTAGGTACCTCTGTATTGATTTTTAGAAGTGGAAAGATGGTATGTACAGGTGCTACTGAGGTCGATGAGATATACCGTACCGTAGATTATCTAAAAGAATTATTATTGAAATATGATCTTGCAGTTCTCGATGTTCCTATAGTAAAGGTACAGAATATAGTAGCGACAACGGACCTAGGTCACACACTCAATCTTAACTCCGTTGCCATATCTCTGGGTTTGGAACGGATAGAATACGAACCGGAGCAATTCCCCGGATTGGTATTCCGGATGAGCGAACCGAAGCTGGTTATGCTTTTCTTCGGCTCAGGCAAGGTCGTTTGCACCGGCGGTAAAACGATAGACGATATCAAAGTAGGTGTGGATAAAGTCTCGAAGGAACTTATCAAAACCGGATTCCTACCCGAGAAAAATACTTAATCCTCATCGCCTGTAGAGATGTTATATGAAGGATCTTAAAAACGAACTCTTATCTTTGGCTAAGGATATAGCGATCACAGTATTGATTATAGTTATTATACTCGGTTCTTTGTATGGATACAGCGGTAGATGGCCGCCTATGGTCGTTGTTGAGTCTTCCAGCATGAGCCATGCCGAATACAGTCAGATCGGAGTTATCGATACAGGGGATATAGTCATAGTAAAAAGCGAACAGCCCGATAATATAATCTCCTACGTGGAGGGGAAGGCCACAGATCATTCTACCTACGGTCAATACGGAGATGTCTTTATATTTCGTCCTAGAGGTAGCGATATCCGTACCCCGATCATACATAGACCGGTAGTTTATCTAGAATTCAACGGAACGTCCTTTGATGTACCTTCTTTACAAAATCTTGAGTTCGGTACCGATTGGTGGTCACCTCAGGGTAGGGATCATTGGTGGGGATTGAACGATACACTAACGATCAAAAATTATGGTCACAGAGATGTTAACGTTACTATCAGATTATATTCATTACTTAATCATGGTCATTCCGGATTTATAACCATGGGTGACAACAACATCAGAGCTGGAAAAGGAATACTCGATCAACATTCCGGTATTTGTCCGGAACCAGTTAAGGGTGAATGGATAGAGGGTAAGGCGAGGGGAGAACTACCGTGGTTCGGTATAATGAAGTTAGCCACAATGGGTAAGACGGATGCCGTACCCAGAAACAGTTTTGTCAATCTCGTTATATCCCTTGCAATAATAGCGATACTTCCTTTTGCCGCAGAAGGTGTTAAGATGTATTTATTCCCAAAAGAAGTTGAGGAAAAGGAAGAA
>SKVC01000134.1 GCA_007129655.1 Thermoplasmata archaeon
AACCTCTATTCTAATATTTTCTTTAACTCGTCAAGATTTTTCGGCTTATTTTTGAAGTAATCTCTAACCGGTTCCAATATATCTGTAAGATGAATGGCTACTCCATTTTTTAAATCAGCAGGATGAAGATTGCCTTGGTTGTAGTCGTTTTGTAATTCATCTAAAGTTTTGTAATGAAGCGGTCCTCCATATTTTTCGTCTCTCGCTATGTTCAATTCGGAAATCTTGGGGAATATGATGTATTGACAAATATCCATTATTGGATTTTCGTCTAGTGTCGGTGGGCAATATGCTCTTGAAATCTTTTTCTTTATATCCTTTGGTGAATCATGAATGAAGATACATGAATCAGGATCGCTTTTACTCATTTTACCGGTAACGGCTGAATCCATCCGTTCTCCCCCTTTTAGACCTGTAAGTATAGGTGTGTGTATGGCTACGGGTTTACGCCAGCCCAGCTTGTCGGCGGTATCTCGTGCCAACATGTGCGCCCTCCGTTGGTCCATCCCTGCGTAAGCTACATCTACATCTAGCTCGAATATATCGGTAGCTTGCAAAGAAGGATATATCAGTTTTGAGGAATCCGCATCTGTTTCATCCATCTCTCGGCCCATAATATCTACAGCCCGGCGTATCCTTGCAACTGAATTTGCCTTTGCTACTCTTAACATCCTCTCCCAATAATCCATGTTGTCCATCATATCGCTGGCAAAGATGAATTCCGTTCTTTCTTCGTCCACACCCATGGCGAGGAAACAATCCTGTATGTATCTACCACAAACCTTTATGGCATCTATATCCCCGTTCAGCTTATCGTTGATGTATGCGTGCCAATCGGCGAGCAGTATTTTTACTGTGAATCCGGCTTCCTGCATATCTCTGATCTTACTCGACGTGAGCATTCCTTGTCCTATATGCATCAGCCCGGAGGGTTCGATACCTATGTATGCACTCGGTTCGGATCTTTCCTCTAGTACCTTACGTAGTTCTTTTTCTGTGACTACCTCTTCAACGTTTCGTAGTACATAATCCAGTCGCTTTTCTAAATCCATCGAATCGAGTAAAGATTATGGTTACATATGTATATTTTGGTATGTTTTTGAACGACGTGATGATAATAAAGCTTATATCATACACATTTAATCCTTCCTCGATATCATGTCGGATGCCGAGTATGATTTCTTCACCTTAGACGACTTCGACCTGAAGGGCAGAACGGTGCTGGTAAGGGTAGATATAAATTCACCTATAGACCCTGAATCCGGGCGTATTTTGGACGACCACAGGATCAGGCGACATATAGAGACGATCAGGGATCTTGATAAAGCAAAAGTAGTTATTTTGGCTCATCAGAGTCGGCCTGGTAAAGCTGATTTTACATCTCTCAACCAACATGCATTAAGGATGTCTCAGATACTCGGTAAACGAGTAGAATATATAGACGGTCTTTTTGACAGCCATGTAAGAACAAAGATAAGGCAGATGAAAGCCGGAGATAAGATAATGCTGGAAAATGCCCGTATGTACTCCGAAGAAACCGCTTTGAAGGGAGATCCGGACTTAGATAAACATGAAAACACTCATATCGTCAGAAATCTTGCACCTCTTATCGACTTTTTCGTACAGGATGCATTTGCCGCTTCACACCGAGCACAGCCGACGTTGATCGGATTTGCTCAAGTGGTGCCGATGCTGGCCGGTAGAGTAATGGAGCGAGAATTATTGAATCTTGGAAAGGCTTTCAAGAACAGTATGCATCCGAAGATAGCAATGCTTGGTGGAGCGAAAGTGGACGATTCCATGGAGATAGCGGAACATATGTTAGAATCTGGAAGTATCGATCAGTTACTGACTTGCGGTTTGATGGGGAACATATTCCTTATGGCTGCAGGCTACGATCTAGGGCCTGAGAACAAAGTATTTCTGGAAAGAGAATTTTCAGATTATAAATCTCTGGTAGAGCGGGCTAAGGGAATTATCAAAAAGTGGGACGACAGAATTAGAATGCCTTCAGATGTAGCTCTGAGTATAAAAGGAGAACGAAAGGATGTGGTATTGGATGAGCTTCCTTCTGAATATCCTGTATTTGATATAGGTCTGAAAACTATCATGGAGTATTCACAAGAGATCCGCGACGCCGAACTGATCATAATAAACGGTCCTGCCGGAGCCTTTGAATACGAAGAATTCTCAATAGGTACCACCGAGCTATTTAGAGCGGTTGCACACTCTGAGGCTTTTAGCATCATCGGTGGTGGACATTCAGTAGCAGTTCTGGAAAAACTTGATATCGAAGAACTGATAGACCATGTATCAACTGGTGGTGGAGCATGTATCAGTTACCTAGCCGGAAAACCCATGCCGGGAATCGAGGCTTTGATCCGCTCAAAACGTATCTTCCGTAAAGGCCCATTCCAAACCAGTTAACTGTAACAACTTTTTGCCACTGTAGCTCAGCTGGCTGGAGCGATGGTTTCGTAAACCATAGGTCGGGGGTTCGAATCCCTCCAGTGGCTTGTTTACTATTTTTTAACGAGCGTTCTGAATAGCGAGCTATTGAGGACAGTGGCTTTGGGGTTTTTACAAATAGAGGGTTAAAAGCCCTGATGTAACTTACTTAACTCGATTGCCCAGCATCGGTTTTAGCAGATCGATCACTTGACTCGGTTCCGTTTGGTCAAAGGAAAATTTATTCTTGCCCCCGGACCATTTGATCTTCATCTTGTGGCTGGTTCTATTGCTGTACTCATCTGTGAATTGTCCGGGATAAACTCTGATCTTTGTTACCTGTTCCGGTCTGATCTCGAAGTTATCCGGTTCCTCGCGTAATATAGCTTCTGGAGGCATCTGATAATATCGTTGTTGATAGTTGAATCCTAAAGCTATCGATGTCTTCCATTTAGTGAGTAAGCCTTGATCCCCTGTTCCGGCCATGGCCCTTTCGTGTTCTCTACGAATACTTTCATTGGTTTGAATGGCAAAAATCAACCTATAATTCGTTACAACCATATCATAAGAACGCTGGCCGAATATGCCAGAACTCAAATTCGGTACTATTCCTATTATTCTTTCCGGATACATGTATCTATTACGTGTATAGAAACTAGACAATCTTACAAAGATTTAGCTAGTTTTTTGATCTTGTTAAAATTATCTTCGATCTCTTTGATCTTTTGTTTCTCCGTCTTTTCGATCTCGGCTACGATCTCTTTGATATCCTTATTCAACCGATAACCGTAGAAAGGCCTACCTTTTTTCTCCTGCTTGATGTTTCTTTTGGTGACCCATTCTCTAACTTCAAGATCTTGCATCGCTATTGATACTTCGGGTTGTTTCAACCCTGTAGCATTCTGTATATCAATACTTCTCGTTTCTTCTTTACCCGCAACAAAAACAAGTGTGATAGCCACCTGTCTAGGTAACCCCGTTTTCATAAGTCTGTTGACCAACTCTTTTTGG
>SKVC01000103.1 GCA_007129655.1 Thermoplasmata archaeon
GGACCTGATACCGAAGGATTATGATATGAACGGTGACGGACGGATAAATCATGTTAGCCTTGTTGATCCGACCTCGCCTTACTATGTAGAGAGGATCGCATGGGCGGCGAATCATGATCCGTGGCTGGACAGGGATGCAAATGGCAATCTGATCGGTTCGTACGATATGTCCGGCGACGGTATATGGAACGATGACCCGGACAACAAAGACCTGTCCAGAGACGGTATGCCGACGGCTTACGAGATGAAATACGGTGTGGCCAACGGTGGCTGGCAGCATCCGTACCTGTACAATGCGAGGTATGCGGTGTTGTTGGGATCTGGGGCGTGGGATTCGGATAGGAACTATCCTGCATATTGGAATGATATCAAATATTTGTATGATGTGTTAGTGGATGACTACAACTATCTCGAAGAGAATGTGCATCTGCTTTACTCCGTGTGGGGTGATGATGATCAAGACCATTCCGATGGTTGTGAAGCGGTGGATGATGAAGCTACGAATCCCGCACTGTACAGTGCAATAGATCATATCGGAGAGCATATTACGGTAAACGATTTTATGATACTCGCTATGCGTGGTCATGGATCGAAGGATTTGGATGGGGCATTAGAATTAATCCATGAGTCAATGATGCCTGATGAAATCGTTTATTTATCTTTCAATGATTTGAACAACAAGATAGAAAATAAGATTAAGAATTACAATAGGATGGCGATACTAATAGGGTCTTGTTACAGCGGGAATGCCATTCCGGAGTTGGAAGGGGAAAATCGAATCGTCATGACATCTTCAAAAATAGGTGAAAGGTCCTGGACTACAGTAGGGAGTAATGAAGAAACTGGTGCATTCTTTTATTGTGGAAAAGATCTTTTACGTTGTCATGATGGGTTAGTAAAGAGTCTTGGTTCATTAGATGACACACCATATTCATTAGGACATGCTTTTGACAAAGGATATTTGGCAGCGCAATACAATATTATATTTATATATCCCGACACAAGATCTACCCCTCAGATAAGTAATAACGAATTAGCACAAAACACGTATATATGATATGGGGGATAACTAGATATGGATAAAAAAGTAATAAAGTTGTCCATTGTTCTCGTTTTTGTTGTTCTAGTAATAATACTCATCCTTGGCACTCTCTACATGATGTTACCAACCTCCCCGCCGTCTGAAACAAGTATTCGTTTCTCCATTGAAAGTCGTGAAGATGTTTGGCAGATAACAATTGATGAGATAAATGAAAATGGAAAATCGTTGTCTTCCATACCCTATGAACACATACATTTTAGAGTAACAATCAAAAGAAACTCAATATTTTTGTTATCAACGATATATCTGAGGGATATAAGGGATAATTGGTCTAGTGAATACGAAATTATTTGGTTAGAAAGAGATGGTACTAGATTGAACCAAACAACAATACAAATGAACCAAATAATATGGAACGATTTGGATGGTGACGGAAAACTATCTTTGAGCGATACGATAATAATAGAAAAGGAAGGTGGGGATGAATTGCAAATCTTATCGGGTGATGATGTCGGTTTCTCTGGAAAAGCAGTATCTTCTCCTTTAAAGTTACCCAATACTACTGAAAACCCAATCTATGTTTATAGTTATAATCTTCATTCGAGCAGGGAAACAACTATAGCCCCCTGGCACTAATCTTTCGGTATATGATGGAGAAGGTATACGCCTACATACTGAGATCCCAGGAAAGTTCCGATGGCTTGCTGGCCTTTACTCACAAGGGACATCCGGAGGTTCCGATGCAAGTACCGGGCGGAACTTTGGAGGAAGGAGAGTCACCCTGTCATGGCATGAAAAGGGAGGTTTTTGAAGAATCTGGTTTAACCGAACTCTATGATATAGAGAAACTCGGAGAGGCCATCCTTACAGATGCAGAAGGCAAAGTAGAGTTTCTCGGCCACTTCTTTGTGTGCCGTACCGGGCATCCGCCGAAAGGATGGGAGCACACCGTTACCGGGGATGGAGAGGATGAAGGTTTGGTGTTCCAGTACAAGTGGCTTCCCCCACAGAAAGTTTTACTGGTTTACGATCATTACTTCCACGTCTTTATGAGACCGGAATATCTCCCGAGTCTGTTTACTCAAGAGAGTCTATTAGGGCTTCCCAATGACACCGTCTCTCTTATGCCTCCCACACCGTTGTGGCAGCGGGAATTTATTAACGCCCGAGAAGAGCTCATAAAGGTACTACCGGACCCAGAGATAGAACATATCGGAAGCACTTCCGTACCTGATCTCCCGGCTAAACCGATCATCGACATCGCCATCTCTGTACCAGATCCGAAACAGCATATAGATGCGGTTGAAAGATGCGGCTATCACTATCGTGGAGAACAGGGTATTCAAGGCAGATTTTACTTTGTCAGAGGCCCTTCGGATAACAGAACACACCATATACACATGTTTGAAAAAGATAGCCAACTCTACAAAGAACATCTTCTGTTCAGAGATACTCTAAGGAAGGACCCTACGCTAGCCCAGAAATACGGTAAACTTAAGCTCAATCTGTGGAGAAAGCTGTCTGGAGATAGAAAGATTTACACCGCATCCAAATCCGAGTTCATAGAAAAAACCATCAGCGATGCACGCCGGAAAAACCTATAAACAATCACTCTTTTTCATCATCATGGACCGCGAAACGATCACCGTCGTGACCGGGTTACCCCGCACCGGCACTTCGATGATGATGAAGATGCTAGACGCCGGAGGCATACCACCTTTAACCGATAAGATCCGTAAGCCCAACGAGGACAATCCGAAGGGTTATTATGAGTATGAACGGGTGAAAAAATTACCGGACGACATAGATTGGGTATCCCTGGCAAAGGGCAAAGCCGTTAAAGTACTGGCCGAACTAGTCAAGCATCTTCCGGATACCCACCGTTACAAGGTGATCTTCATGGAACGGAATCTGGACGAGATGTTGGAATCCCAACGTAAGATGCTGATCCGTAGAGGAAAAGATCCGGACGAAGTTTCTGATTCAGAACTCAAAGAGATGTTCATACAGTATCGAAACATGGTCAGGGATCATGTGGAAAGCCATCCTACCATGGAAGTGCTCTACGTAGGATACAACGAGTTATTGCTTGATCCCGAAGTCAGCGTGAAAAAGATAGATTCTTTCTTCGATGGAAAACTAGACACGGAAAAGATGATATCCGTTATCGATCCCGAACTGTATCGTAACAGGGCATGATCAGGCACAACAACTTTGTTTTATCAGAGAACAAGTGATACTGGAGAGATAACGTGTAAAATCAAACCACAGATGAGCTTGGTCTTAGTTAGGATATTATTTAGATGGATTTAGGAAGGGAAGTCTACAGATAACACAACAAAGCCTTGTCTACGCAAAAC
>SKVC01000087.1 GCA_007129655.1 Thermoplasmata archaeon
AGTTTAACAATACGAATTACGATTATATAATCATGATTCGAAAAACCTTCGTTAACAGGAAAAATGAACTCTCCTCGTTGAAAAACCACCACGCGAGAGAAGGATTCGAATTCGTCGTGATCACCGGTAGAAGAAGAGTGGGAAAAACCAGATTGCTGCAGGAATTTTCTAAAGATAAAAAATGTATATTCCTCATGTGTGAAGAGAGAAAGTGGGAATATAATCGTGATAAATTCAACAGGATAATAGGGGAATTTTTCAACATTCCAACGCCGAATTTTAAAAGTTTCAGAGATTGTTTCGAGTACCTCGTTAAAAAAGAAAAAATAATCATCATCATAGACGAATTTTCTTATCTGGCAAAGAACAAGGATATCATCGGTGAATTCCAGGGGATCGTGGATGAGATATTGAGTGATAATGATTTGACCTTGATCTTATCGGGTTCAGCCGTATCAATGATGAAGAAAAGCATTTTAAGCCACCGATCGCCGTTATACGGGAGAACAACCGCTCAGTTAAACCTTCAACCATTGAGGTTTTCATCGCTTCTTGAATGGTTCCACGATGCGGATATGGAAGATATCGTCAAGATATTCGGTGTCGCAGATTCCATACCCAAATATCTCGAATTCTTCAAAGGCAAGAACGTAAACCGGGAGATAAAACAAAATCTGTTCAGCCCGGACGCATTTTTATTCAGAGAACCGAAGATGCTTTTAGAGGAAGAATTGAGGGAACCGGAAACATATTACCAGATATTGGAAGCTATATCCTTCGGACACACACGGACCACCGATATCGCCAATCACAGTTATATGGAAGCAAAAAACGTTTCCTCCTACCTAAACATACTGGCAGATCTAGGATTCGTGGAAAAGGAAATATCGATGCTAGACAGCAGGCGAAAGAGAGGGATTTACAAGATAAAGGATAACTATTTCAACTTCTGGTTCAGATTCGTCTCGCCTTATTTTACAGAGATTGAAAACTGGCAGAATGAAGGGGCGGTAAGCGATTTCGAAAATTATTTTAATAGATATCTTGGCACGGTATTCGAAGATATTTGCAGACAACTCCTGAACTCATCGGGCGACTATCAAAAGTTAGGGCGTTGGTGGTACAAAGAAGATGAAATAGATATAGTCGGCTTGAACGAGAAGGAAAACAAGATCCTTTTCGGGGAGTGTAAATGGTCAAAGAACAAAGTAGGATTGAAGCAGCTGGAAGATTTGATCGAAAAAACCGAAAATGTCCGGTGGAAAAATGAGAAAAGAAAAGAGATCTTTTATCTGTTCTCAAGGTCTGGATTTACCGATGAGTTAAAGAGCTACGCCGATAAAACCGATAATGTACAATTGTTATCTCTCGATGATATGGAAAGAGCTTTCAAAAGATCATCAAAGTGAAACCCTTCTATTCCAGTGCGGTTCTAAGCATTTTTATATGTTTTAGTTCGTCCTCTATTATACTATCTAGAGTTTCATAGTAATCCGGTATATCCTTCTCGTCCATGATCTTAGATAGGAATTCTTTATCGACCTTTGTTTTTAAGATGGAATAGTTATAAAGTGCGGAGTGATCGTTTTCGAGTATGAGGTTCAGTATCGTTTTGTCTTCCAAATCTTCTTTAAAATCTAATTTGTTTTTCCTTTTTTCTTTTAGCTTGAAACCATCTATTTTAGAGATCAGCGTATCCAACCTTTTTCTATGTTCATTTGAATCATCTGCGAGGATGGTCAAGAGTTCTCTATATTCTTCAGATAGGACACTACCCACCCAAGAATGCATCCCCTCAAAACATTCTTCGACATCGTACATATCCTGTAATATATTATGGAACTCATCTTCGGAATTTATTTTCATATCAATTGCTTTTTGTGTACTTTCCATCTCTTTCACCAAGACTTCTATAAAATATAAAGTTAAATGATTTTTCCTGTGTTTAGATATGCCCAAATCATGGTGGAACTCGTCCGTTACATCTTAAGCCAGATGTGAATACACCAAATAGGATCAATACATGATAAAATACAAATAACGGTTTGGGTATGTTAGGAGCGATATATGAAATTAAGTTATGATTCTTGGTATAGAGAGGATATCAATTCTTATGGTATGTTTATTGTAGGATCTATCTTTACTATGATTTTGATCGGTTATCTTATAAAGCATATAGACGTATTTTTGAGCGTACCGAAGATAGGTGCAGTCGTAGCCGGTGTATCTATCGGTGGTACGGCACTGATCTGTGTGGTAGGGTTATTGGGGATCAAGCGATGGGGTGGGTACTATTCTAAAACTTCTACGGTCGAACCTAATGCACTGTTAGCATATGTTAGCGATCAGCTATCTCAGTCGGGACATATTTACGAGATAAACTCCAAAAAACCTTCCTGGTACTTTTTTATCAAACCTAAACATATCATCGATTTAATTCAATATGATCTGAATATAGAGATATTCTCCTTCAACGATGTTAGTTCGTCTTTATATGTTGGTCCGAAGACAAAGGATAACGAAGAAGTTTTTAAGGATATCATAAAGAAACTAAAACCTGCCGGGAACATATACATGACCCACAAAATACTATCATCTTACGGCGGTAAAACATCTTAACCACTTAGATAACAAAATTATTACTTCCATGGAGTGGTTTTCGGTACATAAGCAACTGACATATACTTAGACACGTTGAAAATTGTCTTTCACAATCCCAGTATGCCCACCAACTCGCCGATCTCATCGATCTCGAAGTCCGGTTCTACCTCTCTTTTCTCGAAGAGGTTTCGGTCTCCGTATCTGGCGTATACCGTTTGCATGCCGAGTTTTTTACCGGGTTCGATGTCCCGGTGCAAGCTATCCCCAACCAGTAGAACCTCTTCTGCCTTTAACCCCATATCCTCAAGACAGCGTTTATAAGGTTCTAGATGGGGTTTCTTTTTTCCCGTCACATCGAAGGTAACTATGACGTCGAAGCATCCGGAGATCCCGGCTTTATTCAGCCTTTCCCGGGCATTGTCCGCCAAGGCATCTGTCAACAGCGCAAGTTGATAACCATGCTCACGCAATTCAGAAAGAGTGTCAACTACCCCGGGATAAGCGTAGATAGAATCGATCTTCGTAGATATGTAGATATCTGAGCACGTCTCAAGGGCTTCTTCGGTGTATATCCCTCTCTCTTTCAGATATTCACCGATATTTTTAGGGTTCTCTATATCGTAAGGTCCTTTGAAAAAGTGATGCAAAAGCTCTTCACTGTCATCTCTATCGAGAAAGCCTACAACGTCATCGCAAGCGTTGATCTTCGCTTCCACAAAATCTAC
>SKVC01000002.1 GCA_007129655.1 Thermoplasmata archaeon
TCGTATGCTTCAACGTTCTTCGGACTGACTATAACGAATCTCCAGTGTTCTGGTACGTCCATGCGTGTAAGTAACGGAGGTATCTCTTCCGATAAAACCTTGCCTCCTTCGAGTATGAATCCTCCGTACTTGAAACCGTATGTACCTATGGCTGAATATCGACTGCGGCCGACGACACCGGCTATTTCCTTCAGACTTACATCATGTCCTGCTAACTTCAGTATCCCTGAGCTAACGCCCATGTGAAGCTGTGTCGTGGAGCCTAGACCGATATGTCTGGGAACCTTACGAAGTACTTTGATATGATATCCATCATTGAGTTCGTAGTGTTTTTTGAGCTTTTTACATATCTTATTGATTTCGTTTACGACATCCGGATCCGCTTCGACAGTAAATCCTTCGTCAACCGGATTTATCTCTATCTTAAATCCGCCCTTTATCATCAAACCGAGTGCACCGTATTGATAGATGAACTCTCGACTCATATCGATTATTCCAAAATGCAGTCTTGAAGATGTTTCTATTATCATATTGCAACCTCCAGGTCCATCTTGTATTTCTCTATCTTGTCCATGATTGCCTCTATTCCAAGTCCAGGGGTGTCACCTAGCCACAGCTTTCCGTCTTTGAATTCTAAACCGGTAAAGGCATTATCCGATAGCATGAAGTGACTGTCTAGGTCCGCGTACTTTATACGGCGACTGCTCAGTGCGAGGTTCGTCCCGGCTGCTATCGACGGTATCACCTCGCCCATGCATCCCACCATGGCGTCGACACCGTAGTTATCTATGACGTCGACTATTTTACGTCCTCCGGTAAAGCCACCGCATTTCATCAGTTTGATATTGACCATATCCGCAAGCTCCTCGGTGCATATCTTCTCTGCCATCATGTGATCTTTGATTGTTTCGTCAGCCATGATCGGGATATCACTGGCATCGGTCACTTTCTTTAGTCCTCGTAGATCATCTTCTTTTACCGGCTGCTCGATAAATTCTATATCGTATTCTACCAGTTTATCGCACAGTGTGATAGCTTCTTCGACTCCGTAGCCTTGATTTGCATCTACCCATATAGCTATGTCCGGACCGACGGTTTCGCGCACTCCCTGTATCCTTTTTATATCCTGAATCAGATCCAGCCCGATCTTGATCTTAAGTGCTTTGAAGCCCTGTTCTATATATTCGGCAGCATGCTCTACACTTTCTTCATAGGACATTATGCCGATGGTTCTATCAGTTAACACACCATTGTTATCACCGTTGAACAATTTATGTACTTTTTTACCCTCTGATCTACCGTAGAGATCGTAGAGTGCGATATCCAATCCGGCAAGTGCCGAAGGATCGCGAGGGAACGCAGCGGATAATTCATCCCAAATATCCTCGATAACTATTTTTCTATCCAGAACGTGTTCTTTCATCCGTACCAAGGCGCTAAGTATGGACTCCGTTGTTTCACCGGTTACACTGTTTGGGGTACCGTTACCCCATCCTACGATATCACCGCTTTTAACGCGTACTAAAACATTCTCAGCGGCTAGACTGGCGCCGGTGGCTATCTTGAATACTTCGCTTCGGTCTATTGAGATCGGTATTATTTGTATATCATCTATTTTCATCTACATACACCTCTTCGTAATATCGGCATTTTTCACATAGTGGACAAACATCGCATTTAGGGTTACGAGGACGGCAGATCTTTTTTCCGAACTCGACCATAAGCCGATTTATCTCTATCCAGTATTCCTTAGGTATCTCATGGTTCAATACCTTTTCCGTTTTATCCGGGCTTTTTGTATCTGCTATACCTAATCTGTTACTGATGCGATGTACATGGGTATCCACGGGTATGGCCGGTTCTTTAAAAGCGTAAACCAGTACACAGTTCGCGGTTTTTCTGCCTACTCCGGGTAGTGAAAGTAGCTCGGACATATCGTTGGGTACTTCGCCGTCGTATTCTTCGGCTATTATCTGGGCTACTTCCCGAACTCGCTCTGATTTAACATTGAAAAACCCTGCCGGACGTATCAATTCTTTTATCTTTTTCAGTGGAGCTTCGGCCAGCTTTTCAGGTGTATCGTAATATTCGAATAGTGATTTCGAAGCTACGTGTGTATTTGCATCCTTTGTACGTTGTGAAAGTATGGTAGAGATAAGTACCTGGAAGGGCGAACGTTTCGGCAGTTCGTCACTTTTCGGATCCTTGCCTGGGAAAGCGCCTATGTTGATCACATCCCTCAATCGCTGGATCATCCAATGATAGTCCATATCGTTATTCATCGAGTTCACCTTCCTTTAATCTTTTCCTGATATCTCCCAAAAGGTATATGGAACCGGTGACCACAATGATGTCTCCCCTTCTCCATTCTCTCTTTGCTGACTCAAGTGCTTCGATCCCATGCTCGAATGCTTTGACCGGGCCGTGTTTTTCAAACTCATCTGCCAGTTTCTTAGAGTCGAGTTTCCTCTCGCTGACAGGTTCCGCTGTGAAGGTTATATCACTGAGCGGGCCGATCACTTTGACCATACCTTGGAAATCCTTATCGTCCAGAGTTCCCATCACCAGTATTAATCGTTCGTAATTTATGTTATCAAGACCTTCGACTAGTGCTTCGATACCGGATAGATTATGAGCTGAATCGAACATGATACGTGGTTTTTCACTAAACAATTCCATCCTACCTTTTAGAACACTGTTCTCCAGGGCTGATAGTATTTGTTTATCACCGACTTCGTAGCCCTTCTCCCGAACAGCTTCTACCAATCCCAGTGCAACAAGAGCGTTCTCCGCCTGCCATCTGGCAATACCCGGGATTCGAAATACACCGTATTCAGGCATCTTCAGTTGCAGGGGATCTGTAAGTATTTCGTGATCTCTTTCCAGGGCATGATGATAGCGGGCTCCTCTTTCGATACATACGCTCTTCATGTACTCTTTGATCTCCGGTTCTTTAACGCCGGTAACAAAGAAATTATCTTTTCGTATTATTCCAGCTTTCTCAAAGGCTATTTCCTTTTTCGTATCACCCAAATATTTCATGTGATCATAACCGATCGTGGTCACGGCAGAGGCAAAATGATCCGAAACGTTGGTAGCATCCAATCGACCACCCATACCCACTTCGAGCACTGCGATGTCCACCTTCTTTCGAGAGAAATACAGATAGGCTATTGCAGTTAAAACTTCGAAGAAACTGGGTCTCTGCTCCGGTCTATGAAGCTCGATATCTTCCAGAACAGGTTTCATTTCTTCTATCAGACTCCACAATTCGTCCTGACCGATGTTCTCTCCGTCGATGCTGATGCGTTCTTCGAAATGGTCCA
>SKVC01000001.1 GCA_007129655.1 Thermoplasmata archaeon
CTTATTATGAAGAAACCAAGAAAGGTAAAGGATTACTGTCCGAACTGCGATACGCACACCATGATGGACATAAAAAAAGGAAAGAATCGGAAGGTGTCCGAACTGCGAAAAGGCCAGAGGCGTTTCAGACGTGTAACCTCAGGTTACGGAGGATTCCCTTGGCCAAAGCCTAGTGGAGCGGGTAAGCCTGTGAAGAGATTATATCTTAAATATACATGCGCTGAATGCGGTAAAACATGGCAAAAGAAAGGTAAACGTGCCCGACATTTAGATCTAACGGAGTGAAATTCATGGCATCTGAAAAAAAATCATCCTTTTTGAAAATAAAATGCTCTGATTGTGGTAATGAACAAATAACCTTTAGAAAATCATCTTCCAAAGTCTCTTGCCTTGTCTGCGGTTCGATACTCGTTGAACCACAAGGTGGATGTGCTACATTCAAAGGCGAGGTCATCGAAGAGGTAGCCTGCTGGATGAAAACGATGATTTCGAGTGGCCCAGCGAGGGAGAACTTGTTATCTGTAACGTTAAAACCGTAAAGGATTTTGGAGCATTTGTAGATCTTGAAGAATACGAAGGAAAGGAAGGATTTATCCATATATCCGAAATTTCATCGGGATGGGTAAAACGCATCAGAAATCATATACAAGAGGGACAAAAACGAGTTTGCAAAGTTCTAAGAGTTAATAAATACAAAGGTCACATCGATCTATCATTAAAACAAGTCAACGACCACCAAAAAAGGGAAAAGATTCAGGCCTGGAAAAATCACAAAAAAGCGGAAAAACTCTTGGCTTTAGTCGGTAAAGAGATCGACATAAATCTAGATCAATGTTATGAAGAATTCGCATATGATCTTTTAGAAGAATACGGTAGTATCTATGAATCTTTCGAAGAATGTACTATGGATCCGAATACATTACAGAAACGGGGTTTCGAGGGGGAATGGTGTGAACATTTTAAAAACGTTGCTCTGGAAAATATATCACCCCCGTACGTAAAAATAGTAGGCATCATAGAATTAAGCTCACAAGGTCCCAAAGGTGTTGAGGATATCAAGGAAGCATTATCGGTGGTTGAAGATACAGAAGACTCAAAAATAGATGTGAGTTATCTAGCGGCACCTAGATATAGAATCGAAGTGCTATCACCAGATTATAAAA
Organism: Thermoplasmata archaeon; assembly: GCA_007129655.1. Taxonomy (GTDB): domain Archaea; phylum Thermoplasmatota; class Thermoplasmata; order Halarchaeoplasmatales; family Halarchaeoplasmataceae; genus Haladaptatiplasma. Next base: position 1,164 of record SKVC01000001.1, read on the forward strand.
CTGCAGAAGATGATCTGGAGTTTTTCTCTAAAAAAGTCATTAAAGATATGATCGAAAGAGGCGGAGACGGAAAATTTTACAGAGATGAATAAAGTTATTTTTCATATCTCTCTTGTTCACTGAATATGCATCCGCAGTAGGCTTGTAAATATAATTCTAATTCCCTAGCCATATCATGGCTCTTTCTAAATCCATCTCTTAAATCTTTGTAAATGAAATTCACACTATATTTATCTCCCATCTCATCGCCAATTTTTTTTATCAATTCATGGTTCTGATAAGGTGAAATAGTAAGTGTAGTAGAGAATGCTTCTAAACCATGCTGAGACGCTGTTTTTGCTGTTTCTTGTAGTCTTATTCTATAGCAATATTCACAACGGTTTTTAGAAGACATAGCTCCTTCTAAAAAATTTTCCAAAAGATATTCGTCCTTGATTATCGATCGTATACCAATCTTTCCTACATATCTAATAAACGATTTTTTCCTGCTTTTGTATTCTTGATAGGGTTGGATGTTCGGATTGTACCAAAATAATGTCAATTCATGATCTTTGCTCAGTTCTTGGACGGAATAAGTCGAACAGGGTGCACAGCATCCGTGAAGAAGTAATTCCATATAAACAACCTCATATCTTCAATGCAACACGTTTGGAAGCTTTTTTCTCCTTTTTCTTTTCGAATAAGGTTCCGCACTCTTTACAGACTTTGTTCCTTTCACCACAGGTTTTATGATAAGTCTCTCCGCATTCGCAAACGATGATATCTAAACCTTTTTGAATATTTCCTTTGCACAGAAGACATTTTTGATCTCCATCCGATTTTTTAATCTCGAATTCTCCTGTACTAGGTTTAACACCAATGGATGCTTCGATCTCTTTTTCATCGAATATTCTAGTTCCCGTTGCTTTGATAACAACGATATCATCGGTCGGTGTTATCTCGACTTCTTTAACTATTTCCTCTCCGGCCTTTAACATGTTCGGTAGTTCCACGTCTACCGGTTCACACCCCTCGAATTCAACAGAAGGGGATTTGGCCACTCCGGCCCCCGTATTTTTTATACCTAAACTGACTTTACTTGATTTGAGCGGTGCCAACCGTCCTTCTACCCATAGATCTAGTGACGGACTATAAGGTTTCAATTCTTCTTCTATTTTATCAAGAGCTTCTTTAGCTTTATCCTTTGCCAGGGTGATATCCTCGTCCTCGAGTTTTTTCGCCTCGGTCAAAAGTGATTCTACAGCGGTTACATTTGCCCCGAATTTTTTCGCTTTTTCAACTAGAGATGATGCTTCGTCTGCATATTTGTTATATTCGTCGAAAATTTCTCCTCCGAATTCATCTTTTGCTTCACTCAAAAATTTCATAGATGCAATGATGTCTCCGATGCCCAACATGATTTTTGCTTGTTTCAGTAATTCAATTCCGTGTCCGGTGTCGGTTCCTCTCTCTTTTAGCGAATTTAGGTTAGATTCAATTTCTTCGATAAGAATAGGTAATTTTTCTTCAAATCTTAGTAGAATGGTCTCTGCACTTTTTACATTAGAAAGGGCTTTTTCATATCTTCCTTGTTCAAAAGCGATCTTTCCCTCTTCGATATTATCTTCAACCTCGGACACATCTAATCCGATCGATGAGGCGGTTTCCCGTACATTTTCTATGTTATCTAAAAGTTTGTTTGCCTCTTTATAAGCCCTGGTGGTAATGTTTAATTTATCTACGCTTTTTATCGCGTTATCAAAGGCTTTAACGTAGAATCCGGATTTGTAAGCCTGCTTTGCCTGGTTGAGTAACTTTTCCGCATCATCGGCCTGGATGTCTTCGCTTTTGGCTGTTTCAAGTTTCTTGTTAGTTGAAGATATTGACCTTTTTGATATGTCTTGCTGTAATTCGATCCTCTCTAATTCTCCTTCACTCTGCATGGCTAAATTTATAGATTCTCTGTAATTACCGTTCTCCATCTCTTTATAGGCACGTCTTATCAGATTATCCGCCAGTGCTGTATTTATGCCTTGTTTTCTAGTTTCTTCTATCTTTTCTTTGAAATTAGCTAGTAGTTCTTTTACCCTATTTTTTTCAGATCTGATGATCTTTTTTTCTGCTTTTCTAGCTTCACTGATTGCTTGATCATATTTGTCCTTTTTTAGAAAATCAAGTGCATTGAGTAGGATCTTCTCGGATTCTTGTATGTTTGCATGTATATCTTTTGCTTCCTCCATGCGCTCTTTTACCCTCTTTACCTCTCCTGCGGCTTTTCTACTTTTATTACGTATATCATCTATGTTCTTTTGGCATTCTTCAACCTTATCTAAAGCTTTAATGAATTCATCCTTCTTCCATAACTCCTCGGCTTGGGTAAGAATTTTCTCAGGACCTGAAACATCGATGTCTATTTCTTTTGCCGAGCTTATGATGTCTTTAGTTTTGTCGATTTTTGGCTTAACTTGTTTCTTAAGAGTTTCATTAAGTTCTTTTGTTGTCTCTCTTAAGTTGTTGATCGCGCCTTCGTAATCACCCCTTCTAGCATCACTTGAGCATAGTTGTAGCATACTTTCGGCTTCAGAAGTATCCACTCCAATTTTTTCGCTTATCTCGATTTTACCTTTTAATTTTTTAACTTCCTTTTCGAATGTTTCTTCTTTCTGTAAGTCGTCGATGGTCAGCTTTGCCTGTTCCGCCAATTTCTCTGCTTGTGTATAATCTCTATTTTGAAAACTTTCTTTTGCTTCAAGAAGTATTTTTTTTGCGGATCCGGCATCTTTTATAGCACCTTTTCGTTTTAATTTGGTTAAATATCCGGATAACTCTGAAATAGATTCATAGCTTGATTTCCGTTTCTCCCGTAATTGCACTGCGTTGTTTATTATATCCATAGACAGCTTGATGGCTTTTGCATAATCCTCGTCACGGATCTGCTTTTTGCATTGAATCAATTTCTTTCGTAGATCCTCTATTATGACTCCGGCTTTTTTCGCCTTAACCACTTCCATCTTTGCATCCGCAAATTGAGATTCCGCTGTCTTACGTAAATCTTTGTTTATTTCTTTGATCAAGGAATTTGATAGCTGTATCACTGTGGAAAAGTCATCTTTACTAAGCGCTTCCTCCGCTTCGGTGATCTGGGATTTGAAATCCTCTATTTTTGTGTTTTCTATTTCCATGTCATCCATCAAATAAACGATCTCTTTGGCCTTATTGAAGGATTCTTCAGCTTCTCCGACGTGCCAATCCTTGAGTTTCTCGGATATAACTTGAAGAACCCGGTTCGCCTCTCTGCACTTACCTTCTTCGATTGTATCGGATATATCATCGATCTGTGCTTCTAATTTTTCTAGTTCGGATATGTCCTCATCATCTCCAAGGTCACTTTTTATCCGGTCAATGATACTTTTAAAATTGTCGACCTTAGAGTTTATTTCTTCATGAATTAATTCTTTCAATTCGTTTGTATTCGTTACTGAAGTTCTACCCGCCTCTCCATACTGTCTCGATTTAGTGAGTGCGATAACATCTTCCAATTTTTCTGTGTATTCGCCGACAGGAAGACCGATCTCGTCAGCTGTAGCTATTGCTATCTCGTAATCTTCTATAAGTTCCATTATTTTATCATAGACAATCTTACCGGCATATTCTTCAAATTCGTCGATGTCGCTCATGGCTGAATCATAATCATTATCTCTAAGATGGTCTTCAGCCTTAGAGATCATCTCGGGTGCTTCGGGTAATTCAATACCTAGATCTCTCATCTCATCTACAAGGTTCAGTGATTTTTCGATACGAGCTTCTGTTTCATCGTGTTCTTTTACAAGTTCATTCACCTTGTTTTTCCCCGAATTTGCCCATTCCAAAGCGGCTTTATGTTTACCTTCCTTGAGTTCATCTCTAGCTTTGCCGAGAAGATTCATCGGTTCGGAGATATCGATACCGATCTCTTTAGCTTTGATGAAGCTATCTCTCGATTCTGCAATCGTACGAAGAACTCTATGGAATTTTGCTTCCTCCAGTTTTTCAAAAGCATCCTCGATCACGTTGTAGGCTTCGCTGAATTGTTCATCTCTTTGAAGGTCTAAAATTTGATTGCGAAGTGCATTCACTACATCGATACTTGCATCTATCTCTTTTGCTTTTTCTAGCCCCGAATCTAGTTCTTCGACTTTATTTTCTACTACATCTTCTAAAGATTTATCTAGTTGTTTTTGTGCATCTTTAAGAAGGTCCATAGCCCCTTCAAAGTCTCCGTCCTTTGTTCGTACTTTTGCTTTGCTTATGGATTCTTCGATATTCGTTGTATTTATACCTGTATTACCTACCACTTCTTTTTGCTTTTCGATCTTGTTTATACGTTCATCGAGATATTCTTCTATCTCCGAACTCAGTTTATCTTTACAGTCATCGAGATGGCTAAAGGCAGATCCATAATCTCCCTCATCAATTGACTCTTTAGCCTTGGATAGAATATCATCTACTTCAGATATATCTTTACCCTTTCCCTCGGTGATCGTCATCAACGATTCCACAGTAGATATTTCTGCTGTTAATTTCTCTTGTACTTCCAACTGAGAAAGTTCTAATGATTCTTTGGCTGAATCTAAGGCGTCCTTGAATTTGTCATCTTCTATCAGTTCTTTGGTTTTTTCGAGTAGTTCTTGAGAACCTTTGTATCTTTCTTCATCATCTATAAGTTCATGCAATTCCTCGGTTCCGGCGATCAGATCTTTTATATGTTTAGTGTTGGATTTTCTCAATATTTCAAGAGCTTTTTCCACCTTTTCAAGGCTTTCATCTATCTCTCTATCATCTACCAATTGTCTTGCTTCTTCGATGAGCTCCCTTGCATCCCCTACATCCCCACCGGATTTTTCTGATTCCTCAAGCAGAGACTCGGCTATCACTAAACTTTCAGTTACCTTCTTCTTCTCTTCGGCTGTTTTCTTCGCCTTTTCTTCCATCTCTTTGGCTAGTTGCCTTGCCTTGAGGAATTTCCCGGACAATCTTACATCTCCGTATTCTTGGTGGCCATATAACGTGTTAAATAATAAGGTTTCCTACATATGTTATATGACAAATCAATTCATTTTGAAATCAAAACAGTTGATTTATAGTTTTCGGACACAAAATAGTTAAAATGGTGAAAACAGTTTTATTACATATCCCATATCGCCGCTCATGGTCCTTCAGCTATCTATAGTGCATGAAGAGAGTGATGAACGGATAGAAGTAAATATCGATCCTGCCGCTACAGTAGGTGATACGATACAAACCCTTAACTCATATTGGGATCTAGATGATGAAAACCAATTGTATTATGGGGCTAAGCCGCTCTCTGCAGATCTAAAATGGATTAAGAGTGATATAAAAAGTGGTAAAACACTTCGTCTCCGTAAGACTTCTTCAGTCAAAAAACTACCAATTGAATTGTGGAAAGAACGGATAAATAATGAAGTGGAAGTATTATTAGGCGAGGGTTATAATATGTATATAAAAAAATCAGATGGAGAAGTATTACTAGATGTAGAACTAGAAGATATATCTGGTCCGATCCTGATCGGTAAATCTATCGGTTTCGTTTTTGAGCATCAATTTGAAATACAGATCTCTAGAGAATATCCGTTTACCGCACCGATAGTTTCTTGGAAATCGAATATATTTCATCCCAATATCCTTCCACCGGAAGAGGGTGGAGTAGTAAAAATGGAATATATTGAAAGATGGGGATTCTCAGATGATCTGTTATCACTGTTATCTTCGATTGAAGTGTTACTTAACGAGCCAGAGATAAACAATAGATTAGATCATCGTATCTGTACAGAGGCGGCAGAGGAATATCTCAAAGATGATGTCTGAATTAGAGATTATCTATATCTCTGGAGCTAAGAGCTTCGTCGCTCTCTTTACGTCTATTTTTTTCAACATTTTCTAGGAATGAAAACCAGTCGTCCATATCTTCTCTGAAAATCTTTTCTTCGGAAGTATGACCTGTAAACATCCATCTATCGCCCAGCACTAGACCTAAAAAAATACCTGTGAAAGTTGTGGGTGCTAGTGGAAGAACTATGAAAAGCATAACATCCTGTGCAAATATAGACAACCCACCTATAAAGGCTACATTACCGATCAGTTGGGGTATTATTAATAGAAAAGAAAATATTATGATGATAGTTTCGAAGATAATGGCTACCCCTCCAATGAATGTTTTCATGAATTCGTATTCAGCCAAAATAGAGCAAACGATCAGTGCACTGAGCAAAGGCACGATCACCAATAATATACGTAAATTGTCCATTCCCGAATTGCCGTTTAAAGAAGGTGGCGGGATATATCCTCTTGTAGCAAGGATATAAACCAGCCCTACAGCTGAATTGATAAGGGCGGCCATAAGGGGTAAGAAAACCAATTTTAAGTTGATATTCTGCTTTTCAGTCAGATCCATTGTGTATCTCCCTCTGTGATTTCTCGATTGAATACGTGGTGTTGAAATCTTAAACGTGTATGATATGCCCATCGACCACTGTCGAATTCGGGCATATACATATTTACTGCAAAATTAGTAATTATCCAGTTCCACATCGGTTCATCCTGTTGACTGTTCCGCAAGATTATAGAATCTCCAAATTGTGAAACATTGTGTTCTAAGGGTGTCATCCTATAAGTTATCGATTCTCCAGGTTCGAGATGGATATTTTCTCCTTCTCTATAAAGATATCCGCCTTTGCTACCTACCCAGCTATCCCTTAAGGGCGACACTTCGTTCAAATGTAATTCGTATTGTATTTGATATATTATCACAGGCGTGCTACCGTTATTCCAAATACGTACTGTAGAAGTAAAATAAACTATATCTTCAGGATCTCCTTCTACTTCGATATCCACCATCTCCATGGACAGTTGAGCTTCCGTTTCGATAATCTTTGTATACTGTACAGCATTTGCTACTAGTATATATGTACTATAACCTGAAACGATAGTTAAAGCCACCATGATAATCAGAACCTTTTTTTGTGTTTCCGATAATTTCATTATTTTAATCATAAATTACATACTGTTTAAGCCTTTCCATGATTAGGAGAGATAATTGATAAAAAGATATATTAACCTAAAAAGCGTTTATACCTGGGCATATGGTTGAAGAAGTTTTATTGCAGGTAGTATCAAGCCCTATAAAGTTTGGCGGGCGAGCCAGGGTCAACGATAAAACCCTTGATGAAGCTAATATAAAAGAGGAAACACTGGTAGTGGTTAGTTCGGAAAAAAAAGATGTGCTTGTAACCATATATTCAGATATGTTGATCGAGGAAGGATTGATCAAGTTGAGAGGAGAGGACATGCGTAAACTCGGTGTTAAAGACGATGCGAAAGTCACCATGAAGGAACACAGTAGTCTTTTAAAAAAACAAACCCTTGGATAACTTATTATAGCATATATCTATACGATTTATAAGAACTCATGGTGGTATGAGAAATGCACGTAATTATCATAGGCGCCGGCGAAGTCGGATACGAACTGGCGGAATCGATCCGTCGTAAAGGTCACGACATAGTGATAGTTGATAAAGATGAAAGAGCATGTCAGAGAGTTAGAAATCTAGATATAAAAGTTATCAAGGGAAATGGTGCTAGACCGGAATTACTTAAATCGCTGGATATACGAAAATGTGATTTCTTCTTCTCGGTAACCGACGATAACGAAACAAATCTTGTCACCTGTGCTCTTGCAAAATCTAATACATGTACCACTATAGCTCGTATAAAAGGATTAGAATATATAAATAATCCAGTCTCTAAACGTTTTTCCCAGATAGGAGTCGATTTCGCGGTCTCCACCGAGATGATAATCGCACAGGAGATTTCGAATATAATCAGCGTTCCTTCCGCCATCAATATGAATATATCCATGGGTGGAAAAATTAACGTACTGGAATTTAAAATTCTTGAACATTCCAAGGTCGAAGGTAAAAAATTGAAGGATATCAAACTCCCAAAACGTGTGAATTTGGGTGGTATAATACGTGATAAAAATGTTTTGGTTCCCCACGGAAACACCGTTCTTCGAGAAGGAGACACTTTGATCGTGATGACCGGTGGAAAATCAGAGATCCGACATATGATGAAGCTTATAGGTAAACGTAGAAAAAGGATCAGCAGTGTCATGATCGTTGGGGCAACCGATATAGGCATAAATGTTTCACGTATTTTAGAACGTAGAAAGATCAGAGTGATACTATTGGAAACGTCTAACAGCCGGGCTAGAAAGGCTGCTGAGATGTTAAAAGAGACCGAAGTTATCGTCGGCGATGCCCGGGATAAAAGGATCTTGATAGAAGAGGGGATTTTACGGGTAGATGCCTTTGCTTCCTGCACAAGTTCAGAAGAATTTAACGTACTTGTTTCACTACTAGCTAAGATATACGGCGTAGATAAAACAATCGCAGTAGTTAAGGAACTGGGTTTGAAATCTCTCATCGAAACCGTAGGTATCGACATGGCCGCCTCTCCCCAATTACAGACCGCTAGAATGATGCTAAGGTTGGCCCGTGATCTGAACCCGCTCAAGGCAATTTCGTTCCACGGCGGTGACCTATATCTGCTTGAAACTATGGTAGATGAAGATTCACCCGTTTTAGGTAAAAAATTGAGGGAGATAGAACTTCCAACCGGTACTTTGATCGGAGCTTTTATCCGGGGGAATAAAACTGTCATCCCCCACGGCAACACGGAGCTTAAACAAGGTGACCAAGTGATGATTTTCGTACTCAAAGAGGACATCGAAAAGGTGGAGGAGATATTTTAGATGCGGTGGAAGGTTATCGCAGGTAATCTAGGATCGATCCTTAAACTCTTTGGTTTCGCTTTTTATTTACCGGTGATACCTGCGATCTATTACGCAGAGGCGCCATTATTTTACGGTGTCATTCCCTTCAATGCACTTGTATTCCTTTTCATGGCGAATTTCACTATCGCAATCGGCTATCCCATGGAAGCCTTCGGTAAAGCCGAAGATTTTCACAGGAACGAAGCAGTTGTTATAGTTAGCAGTACTTGGATTGTACTCGCCCTGTTATCTTCGATACCTTTTCTTATCATAGGTGTTTTTACATCTCCCGTCGATGCTTTCTTTGAAGCTATGTCCGGTATGACAACTACCGGTGCGACGGTACTAGTATATCCTTTAGAACAGTATCCAAAAAGTGTACATATGTGGAGAGGATTTCTCCAATGGCTCGGTGGTATGGGTGTGATCGTATTGTCCGTCGCGATCCTTTCCAAACTAAGTAGAGGGGGTTTGACACTTCTGGAAGCTGAAGCTCCCGGCCCGTCGATAACTCGTTTAAAACCCAAGATAATGGAGACCGCTAAGATACTGTGGTATATCTACGGTCTTTTGACATTATGTATGATAATATTGCTTATGGGTGCCGGAACAACACTTTACGATGCTGTGATGCACGCTTTCACCACCATGTCTACCGGTGGTTTTTCATCACATACATCCAGTGCCGCATACTTTCCCTCCGGTGTTCAATGGATAATCATTTTCTTCATGTTGATGGGTGGTATCAACTTTTCACTCCATTATCAGTTCTTCAAAGGTAATGTTCGTAAGGCACTGAGAAACACAGAGTTACAGGTTTTCATCGGTATAGTTTTGGCATCCACAGCACTGATAGCCTATCTTCTTATAGGAACAGGCATAGCCTCTATGGAATCATTGAGGATGGGGATGTTTCAAGTTGTTTCAATTAGCACAAGCACTGGTTACACGACTGCAAATTATGATAATTGGTCGGAATTGTCGAGATTACTACTTCTGATGCTGATGTTCATCGGTGCATCTGCAGGATCGACGGGTGGAGGTATCAAGGTACTACGTATAGTATTACTGTTTAAGATGGTATTACGTAGTTTTCGACAATTTATTAATCCCCGACGTATGCTTGTCGTACGTATGGGTGGTCGGGTCATCAATGAGAATACGCTGAAGATGGTGAGCATGTTCTTCCTTGCTTACATCCTCATATTCGTAATTGGAACCGCCATATTGGTAGCTCTGGGCATGGATATAATGTCTAGTATGTCTGCGTGTGTATCATCATTGAGCAACATCGGGCCGGCACTAGGAGCGGTAGGTCCTGCGCACAATTATCGAGCAGTTCCTCCGGCCGGCAGATTCTTACTGTCTCTGTTGATGTGGATAGGCAGGCTCGAGATCTTCACCGCGGTGGTGCTCTTCAATCCGAATCTGTACAAGGAAAGAAGGCTGTCTACGGTGCTGAGATTGGGACGGTAAAATATTGATATACAATGGATATCTGAGAGGGGTATGAGTTCGGAATATTATATATGTTGTCTGCTATAATTAGATAAAACTTAAATATCTGAACCTTACTGAATTTTATAGGACAGTGGTAAGATCTCCAAGCAAAATAAAGTAAAAAAGCGTTTAAAAGCCTGCTTGAGTCTTCTCTTTGCCATATTTTTGCTGACCAGCACTTTTGCTGTAGTTGCAATTGGCGAGGAGACGACGGAAGATGAAATAACGGAATCGGAAGGATTACTATATGAGAACGCCGATTACGTCGATAACATACGTATCGAAGTGCGCGATACCGTTTCGGACGGCTTCAACGATACTGCTGATGGGACGCTGGACGTGTTTCTCCATGAGATAGACGGGGCGACTTACGATGATCTTGATGAAGAGAAGAAGGATGATGTGAACACTTTAGACAGTTATATCGGCTATAACAATCTATTTTTCAATACTGCAACCACCGGCGGTTATGCGGAAGTTGACACTGATGACGATGGCGAGTTAGACTACTTCAATCCATGGAATATACGTGACATACGCTACGCTACAAACTGGTTGGTTAACAGAACCGAAATCAAAGAAGACATCTATGAGGATTATGCTATCCCCCGGTTCTCTGCCATAGGTCAGAGGAATCCGGCCTGGGAAGAAAAATTCCAATCGATCATCGATGATCAAGGTATCATATCCGAAGGTGATTTTGTTCATGCTTATGACTTGATACAAACTGCCATGACGGATGCAATGAATGAGCCTGAACTACAGGGTGAGTTGAGAAGTCCGGAA
>SKVC01000130.1 GCA_007129655.1 Thermoplasmata archaeon
TGTATATCTGCAGATAGAAGAACACCACCCGAGTTAGCCAAAATACGATTGTCATAAACAACCCCTGAAGAGTCGGTAATCTCCAGGCCCAAGTCCGAGTTATCGGTTATTATGTTGCCATGGAAAAAGATGTTGTCCGACGATGAAATCATTACCCCGGCTCCGTAACAATTTTTGATTTCATTATCTTCTACATTTAGATCGTTACCGCCGGTAAGCCGCATACCATAAGTTGCTCCTCTAACGATATTACTTTTTAATATTACATCTTGAGAATCAGATATTCTTATTGTCCATCCCTGAGTATCCCAAAAGTAGTTTCTAGATATCTTGCTGTTCGGCATGAGTTTCTGTAGATTAACATCATATCCATTTTCTACAAATTGGTTTTCTTCTATGGTAGCAACACCTTCGATTGAATGGATGCCGCCTCCGTTATAGGTAAACACATTATCTCTTGCATAGAAATTTGAATCCAAGGTTCTGACAGCCGCCCTTTGGATGGTGGAAAATGTGTTGCCATCGATTAACGGTGCTCCTTGGTTTAAATACAACCCGTTTTCCTGGATTTCAGTAAAAGTGTTATCGCTTATGGTTACGGAACTATAAGATGTATAGATGCCACCTTTACCGGTAAATGTATTTTTTTCTATCATCGGAGATCCTCTATGGATATAAACAGCCCAGTTAATTTCCGAATCAAAATGATTGTTTAAAATCAGTGTAGAAGAATTTTGAAGTTTAATACCCGCCTCTGCATATGAATTAAACTCGGAAGTCTCTATCTTGGGCGCTGCCTCTTCTACTTTTACGCCGATGTAATTATCTGTAAAGAAAGAATTTTCGATGGATACTGCCGAAGAACGGATAACGATATCGGGCTTGCCTTCTTCGTTACCATATCCTCTGACAATTGAATCTGAAATGGTACCTGAACTTCCCGGGTTAAAGGTAAAATAGATCCCCCCCGAAAATGTCATACTTTTTGCACGTTTATCAGGTATACCTTGAGGATTATTGATCGTAAGTAAAGTGCTGTTGTTCATCTTTACAATATAACCTCTACCTGGTATCATGTAGTCGGTTGAACTTAGTTTATGAGTTTCTCCTTCTATCACTGTTTCGACAGCGCTAACATTATCGATAACATCCGATAGAAAGTCGCCACTTTGCATCGTCTCTGCGAAAGGATATGATATGAAGTTGGAACCCTTTTTTAAGCTGTATACCATCTCGTCCGGAAGGAAACCCCTTGTGTTAACTTCGATATCTTCGGTAAAATGGATGTTGACGGTCATAGAACGATTGATTTCGTTTAGCGTGTTAAAATGCTCGGCACGTCCAAATATGTAGCTTTTCCAGGCACCCTGATACGCATCGTAATAGTATACCTTATCGTAACGGCCTTCGAATGGTTCTAGAACTTTACGCAGTGAGTCATCCTCACGATAGAAAGGAAAACAAAGTGTGTTCCAACCTTCTTTGACTTCGTATTTTATCGATGGTGTTACATAGCTCTGATAAGCCATCATTTCCGAATTTATCATCACAAAGTTTCCACCGTCTTCCACTATGAAACTGTTATGCCTGGTGGCGTTAAGTAAGAGTGTAACATTATCGAGTATCATAGTTCCCTTGACCTGTAGGTCTCTCTCTAAAAATAAAATCTGATCGGAGTATCGCCGTGTTTCATCTTCTTGGATAACGAGAACATCATCTTCCGTAACCATGGTTCCTTCTATAGCCGGTGCGAAAATGGTCAGTAATAGAACCACCATCAAGATCAGTGTAAGCCGTTTCATGCTCTTTATAAAAGAGAATATCTCTTCAATATAAAATTATTCATGCGGTGAAACAATGGGTTTAACCTCCGGCAACGGGTGGTAATAGTGCTACTTCATCACCATCTTTAACGATCTTATCCGGTCTGACGGTAGTTTTGTTTACTGCTATTATGAGTTGTTCCCGTATATTTTCTAAGTCGGGATAATCATAGATTATAGTATCTATAAATTCTTTGATTGAGATGCCCCTTTCTACCTCTACAACGATATTTTTTTCTCCAACAAGCTCTCTTGCATACGCAAAGAATTTAACGTTAACTTTAATTTTAGAATCCATAAACGAACATATGTATTCAATGTTTAAATTCTTTTTTCCTATCTCCACTTCTAAATATCAAATTATCGATAAACCCGCAACTTTTAAATCAACTAGTTTTATTGTATATTACATGACATTCGAAATAATGCTGAGGAGCCATATCCCCGTGAATTCCGACAGTCTCGAAGATGTATTAGAACAATTTCTTTTGGATATCGGATATCTTTCCGGAAGAAAGCGTGGTCAGGAGCTCCATGATAGTATTCCTTTCAGATTATGGACGGAATGTTTGTTAAAAGATCCTGAAAAACCCCGTACAGCAGACGAACTTGCGGCTATACTCGATTCTTCGAAACCTACAATTTACAGACATTTGAATAAGTTAAAGAAACTGGACCTATTAGAATCGGAAGAAGTGGTAGAATGGGACGATGGAGAAGTTACCAAAAAAGGTTATCGGCTGAGACACGGCGACTTCAACACTGCATGGCATGTTACGGAAGCAAATATAGAATCCACAAAAAAACGATATAGAGAAACGGTAGATAAAATAGTAAAATTAACAGGAGGTATGAAAGAATGAATAAAAAGGATGATGAATTTGGATCGGAACTTGTAGAAGGTTCTCAATATATGCTTAGATCCCTTTACTCTCGCGAGAAAACTCTTGAAACCAGAGGCGAATTTAAAGGATACATATTTATCGGTCGAGAACAGGCCTTGAAGATGGAGTTGGACGACAGTCATGAAGATGCCGGAACTATCCGTGTGATTCCTTCGCATATGATAATACATATAGATATAATATCACAAGCTTCACGAAAAAAAGAAAAGACAAAAAAAGCTGGTAACTACTTTGGATGAGAAAACAAGATGATCGAGATAGACAGTGATACGTTGGAAGCTAAATTGATCAGGTTACTTTTAGAAGAAAAACCGATCACGATCAAAGAGTTGGCACGAGAGCTACATATCTCAGAGAAAAAGCTGGAACGTGTGGTCAAAGGTCTCGTATCCCGAGGCATCGTACAGATAGAAGGCAAGGGAGATAAAAGGTACGTGCGGCTTCTCCGGAAAGATATCAGCTTTCACGGCATCAACCCTTCACAGGAAAAGCCCTTGAAACACAAACGATCAAAAAGGGCGAAAAAGAAGGAGGAGAACAACAGAAGTAAAGATATGATGTACCGTTGAAAA
>SKVC01000079.1 GCA_007129655.1 Thermoplasmata archaeon
ATACGAATTGAGAGCAAAAAAGGTTGATATCAACCTCAATCTAAAGTATACGCCTGAAGAGTATACTCTGATAGATGTAAAAAATCTAACGAAGAGTTACGATGAAATCATCTTCGAAGATATCTGCTTCGATATGAAAACAGGGAAGAAGATAGAACTGGTCGGACCCAACGGTTCGGGAAAGACTACACTGATGGATATCATCGCAGGGAAAAAAGACGCTGATTCCGGTGAGGTCGTAGTAGGTAAAAAAACGAAGATAGGATACCATTCACAGGAGTTCATACCGGCTTCTGAAGACTATAAAGTCCTGGATGATATATGGGATAAAACCTACTGCGATCACATCCCGATAGAGGATACTACGAACCATCTCCCAAAGGATAAAGAGGAAAAGCTCAGGAATCATCTAGGGAGCTTCGGTTTCATCGGCGATGATGTCTTCAAAGACATTAGAGATCTGAGCGGCGGCGAGAAAACTCTGCTGTCGGTGGCCGAGATGATGTTCGGAGGCTGTAATCTGATCTTACTGGATGAGCCCACTAACAATCTAGATATCGAGAAGAGGGAAAAGCTCGAGGAATCGTTGCAAAATTATGAAGGCGGTGTTCTACTCGCATCCCACGACAGGAGATTTATCAAGAACGCTCTAGATGAAACATGGAGTATCGAAGGTAACAAGATCGAAAGATACGTGCTGGGGGATGTCCACTAAAAGTTCCAATAATCCCTAACTACACAGGTCTTAACGTCCTCTAAACGGACCAATTCTCTTGGATACGGATCAAAAAAGGTTTGGTTTTTCAGTTCGGGATCCTTGGCTCTCAGAACCCATGTGTACAGTATGGATAACGGTACGTTCAAAGAGGTGTTTCCTTCTTTATACTCTTCTAAAGAAGCTTCAAAGAAGTCTATCTCATCTTCCTCTACATGGCTCTTCAATCCCGCAAACAATTCATCCATTATCTTTATCTTTGATTCGCATTCCGGAGCCATGTTGAACAGTTCGTACAGGATCTCTTCGTAAATATCGTAGATCCCGGAATCCTCTTCAAAGACTTTGCACAACTTTTCATACATCTCTTCATCGTAGGACTTTAACAATAACCGATTGTGATCGTGGAATTCTTTGAGTTTATCAATATCTTTAGACTTTTTAACATCTCTGAAGGATGAAAAAGTATAGATCTTTGTAAGGAAATGATCACGTATCTGGTAGTTCCGCAGCCTTCCCTCTGTCTCTATTGCCTTTTTAGGCTGGTATTTCAAAACCGCATCTCCAAAAAAGCCTGCACATCTATCAACGGGTGCCGGGCCATCAATAGCGGCATAGATCTTGGTTTCCTTCAATCCGCATGAAGGCGATCTACCTTTCAGTATGAAACCATCCACATCCCAGTGTTCTTTAAGAAAATTCGCACAAAAATCCTTCATCTCCAGGGTAACATCTCTCCCGGTATTCGGCTGTAACAATTTTTTATCTTCTCCATCTCTCACCAAGCGGATGGGGTCCCTGGGAACTCCCAGGCCTATATCCGACTCGGGACAAACGGTGATAAAATCGATTTGATCTCTCATCTCCTTAACTTCATCCGAAGATATGATCTGACCGTTGTATCTGCAGCTTTCGAACCCTAAGCACTTACTGACCACAACCCTCGGCTTGACAAATTCTTTCATTTTAAGCACACCTACAAGGGATGATCACTATACCTATTTATCTCTTCTTAAAACCATAAAATAGCGAGATAACTTTCCGACATCAAAAAGTTTAGAAGAATAACGCTTTGGCCGCAGCAACTATTACATTTCGTTTCCAATCCCTTTCATTTTTCATAGTTTCTATAGCCAATAACGCTTTGTATTCAGAGATAATTCCTTTTTTAAACAGTAAATAAACCATGTGAACGCTGAAATAACAATCGATTTTATCTTCAAATTCCTTTATAGCCTTGATGTCGTCAGTAAATAATACTAGATCATTTTCTATACAGATATCAAATAACTCGTCCTCAACAGGATGTTTTCTTTTTACATCTTGGATCTTCAAATGAGATTAAATAACTAGCCATTTTTTAGCCGCTTTCGCATCTTCATCCCTGCTTTCACTTATCTCTTCTAGTTCATTTAAAACGCCGTTCGAAATAACAACATCATAAATGTCAAGGATCTTATCTGCTAAATCGGTATGCCCTAAAGAAACCAAGGCAGAGGTGTCTATCACAACTCTCATAGCTCACCTTGTTCGAGTTTTTCATCGATCTCTTTTTTAGCTTTTTTCAGCTTATTTACTATAAATTTCACGTCTTCGGCATCCGTTCCCAGAAGTTCTTTCAATTCCTTTTCAGATATATGGCCTTTTGCGTATTCCAATGCTATTGCCTCTCTTAGATTGAGAGTTTCTTCTTTGACGGCATAGGCGATCTTATTTCTCAGCCATTCACTTCTGGAAAGATGTAGTACCTTGGTGATGGCGTCTATTTCGTCTAGCAGATTCTTATTTAATCTCACATTTACCTGAGTTGACATGTGATATACATTAGGTATCAAATGCTATATAAATATTCCGTAGATTTTTTACACTTTAGCGACTTAAATACCAACAACTCAAAATGCCATAATATAAGTAAAAAAAAGGAAAGGGTTTTACCAAAGAACTTACGCCAGGCCTTCTTTTTTGAGTTCTTCGTAATCCTCACTGATCAACTCTTCCAGTGACTTTACATCGAAGTGCTTCTCTCCGGTCCACTCGTTGCAGGCCGCCTTGTACATGTGGGAAACGAAGATTATCAATTTTTCAGCCATCTTTGGCGGCTCCGGCCATTCATCCTTCGGGAGGTCCTGGTCCTTGGCCCGGTCCATCTCTTTCTCCCATTCGGTTCCTCTGTAGTAGTTTCTCAACATCTGCTTGCTGAGCTTCAATCCTTTGTATTCGAACCGGTCTTCGTCCAAAGTGCCGAGAACATCGGCCAGCATGAGCTCGCCGTTCCGATCAAGGGCTACTTCCATCTTACCGTCGAGATGCTTCCATCCCAACTCTTTAGCCCTCTCGTTGATGAATCCGTTCACTCTCATAGCTAAATTCTTGATAACATCTATCATCTCGTCATCGAAGCCTGCGTGTTCCTTCACCTCGTCCAGATTCTTGAAGTACCTATCGAATTTCTCGTATTTGGTGCTGAAGTCGATGATGGGTGGATCCAGCTCTTTATTCACTTCAGGATATTCGTCGAATCCCAGGTCCGAAGGCTCGATCTCTCCTTTTTTTAGCCTTCTAAAAACAGAACTACCTTCTCCCAGGATGTTTCTGTAGATTATCTCCAAAGGTACCATCATGTTTTTGAATTCATCCGGTGTGCCTTCGGTGATCACGTTGACCACCTTGACTTTCATCCTGTTCTTACCATCTAACTCTATAAAATGTGATTTTATACCTTCTTTCTCTAACTCCTTGAAGTTGTGAGCACTCATCAAACAGAGGGCTTCGCCCTTACCTTCGATCTCGTCGGGCATCTCGCCGTAGTCGAAGATGCTGTATCTACCGCTGAACTCGAACACTCCGACCCCTTCTTCGTTCTTGGTTGGCTCTTTCGTTATCTCTAAGTCTTTGACACTTCCCATCTATCTCACCTCTTTATCGTCTTCATCTATCTTCTTTCTGTTATCTTCCTGATATTCTTTGATCCTTTCCTGAAGTCCCTCATGGGTCAGTCCCAATATCTTCGCTGCGGCTAAACCCGCCTGCTCGGTACCCATGACGACCATGGGGCACACTCCGGAAGGCATCCTCAGGCTTGAAAAAATATCCGCACCGGCGAATTTACTGCTGTACGGAGGACAAGCTATGACTGGTTTCTCAGTTTGAGCATCCACGAAACCGCTCAGCGCGTTGCTTCTTCCTGCGACCGTTATGTAGACTACCTTATCATCCTCATATTCTTTTATGATCTCCATAGCTTTCAAAGGTACCTTATGTGCTGAAGCGATCCTCATCACGCTTTCTATACCCAACTTTTTCAAGGTATCCCCTATCTTCTCTGACCATTCCATATCGCTTTTCGATCCCATTATTATTACTACTTTCATGTTTTACACCTATCGTATCTTATCTGCAACTTTGTTGTATATCTCGAACATCTCTTTTATCTCGTCGATCTTGAGGGAGTAGTACTTCTCCGGTGGCTTATTCTCGAACACCACCAATCCCAGATCATAAAGTAACTTCAGATGTTTTGAAGCGGAAGATTCCGTAGTATCCAATCTATCTGCCATCTCGTGGACGGACATCTTCTCGTTCTCACACAACATCTGAAGGATGTCCCTTCTTTTCCTGGATCTTATCGCCCTGGCGAGCTTTTCATCAGGCATCATTTTGGCATACTGATGCATTATTTAATAGTTTCGCAGTTGCGCAACATGGAAACATATGTTGTTTTCGGTTAATTATTCAAATAACAACAATAAGTATATATACTTATTAACACAATCATAACATATGAGATTGATGGATAATCTTCAGAAGTCGGATAAATACGAGAGATATCCAAAGATATTCAAAGAGGTAGGTAAGAAGCCACATCGCCCTCAAAAGAGATTCAAGCTGGTGATCAACGACAAAAACGATGCAAAGCAGGCATGGATATCCGGTATACCGATATTGTGGATAGATTCATCCTTCACAAAAATACTCAGATATCCCATGAAGATACCTGACACAATAGTGATTCCCAGGGAGTTCATAGCCGTTATAGAAAGCAGGCTAAGAGTACACACCTTCGATAGTATGACTCCCTTCACCAAAAACGGTATAATTCCACAGTTTGAGGATGTGATCGTATTCATGCTAGAATTGGACCCCCTGGCTGCCAGGGCCATGGTGGACAGGAGCGACATAGACTACAAATACCTGGAGAAAAGGATCATCCAGGAAAACCTTGAAAGAGAAGCTTCGGAAGTGTACCTTCAGGATTACCTGAATTTTCAGGTCATGGAAACTCCGTTTAACAGAGAACGTCTTATGAAGATCATAGATCGAAACAACATCAAAGAGGTGCTCCCATGATAAACCGATTTCTGAAAGAAGTATGCAAGGAACTTAAGGATATAGGTATAGATTACATAATAATAAATAACGGGTCTGGCGATTTCGTTTTAACAACGAAAGGATTTTCTGAAATAGAAGAGGAATTAAAGAAAAGTGACAGATTCAGAGTGATGGACAGGATAAAAACAATGATCGAAAGTGAATTCATGTTCGAGAATACCTGGCGAACGGTAGAATTCCTGGACCCCGGTTACTTTTCAGGCAAAAAGACAGCCGATGAATTCATAGATTATGTTAAAAGATATCGTAGCACAAAAAGAGATGTCGGATATGTGGCCAACCCGGAGGTAGTCTTCTTCATGAGGCTGGTAATAGCGGATTGGGAGATATACGTACAGAAGATATTGAGGGACATCAGAGTAGGATTACCGATATCACTGGTGGACGACGTGATAGAGATAGCCAATACATTGGGTATCGAGGAGAAGATGAAACCGAGGGTGGAATATACGAAGGATATCGTAAAATCTCGCTTGTGATAATTTGTGTAGAAAACTTTAAATATTTTACTTACTCTAGAGTAACTTACTCATGAGTAAGCAATTTGTGAACAGAAAGAACGAGCTGGAATATCTAAAACAGAGATATTCGTCTGGTCAGGCTGAACTCTTAGTGATATACGGTAGACGGCGTGTGGGAAAGACCTACCTGTTGACCCAGGGATTCCATGAGGATTCCGTCTACCTACTTGCAGAAGAAAGTGAGACCGTTCTCGAGGATTTTTCAACTATTTTATCTGAAAGATTCGACGATAAGATTCTGAAGGAAAATCCCCTTCGTACCTGGAAAGCCTTTTTTACATACATAAGCGAAAAGGCAAAAGATGAGAGATTGTTGGTCATAATCGATGAAGTTCAGTACGTCGCAAAAAGCTACAAACCCTTCATGAGTGTATTGCAAACCCAATGGGATACTCACTTAAAAGACAAAAATATCATGCTGGTTCTCTGCGGTTCGTTGATGTCTTTTATGGAGGGAACTTTGAGTGGTAGATCACCCATATACGGTAGAAGGACAGGGGCCTGGAAGCTAGAACCACTAAAATTTTTAGATCTTGCCAAATTTCACGATGTAAGTATCGAAGAGTCATTCAACATATATTCGGTCTTTGGAGGAGTACCACAGTACTGGAGGGATTACAATCCTGAGCAAGAGTTTTGGGATAATATCAATAGAATGCTGTTCTCAAAGGGTGGAAGATATTATGACGAACCCAAGTACCTGTTAAGAGAAGAGGTTAGGGAAGTGTCGAGGTATTTTTCTATATTAAGAGCCATAGCCCAAGGAACCACCACCTTCGGTAATATCGCCTCCAAGGCTAGGGTAAACTCCAATTCTTTAGGTAAATATTTATCTGTTCTGGAAGATATGGGTTACATCGAGAAAGAAATACCGGTGATGAGTAAAAAGGGAAGGTACATTATAAAAGACAATCTTTTCCATTTCTGGTTCGAGTTCGTATACCCCTGGAAGCATCTTATCGAAAAGGGGAAAGGTATACCCGAAGATGTGAAAAAACATTTTAATCTTTACCTGGGGAGAAAATATGAAATGGTTGCCAGGGAATTTATCGAGGCAAATGATGAATTGCCTTTCAAATTCTCCAAGTTAGGACGGTGGTACCATAAAGGAGAAGAGATAGATCTGGTGGCAGTAGAAGGAGAAAAGGGTATGTTCTTTGAGGTGAAATGGAGCGATTTGAACGTAAGAGATGTAAAAAAAATTCTGAATGATTTGGAAAGAAAAGTTGAAAGATTTGATCTAAAGGAAAAATATTACGGACTAATCGCAAGAAATGCTCCTAAGGAAGATTTGGTGTTTACGCTTAGAGATATAGAAATGCTTACTCATGAGTAAGCAAAACGAATATTTCAAAGAGATCACTTCATAGTTGTTCCCTGGTCTTTTCCACCCAACTTTCCATACCCATATCCTTGAACAGATCAAGCGCAGCCGAAAGGTCCGCTTCAGCCTTCTCTACATCCCCTAAGATCTTCCATAGGAGCCCTCGTTCGTAGTAAACCCGGGCCAATTTAGCCTTCTCTCCTATCTCTTGTAATACATCGATGGCATTGGTCAATGCCACCTCGCTGGCAGCATATTTACCCGTAGAGCGATGGACCATACCCAGGACTCGATAGGAAATACCCATGTCTTTTTTGGACCCTATCTCCACCGCCATGCGCAGAGCGTTACCTGCATTGGAAACCGCTTCGGTAAAATTGAATCTATCCAGATCTATCTCCGCGATCATGCACAAGCATTCCACTATACCGTCTTTGTCCTTTATCTCTTCGCGAATACGAAGGCTCTTTCGATAGTATTCCAGGGCCTTGTCTATATCTCGGTCCTCATAGTATATCTTACCCATATTGTTCAGGGTCATGGCGATGCCTTCCTTGTCACCTATGCCTTCCTTGATATCCAGGCTGCGTTGATAGTAATCCAGACCTTTGTCCAGCATGCCCTTGTAACGATGATAGTTTCCGATGTTGTTGAGATTCATGGCGATACCCTGTTTGTACCCTATCTCCTCCCTGATCTTCAAACTGCGTAGGTAGTATTCAAGGGACTTGTCCAGATCACCCCTTCCGTGATATATCACGCCTGTATTGTTCAGTGAAACACCGAGACCGCCCAGATCCTCCATTTCTTCTCTCAATTCAATCGCCTGTTGAAGGTACTTTTCGGCCTTGTCATAATCACCTTTACGGAGAAAAACAGTGCCTATATCGTGGAATGCCTGGGCGTTCTCGGCCTTGTTACCGAGTTCATTGGCCAGTTCCAGCTCTTCTTTGAATGTAGATATGCTTCTGTCGTATTGACCCTGACGCAGCAGGGCCCAGCCTTTGCTCTTCAATAGATGGCAGCGAGATATACTGTTTTTATCCACTATAGAAAGACCCGTTTCCGCGATTCTAAGAGATTCTTCGTAATCTCCCTTCTCTTCATGCACCATGGCCATCTGTCCGTATATCTCGCCCTTTTCATCTTGATCTGATGATATCTCCAAGGCCGTTTCCAGATATTCCAAGGATTCGGCATATCTACCGAATATCAGGGATAAATACCCCAATTCACGGTATATACTCCGTAATTTTTCATCATGGTCGATGAAGGGTAGGGCTTTTATGTAATAATCAAAGGCCTCCAGATTGGAGTACTTATCCTTTGATCTAGCACCGGCCTTGACCAGATAATCTCCGGCCCTAGGATCCTTCGCCCTGTAAAAATGGTTAGCTATCGACTCCAGGTATTCATCACCGTATAGTTCCTGGTAACACTCCCCTATCATACGATGGTATTCTTCCCTCAACTCCAGGTTTATTCCCGTGTAGAGTATTTCCCTTGTCTTCGAATGATCAAATCGATATTTTTTATTGCTGTAGTGTATCAGATCGTGTGTTTTTTCGATGTAGTTGAAATCCTTCAACAGTTTCATTCGATTCGTGCCGGTTATCTTCTCCACCACGGCACTTTCGAATTCCTCGCCCACCACGCTGGCACATTCCAAAATATCACGCTGCTCTTCCTTCAATCGGTTCAATCTTCTGACGATCACGTCGTATATTCGGGAAGGTATGTGTGCTTCTTCGGCAATGCCCTCGATCTGCCATTTACCGTTTTCATGCTTGATGTGGCCTTCCTCCACCAACATCCGTGTTAATTCCATCAAGAAGAAAGGGTTTCCCTCGCTTTCATGATAGATTATTCTAACGAATTCGTCGTCGAGCTCCACATCATCCAGGATTTTTGAGATGATATCTCTGACCGTCTCTTGGTCGAATCTTTTCAATTCTATCTCTTGGAACAGGTCTTCCCTGCTCATGTTCTGCATGGTAGTTTTGAAGGGATGTGCACGCTTTTTGGCTGAATCGACGTTAGGAATTGTTGGAGACGATTCCAAAATATCTTCTGGTCTATATGATCCCAACAAAAGGATTCTGTCCTTTCCGGTATTCCTTGAAAGATAATGTAACAATCTTAGCGACGTCGGGTCCGCCCACTGCAGATCGTCCAGGAAAAGCACCACTGGCTGTTCTATCGATAATCTTCGCAGACCCAACAGGATATTGTCGAACAGATTTTCCTGTCTGAGCTTCGGGTCGTCAACAAGATATTTTCCTTCGTATTTACCGGAAGTCACCAACCATTCTATTTCCTGTTCCATGGGCTCGGTAGTATCGGATCTCCTATCCCAACTACTTGACCGTTCAAAGATACTGTGAAGGGTCTTTCGCATATCTTCTATCAAGAATTCGCTGTTCCTTCCTTCTATCACAACAGCCAGAGACATCTCTCCAACCGTTTGTATCAAGATGTCATGATCCCCGTATCCTATTGCGTTTAGTTTGTTACCTCCACCTTCTCCCATCATAGAAAGAGAGTCGCTGAAAAAATTGCCCACGGCATTGAGCATGGACGAGAAAATATCCGGATCCAGATCTGTCGCCCGCCGTTCGACCTTGGCGATCATAAGACCGGAGTCATCCATAAGATATGCGGAGATAACTTTGGGTGGAGGTCGCTCGGCCATGAGATGATACAGTTCAGCATCCCGTAGTGCCTCCCTAAAAGGCATCAGCGGATCCAGTGCATCCGCAAGACACCATCCTTTAACGGTTAGAGCACCGTTTTTCTCAGCCATATCCATCAACTCGGTTACCAAGCGTGTTTTACCGATGCCTGCTTCCCCGGAGATAAGAACAGTGGAACCGTGACCCGCGAGTACTCTATCCCAACAATTCTTCAACTGATCGAATTCGTCGTCCCTGCCTGTGAGTTCCGGTTGGAATGTGATGTCCAGAGTTTCTTCTCCCATCTATTCAAGAAGATGAAGATTTGTATAAAGATTTTTGCTTGAATGGGACATATTGAGATATTTTAAAATCGATCAGATCTCATCCGCTTTCTTACGGTATATGATTATGGATACCAGTATGACCAGCGAAAAAGTTAAGGTAACCACGTTGGCGGCCATCACCGGGATGTCTTTGACCAGGATACCGTAAACCAACCACAATAACACACCAACAGTGAATATGATGTACATGGGCAAAGACAGGCTACGGGTATCCTTGGTTCGGATGACCTTTATCGCTTGAGGGATAAAAGCAGCGGTGGTACAGGCAGCAGCCGTCAAGCCGATGATGGTGAAACCGTTCATGCTGAATGGTAAAGTTCACACGATATAAAGATGTAGGCTCTGTAAGTGCATTTCTTGAACAGTTCTCTGATAGTGTAAAAGTTGTCTTTGTCGAACACTCGAATAGATACGGTATATCCCTCTGTGGTAATGGCTCTTGGAGATGGATGGATTTTACATTTGAGATTGTACTGCCCGTTCAATATCCTTCAAATCGATACAGGTTAAATCGTCTCTAGTAAACTTGGTATCGAAGGATCTGGCGAACACGGCATATCGCTCTACTCGTGCATCGCTTCCCCATAGCACTTCGTCCTTCTTTTCTTTCAACTGTCTGTATATTTTCTCGGAATCAATATCATCGGACCATTTGCACTCGGCAAACAATATATCATCTTTTTCCGCATCCAGGGCAACTATATCTATTTCAGTATCTCTGTACCACCATCTTCCTACTTTCGGATGATCAAAGAAATATCTAAATATATCTGTTCTAACCAACTCTTCGAATCTTTTACCGAAATATCTGTTGAAATCGTTTTTTCCGTGAATGGTCATATCTCTTTCGATGTGTTCCCTATACCGATGCACAAAATTGAACCAGAAGTCAAAAACAACATCTTTTATTATGTAGATACCTGATTTATTATCTCCGGATACCGGTACTTGCCTTTCTATGAATCCTAGTCTGATAAGATTTTCAAGATAAGGATAAATACTTCGGGTTTCTATTCCCGAGTAATTGGCTATCTCAGTGGGCCGGGTATTACCCTTGGAGATGGCATCGAGTATGGTAAAATAGGTTTTGATGGTTTTGAACTCCTGTGAAAGTATAAAGTAAGGCTCTCTGTAGAAATAACCGTCTTTATTCAAAAATTCGTTCTCTGCAAATGTACCGTATCTATCGTAATCATGTGTTTTGAGTAGATATTCGGGTATCCCACCTATGGTCATGTAGGTTTTCATCTGGTCTTTGAAAGACATATTCAAGAACTCTGTGGAATATCTGAAAGAGAGGCCCTCCAGAAATATATCCCTGGTCCTTCTGCCGTATAGAGGCGAAGAATGAGACAATATCTTTTCCTGCATAAGACCGAACAGGGAGCCAGATACTATCAAGCATACATTCGTGTTTGAAAGAAAAGTATCCCAAAATTTTTGTAGTGCGCTAGCGAGGCTGTTGTCATTCTTGATAAGGTATGAAAACTCATCTATTGCTAAGAAGAACTTTTTTTCCTCGGGAAGTACCTTTTTTAGATAATTGAATAGTTCTTTCCAATTCTCAATATCCGTATCCCTCAAAAAATCGTCTTCGAGTTTGTGAGCTATACTGTCCTTCAATTCGTTTATCTGAGATCTTGGATTCTCATCCTCTGCGATATAG
Organism: Thermoplasmata archaeon; assembly: GCA_007129655.1. Lineage (GTDB taxonomy): Archaea > Thermoplasmatota > Thermoplasmata > Halarchaeoplasmatales > Halarchaeoplasmataceae > Haladaptatiplasma. The sequence goes on from SKVC01000079.1 coordinate 11,635, forward strand.
AATATACCTTCCTTTCCCTCTATGAATTCAAGTACCAAACGGGTCTTCCCCACCCTTCTTCTACCATACAAAACGATGAACTGGGCAATCTCACTAGCCCAAGCCTTCTCCAGCAGATTCATCTGGTCCTTCCTATCTACGAACTTGAACATAGATAATACTAATACACATTAGTATATAAACTCTTTGCTTAATACTAATCTAGATTAGTACTAATTTGAATTAGTATCCTAAAAAAACCCATAAAGTATATTAGAACTGGTAGGCTTCTTAGTCAGTGATCAAGATGGATATTCCCGAGGATGTGGAAAAGGAACTGGAGGAGCGAGGAGGAATAGCAAAATTAATCAAGATTATAAAGGAATATCCAGTGGAAAAGGAGACAGATATCCACAAGGCGCTATCAGACGAGATCAGATTGAAGATCCTTTTACTGTTGAACCAGCAATCGCTCTGCGTATGCCTGCTCAAAGATATTTTGGATATCGCGGATTCGAAGTTATCCTACCATCTATCCA
>SKVC01000003.1 GCA_007129655.1 Thermoplasmata archaeon
CTTTTAATAATATCATCCCTTCAACTTAGCCTTATTATCGGTGCATCCGTGTCTGAAGAAGAACATACGTGGAACATGGAAGATCTTGAACCTGCAGAGATAAAACTAAAGTCCCGTGTTTTTGATCCGGTAGAAGAAGGGATGGAAACCCCTTCTCTTGATAGCATCAGTTCTCGATCCGGTAGTGGATATTATCTGATCCAGTTTCCAGGTCCGATACAGAACGAATGGTTGGATACTCTGGAAAGCAGTGGTGTCGAGATACTTGAATATATTCCGGATTACACTTATCTAGTCGGAGTTAAGGAAGGACCTAAACTCTCGACTTCGCTACTCAGTTCTTTACCCATAAGATGGGCCGGAGAATACGAACCGGAACACAGATTACATCCGAGATTACTTACAAATGATCAGGAAATAGTAAACATAACCGTTCTGATATTCAACGACGAGAACACAAATAATTCAATAAGAACTGTGAAAAACAGTATGAATTCTGTATTAGAGGTATGGATTGACAGAAGATACACCGGTGTGGATGGCTCGATTAAAAATATACATTTGGAAGATATATCCAAGATACCAAATGTTTACTGGATAGAACCTTTTTCAGCACCATTGCTTTTCGATGAAGTTTCTTCTGAGATCGTCGGAGGGAACTGGACCGCCGGAGTTCCCTGGGGCGGACCTGGGTCCTATGTCAATTCATTGGGATACGACGGGACCGGTCAAAAGGTTGCCGTCGTAGACACCGGTATAGATGGCGGCCGAGATAATATATTACATCCGGATCTGAATGTGGTAGGTTTCTTCGATTACACGACATCAGACGGTACTGCCTACGATGGGCACGGGCATGGAACACATGTAGCGGGTATCGTAGCCGGTGACGGTTCAGCTGGTACAACCGATAGCGACGGTTATCTCTACGGCATGGGCGTAGCTCCAGGGGCTGAATTGGTAGCTCAGAAGGTTTTTACAGATAACGGAAGTTCAAGATTTCCCAACTTGAACACACTGATGGCGGACACCTACAATTCCGGTGCCTACGTCTCCAGTAACAGTTGGGGTTCAAGGGTGTTTGGAGAATATACTTCCTCTAGCGCACGCTACGACGGATTCGTCAGAGATGCTCTACCGAATACAGCGGGTGAATATCCGATGATCATAGTGTTTGCATCCGGCAATGACGGCCCCGATCCAAATTCCGTCGGTGCCCCGGGAACTGCTAAGAATGTGATAACCGTGGGTGCATCTGAAAACTACAGGCCATATATATCTTCAAATGCTAACAATATAGATGAGATGGCATCTTTTAGCAGCCGAGGTCCAACCAACGACGGTCGTATAAAGCCGGATATAGTAGCACCCGGGACGATCATATCTTCTGCTCTATCTAGTGAAGTTATACACACATATCCACTCTTAATAGATGAATATTACCATTATCTGAGCGGTACCAGCATGGCGGCACCTCATGTTTCCGGGGGCGTAGCCATATTCGTTCAATATTATGAACAGGAATATGGTGTAAAACCTAGTCCTGCTCTTACCAAAGCAGCTATGATACTCGGGGCTAACGATATGAACAGGGAGGGCATACCGAATTTCGACGAAGGATGGGGTCGGATGAACTTGAGTAATATAGTACAGCCACGGGAAGAGATTTTTTACCAAGAACAATTTAAAGGATTATCTACCGGAGAACATATGGAAAAGACAATTTATGTGGGTTGTGTTGACACACCTTTGAAAGTTGTTCTTACGTGGACAGATCCACCGGCTTCACCGAACGCGCTGACTGCATTGGTAAACGACCTCGATCTCACTATAACAGGCCCCGACGGAAAGGTATTTCGAGGAAACCAATTTAAAAATGGTTGGTCTGATCCGTTCTCAACGGACCGGGATGAACTGAATAATGTTGAAGCGATTTATATCGATCCTTCCGACCTTAGATTGGGTGAATATACCATCGAAGTATACGCACAAAATGTTCCGATGGACGGGGTACCCAGCACGTCACGTACAGAACAAGATTTTGCAATGGTATCATCCTATGTACCACCGTCTCAAAAAGCGAACATCGGTTTTGACAGAAATGTTTACAACACTGAAACATATCCTACGATTACACTTACAGATACAAACATATCCCATGAAGTGGGTGTGAATATTTCCAGTCTTTTAACCGGTGATAAAGAGATAATAAATCTTACAGAGATAAGAGAAGATACCGGCGTTTTCACCGGTGATATAGAATTGACACTATCATCGTATCCAATATATAACAATAGCAAATTAGAAGTTATTGACGGAGATGAAATAACCGTTTCTTACGTTACCAGGGATTACGGGACAAATAAAAGAATATGGGTGAACGCGACGGCACGCATTGATGTAACACCTCCTCATATCGATAATGTAAGTGTTGAGATACTTCCCCATGGGAGGGCAGAGATATCTTGGAATACCGATGAGCCCAGTACTTCTAAGATAATTTACGGTAGAAGCATCCCTCCAGACAATGAAGTGTACTCTCCAAGATTGACCGGTGAACATCGGAAAGTTCTAGCTGAACTACAAGGTAGCTCTACGTATTATTTCTATCTAGAATCTACCGATGAAGCAGGAAATACTAAAGTCGATGATAACGACGGAGAATATTATAATTTTACTACTCCTCGTTTACCAAAAATATTGCTGGTAGATGACGATAACAGCCTAAACAATAACGGACCTTATGAAAACAGAACGGTAGAGAATTACAATAAAACTCTTTATAGCGATGCCCTAACAGATAATGGATACGAATTCGGTAAATATGTCGTTCCCTCGGGAAAGGATGGGCCTCCTTTAGATGTGATGGATGTTTACGAACTTGTAATCTGGGTGACCGGTTATAACGGTATGGTTAGGACGAGAGAAAGCACCCTTAAAACTCAAGACTTCATCAATCTCGGATCATATCTGGATACCGGCGGTTCTTTATGGTTGATAGGAGGTCTTATAGGCAATGATCTCCACGGAAGAGGAGACATCAAAACTAGCAGTAATTCTTTCCTAAGGGATTACATGGGTGTAGATGCCCTTTATTCAAACCACGAACCAACAGATACACCGGTTGACGGCGTCTACGGAACCTTCATGGAGGATATAGAGTTTAATATCAATAGCCATTGGAAAGTGGGTGTAAACAGATATGATATCGCCTATGAATTAAAGCCAACTGAAGATGCTTTTGGAGTATTGGATAGCGGAAACATAAAACATCCATATTACGGGATCGCATACGAAAAAAACAGTTTTAGAACCGCCTTCTTTTCTTGGGAACTTTCATTCGTTAGACCCGATGAAATGAAAGATGCTGTGGGTAGAGCCATCGATTGGTTCCTTGAACCTCCCGTCGGTCTACACATAAGTCCCCAGGAACAAACCGGCTATGGACTTCCGAGTGAAACTGTAGAGCACGAATTAAAAGTATTTAACACGGGTATCAACGGTGCGGATACCTATGATATATTAGTAAAAGACACATTATGGGATCATGAAATTCTTCATCTCGATGGAACCCCAATTTCAGATACCAATGGAAATGGAGTCCCGGATACGGGTAGGATTTCAAAGGGTGGTTCCAAAAATATCCTCCTTAGAGTAAACATGCCTCATGATGCAGAAGCTCTAGACGAAGATGGATTGTCCATCGTTATGAGTTCTACATTGAATCCATTTATTACTGCTCGGGCAAACATAAGAACAGTTGTACCTGTTATTCCCACATGGCACGATGATTTCGAGGAAGATACTACCGGGTGGTCTACGCTCTCGGAAGATGGAGGGACGATCTGGGAACTTGGCGATCCATCCTTCTACGAATACGGACCTGATACATCCTTTTCGGGTAGCAAATGTTGGGGTACCAATCTTCTTTCTAATTATACAGAAAACTCGGAAACCACATTAACCTCACCTCCCATATCTCTAAAAGGAGTAAAAACCGCTGAACTTTCTTTCATGCATTGGTATGATATGGAAACAAGCAATGACGGTGGTGTTGTCGAGCTATCTCATGATGGCGGTATAACATGGTCGAGAATTACAGCGGAAGAAGGTTACCCTTATACCACGGGCATATTCGGAGGTTTAGGTGGTGAAGCCTACAGCGGCAGGAATAGATTTTGGGCCATGGAAACATTCGACCTTTTCGAATATAGAGATAAAACTATAATGCTCAGGTGGAGATTTGCTAGTGCAGAAGGCAAAAAACGAGCGGGATGGTACATGGATGATGTAAACATATTTGTTTCTGAAGCAGGTATTAAAGTGGATGAACCAAATCAAGGCAGGGTAGGAATACCGGTAGAAGATGTATCGTATACATTAAACATCAAAAATTTAGGCGACTCCGAAGATGTTTTTAGTATCGGATATGGATCTGAACTGGATTGGGAAGTTAATATCTATACTGATCTCTGGGAGCCGATATCAGATAAAATATCCATGGAAGCACTTGAAACCGTTAAGATATACGTAAACATAACAGTTCCCTCTAATGCACAAACCGGAGCTCCACCGGAAAAGACAGAGATAATTCTGAATTCTTCGGTAGATCCCTTGGTGATTCAAGAGATCGTATTGTTCACTTATCCGAAAGCTAACATATTACTTGTGAATAACGATGGAAACATTGGGTCTTCGTCTTATTACAAAGATACCGTGGCTTATACCGGACGTTCTTACAATGAATGGATGATCGATAACCAGGGACCACCCGATCCAAAGGTATTGTTATCTCATGATGCCGTTATATGGTTCACCGGTAACCATAGGGGAAAACACTCATCTTCAGGGATGGATCCTCTTCCGGAAGAGCACCGAGATATCATCGAAGCTTATTTGAAAAAGGATGGTAAACTGTATCTGTCCAGCCAAGGAGCCGGATACATTGCAGACGAAGAAGGATACGTGAGCTTCATGGAAGAATACTTCGGATTCCGGTCGAGATTGAATTGGTGGGCTTTTCCAAATCCGGCATACGGTGTCGATAAGCATCCTATCTCGGATATGATGGACCTGGGCATATATCGAGAAGACGATTTTTTCCAAGAGATGGACGACCATGGCATATATGGAGAAGTTCATGGCAAAGGAGAGAAGGTATTCCGATTACGAGAAGGATTCGCCGGTGCTACTGCAGTCGATGATACTTTCAGAACATTATACACCGGGTTTGATTTTTCAGTGGTAACCGGAACGGAAACTAGGAACGAACTTATGCGAAGGATCCTCGCATGGCTAACTCCTGATGATGTGGATTTAACCGCTGATCTTTTCCATGACAGTATTGATGGTGCCACCGGTACGACTGTAGAACACAAATTCAGAGTTAGAAATCTTGGAAAAAATCCTGATGATTTTTCATTGGAAGTATTATCGGAAAATGGTTGGAATGCGGATATATATCATAAAAACGGAACCGGTCCGATAGAAGAAACGGGATATATCCCCATCGAGGGTTTCAAAGATCTGAATTTGAAAGTATCGGTACCCAAAACACTTTCCGAGCCAACTATTGATAATATAACGGTAAAAATTACTTCAACAACTGACACCGATGTTAATCATACGTTGATGACGCAAACCGTGGTTCCGGAACCAAATATTATGGCGGATATTGACGAATTCAAAATTATTGTAAAGCCTAATTCGAGTGTAGCTGTCGAAATAAGAGTGCATAATAAAGGTGGTTTTAACGACACTATCGATGTAAGATACAATTCTACGAATGAATGGAATCATACTTTTACGTACAAATCTACAGACGATCCTCTTTTTGACTCCAGTGGATCTGGCGCTGCGGATACCGATAATTTATTCGGTTTGTCCTATGTGGACGTGAATCTTATTATCGATATCCCGGAAGAAACGAAAAACGGCGTTTCTGATTTTGGATCTATAGATCTTGTTTCTAACAAAAATAATTCCTTAGATTTTACTACACCATTGAATGTATTCGTTCCTGTAAGGCAAAATTGGACTGATGATATGGAATCCGGAGAAGGTGGGTGGTTGGCTCAAGACAACGATAGAGGTACTCATTGGGAACATGGAGATGTATCCGGTTTTGAATACGGCCCCGGAACAGCTTATTCGGGAGATAACTCCTGGGGTACCAATCTTCTTTCTAATTATACACGTACGGGTATTGCAACCTTGACATCACCTGTTATAGATTTAAAAGGTGCAATAGAGGCAGAGGTAAGTTTTCATCATTGGTTTTCCATATGGGGTGAAGACCCGGGAGACAGCGAAGCTGACGGAGGATTCTTAGAAGTTTCTAAGGATTTAGGAGAGACATGGGAATACGTGATCCCCAACGAAGGATACAATGAAACCATATCGCCGAGTGCCAAAGTGGATAGATGTTATGGTCAAAACAGCAGCGGATGGTTAAGAGGTAGTGTGAATTTAACGAAATTTATAGATGATCATATAATGTTCAGATTCCACTTTTACGGCTATACCCCCGGTACCAAAAATCGATGGGCTGGTTGGTATATCGATAATTTCCAAGTAAATGCTACATTTAAGCCTGTAGCCATGGAATCGTCCATCGACAGATCGAGCAATTATGTTGACCACTCTGGTAAAACAGATTATTATTTATCAGTCACAAATCTAGGTGCCGATGAGGATAGTTTCTCACTGATAGTAGGTACACCGATCGATTATGGAATTCAATCTTCTACTTGGACGTACAATTTTTATGATGAAAATAGTGAGCCTCTTGTTGATACCAATGAAGATGGGTTTGTAGATACAGGCGAGATGTCACCTCAGGAAACTAAGCATATAACCCTTGAAGTCATACCACCTGATGATGCATCGCCGGGTATCTTCGACGAACAACCGCTGAAAATAATGTCTAGTAACGACGAAACGATAAAGGATGAATACACCATCCACACGATGGTTCCTAACACTCTTACCTTCTACGATGACATCGAAAGCGGTAAAGGTGCTTGGAGGCATTATTGGATCAGCGGGGAAGATATACCTGATAATTGGCAAATATCGGAAAATCGAGCATACAGTGGAAATCATTCATGGTGGAGCGGTCCTGAAATAGCTACATGGTCTAACGGAGGGTCAACCGCCCTCGAAACCCCATTCTTCGATCTTTCAGATGCACCTCATAACTTAGAGCTGACCTTTCGGCACTGGTACTTCTTTGAGAGCTACAGATATTCTGTAAGAGATGGTGGAATAGTAGATATCTGGGACAATGTAACCGGAAAATGGCATCAGATACATCCTGAAAGGGGGTACGATAGAGTATTAGACACACTTCACAATAACCCGTTAGCTGGTAGAGAAGCTTTTACTGACAGAGAAACTTTCCCATCATGGATACGTGAAAACTTCATTCTTAGAGATTATGTAAATCGTACTATAAAATTCAGATTCAGAGTAGGTTGGAGCGCAGCAGACAGAGGTATCAAAGAAGGTTGGTATATCGATGATCTTCATATAGGAGCCCCATTGCCTGATGTGGAATTAGACCCACCTGTGATAGACACTTATTCCAGTCCCGGAGAAACTACTACGCATATCCTGAATATTACGAACAGCGGTAAGATCGCAGAGAACTTTGAATTAAGTTATTTTTCGTCGGAAAACATCAGCGTGGATATATTCGATTCAAGTTGGTCGCAAATAACTGACACAGGTAACCTAGAACCCGATGAGAGCTTGATAATTTTCGTTAATACAACTACCGATGCCTCAGCTTACTCCGGTATGCACGAGTCTCTTCATATTTATGTGAGTAGTTTTGTTTCCCCACTTGTTGAATGCATGTCTACCATAAATATATCAGTACCTATTACCAGCCCATACCAAAGCGACTTCGAAGATAGTCCATCCGGCTGGACACATGGTACATTAAACGGAATGACAATTTTCGATAATTGGCAGATAATGGATTTATCGGGAAGGATCGGTAAAGCATGGTGGAGCGGCCGCGAAGACGGTGAGTGGCCTGTGGGTGGAACGAACGCACTTATATCCCCGTATATCGATTTGAGTGATGTTTCATCTAACATCGAACTGTCATTTACGCATTATTATGATTTTGGAAATAATTATTATGGTCATGGAGATGGTGGCGTAGTGGAAATATGGGATAACGAAACTCAGCAATGGACACGTTTAGAGCCAGAAAGAGATTATCCCGGTAGTTTATCAAGACGATACGGCAATCCGCTTGAAGGTCAACGGGCATTCATCGGATCTAGTGGTGAATGGATATACGATAGTTTTGATCTCTCACACTACCAAGGGAATATAATTCGGGTAAGATTTGTTGTTGGATGGGACCTTGAAAACACCGGTAGAAATGGTTGGTATATCAGCGATGTATACATCGGTGGTAAAGAAAATGCTGAAGTGGATATGGAAACGTACGGAGATCTAGAAGTTGAACACGGTCTGAAAGATGTAGTGGTGGGACGTATAGATATCACAGCCAACGATCATACGGTAACAGTGGAAAAATTGAATTTTCATTTAGCAGGAAGCGGTAATGATAATGACATCGAAAAATTATACGTATACCTAGATACTAATGAAGATGGTAAATTAGACCCTGATATTGATATGTATCTAGGCCATGGTTCCTTCAGCAATAAAAAACTTCAACTAAATATAATCGACACTAGTATACTTGCCGGCGAAACCGTCGGTTTGCTTTTGGTGGTTGATGTTTCTCAATACGCACCGGTGGGCACTAACCTATGCATATATTTGGTTGATAACAATGGTGTCAGACTGGCAACACCTCATGGTGTATCTCCCTTTAAAGATCTAACTTCTTCGACTCTGATCATTCATGGTGATGATACCAACCCTATGATAATGGAACATAAACCGTCTAAAAACGCCACCGACATTGGATTAGAACCTGATATAACAATAAAATTCGACAAACCCATGGACACTCTTTCAGTCGAGAGAGGGATACACATATCGGACGGCGAAAAACGATGGGAACCTTCGAATATATCATGGGATGCTGAAGAGCGGATAATAACCTTCAGTCCACCCTTCAAACTAGCAATGAAAACAGAGTATCACATCACACTGAACGCCTCTTATGTAAAAGATAAACGGGATAATTTCTTAGACGGTAACGGGGATGGATCATATCAGGGACATCCCGTAGACTCATATTCATGGTCTTTCACAACCGTTACAGAAATAGAAGATGATACTTATCCCCCGCATATAGTAACTACTCAACCAGCAAATGGCTCTGCGGGGGTCCTATTAGAAGCACCTATCATTGTAACATTCAATGAGAGTATGAATACATCTAGGACTCCACGGATAGAACAGATAACCGGTTACGACCCGGGCGGTTGGAACTTTGCAGGATGGAATGATAATTACACCGCAGTATGGACTCATGGCCCTTGGCAAAAATTCGATGAAATAACTATTCAAATTTCCAACTATACCGATGCAGTCGGTTACAAAGAAGAAACTTACACATGGAGTTTCAAAACGCTGATAACACCATATGAAAGTGCCTGGCCCGTATTTAAACAAAACCAAAGACGAACAGGACACAGTCCTTATATTACAGATATAGATGAAGGCGAAATTCGTTGGATGGCAAAAACAGAAGGTAAAGTTAACATGCAGCCCGTTATAGGCGCTGACGAAACTGTGTATGTCGGTGACGACCAGGGTTACATGTATGCTTTCACAAAGGATGGTGAACTATTATGGAATAAAAAAATAACCGATGGTTCACTTCGTGCTTCACCCTCTGTAGGCATCGATGAAACGATATATATAGGCTGCTCCAAAGGGTATCTACATGCCCTCGAAAGAAATGGAACTGTTTTATGGAGTGTAAAGGAAGCATCCGACGGTGTCATGTCCTCCCCAGTGATCGGAGAAGACGGAACACTGTATTTTGGTTCCATGGATGGAAATCTTTACGCCGTGAACCCAAACGGTACACTCGCATGGAGATATCCCACAGGCGGCCCGATATCATCTTCTCCTGCCCTTGCTAACGATACCATATATGTGAATTCATTTGACGGTTCAATCTATGCCATAAGGACTAACGGCTCTCTTAAATGGAGTTTCGATAGCGGACACTGGTCATGGAATTATCACTCTCCGATAATAGGTGAAAACGATATCGTGTATGCAGGGATTAACACGCAAAATGAGGGACATCTTTTTGCCCTAAATGGTACCGGAGAGCCGATATGGAGTAAGTCCTTAAATGGCTCCGTTTCATCCTCACCATCGCTATCCCATGATGGGACACTTTATATAGCAGTTTCTACAGACGATTTTGGTATAGTACATGCTTATGATTCTAATGGAAAGTTCTTATGGGAATTTTTAGGTGTAGAAGGTAAAAGTATTTCAGATATTTCAATCGATGGAGAGGGTGTGCTGTACATAAGCTCTTCACAATTACATGCGATCAAACCAAATGGAACGATATCATGGTCCTGGTCATCAAACGAAGATCAAAGCACTTACAGTACACCAACCCTAACATCCTCGAGCACCATTTATGTTTCAAACTCTGAAGGTTATATCAAGAGTATAGGAGAAGAAGTTAGACCCCCTATCAGCACGGTAGACCCAGATGGAACTATTCCGAAATACACAGATCAAAGAAACTTTACAATACCATTTTATGCGGCCGATGATATAGGGTTAGATAAAGTCACACTGTACTACCGTATGGAAAGTGGTGACTGGGAGATATACGATTCCGTTGATGTTGGCGGAACAGAATATATCGGTGAGTTCAACTTTACCGCTTTAACGGATGGATCATACGAATTTTTTATCGTTGCCACCAACGTTGTCGGACACACGGAACCAGAGAAAAATTTTGCTGAAACAGTAACGATCGTAGATACTATAAAACCCCAAAGTACCGTTGGGGATGAGGACATATTGTATACCTCTAATATGTGGTTAGATATACCATTCTCTGTTGAGGACGAAACAAGGTTAAAAGGCGTTTTAATCTACGTAAGAAAGGATGCTGGATCGTGGGAACTATGGAGAAATATATCTTTATTCGATATGGATACATCGTATTATGAAGAGAGCATAAACTTTACCACAACGGAGGAGGGAGTTTACAATTTCTACTCGATCGCAATCGATGCCGCCGGTAACAAAGAAGAACAAGCTTCCCATACAAAATACACTGTGGTAGTCGATGTAACTCCTCCTGGAATAATATATACTTCCCCTTACTTTGATGCAAAGGGGATACTAACAGAAACAACTATCCAAGTGGACTACGATGAGAAAATAGATGAATCGTCCATCGAAATTTGGCTTAGAGAAGATGATGGAGGGATCGTGATGGGTAACTGGATCCTTAGCCAAGGTTCCACTATAATATTTACTCCTGATGACTCTCTGAAATACTCCACTAATTATACTGTTATCGTACGCGTAAGTGATATAGCGGGTAACTCTTTAGAAACTATCTGGAATTTCCAAACGGTTGATGAAATAGAAGACGATGACGAAAGAGAAGAATGGCCGGAAGAACTATCCGAAGAGTTAGGGTTATTCTTGATGATATTCATGCTAATATTATTCGCAACGGCGATAATGATATTTTATATGTCGTACGAACCGATAAGAAGAAAAAAGAGATGGAAACGAAATTGGGGATCCAAATTATCGGACTACAAAAAGGAATATTTCAGATGAAATACGAATATTGCCAGAAACTTTATTAAGAAAATATTACATCTACAGAAAAAGATAGAA
>SKVC01000027.1 GCA_007129655.1 Thermoplasmata archaeon
AGTACGGAAAATCTAACGTTCACCGTAACGTTCACACCTTGATAACGGATGTCGTTGTTTTCTTCATTGGTTTCCTCTATACTACCATAGGGGTCTGCGACAACTAGGACTTCGTGTTCACCGACGGGTTCAGCCAGCCATTTGAAGGTCAATCTTTGTGTGTCACCCATACCGTCGAGTCCTATCGTAGTAGTTTCTATTATCTCTCCTTCAACCTCCAAGGCTACAACTATGTTGGTTAAGCGTTCTTGGCCATTGTTACGTATCATGGCATATATTTCCACTTCTTCGTTGTACATGGGAGTACGTGTACTGAATCTCTGTTCAGCCACGGCAACGTCGTTACCACCTCGGAATTCGATGTCTCCTACCCAGTTTATTACACGATAAACCATGACCGAACGATTGCTATCAATGGAATTAAAAAGATGAGAATTGAACATCGTTCTGTAACCGATGGGGTCTTGGTAGCTTACGGCGACGCACCCGTCATCGTCTCTTGCAGCCTCTACTGCATCGGCATCGGCTGTAGGTGTGAGATAAGCTCCATCAAATGTAGTAATCGGAGCCCCTTCTACTCTACGGTATACATCGGTTTCATTCAGAGGTATATCCATACCGTATATATCACTGACCGGCGCATTATTATCTCCACTAACACCGGATACTCCTAAATAATCAAGAAGAGTGTTGCCCGCACCAAGATCAGTAGCAATACCCTCGCCTATCAACCACAGGCTCCTACCGTCTTCTAAAAATTGTATCAGATTACTTTGATCCGTGTCTGTTAAAGTATCCTCAGTTTGACTGCCGGTCATCCATATCACGATATCGTACCTGTTCAGTGCTCGTCTACCATCGCTGAATGGAGGACCATGCTTACCGGTGACCTCGACGTAATCGAAAGCGAATCCGGCGGAGCTAAGATCTCCTTCCATCACCGAGGCGTCGCCGTTCGGTACTTTATCGTCGTCGACCAGTAAGATAGTAGGCATCACGTGTAGAGTGGCATTGGCCTGGTTGTTGTTTGGATTTGGATCATATGCCCAGGTTTTATTATCCGAATAATATATATCTTCCAGAGGTGCTTTAACGGTTATTCTGTGAAGGCCACTGACATGGATATTCGTTGTCACACGTATGTCACGACCGCCGCCGGCGGCTATACCTACCCATATAGATGTAAGTAAAGTAGCGTTGACATCAGGATCTTCGATAGCTGTTTTATTTTCATCCCATATCTCTACTTTGCAGAATGTAGAACTTCCTCCTCTGTTCTCCACTACAGCATGTATGGTAACGGATGCACCGTTCAAAGGCGTTTCCGGGTTGAATGATATCCTGCTCGAATCTATGGATACATCCGGGAGTTCACGAAAATCTGTCCTGGGGCCGATATTGATAGAGATGTAGGAAGAATCACGATATGTTTTATTGTCCTTAATTGCTTCGGCCTCCACCTTCAACAGATATGTGCCGTTCTCCTGATCTGAAGATATATCAATCCTCCCAGATTCGGGGTAGATGTATTTATCACCCCGATTAAGAGTCATGTTATAAGGTTGGTTGTAATCTTCCAATGGTGACAGATCGATGGTTACATTGGTAATATTGGGGAGAAGATCGGAAGGTCCGATATGTGCGTAGAACGATACGCTGCTACCGGCTTCGACGTGATTGTCCCAACCCGAGGGATAATTGACACCGGCATCCTTGATGACCAGTTCTACACGGGGGGCACCGAGTCGAACTACAGTTCTCCAAATAAGATCGTTCCGACCTGTGTCCATCACCATGATCTCAACTGTTTCCACAGTATCCCAATGTTCTTGACCGAGTAAAGCGGTCAGATCTATCACTACTTTCTCACCGATCCTCCATAGGTCTCCTGGGAATGTGGCTTCGGTGTGCTCAAATCGTTGACTGTGATACACACCTTCTGATAGAGCGACCAGTACGAAAGCGGTATTCAATTTGTTCAGAGTTCTACCGCCTTTGTGGGTAAGGGTCAATTCGTTGTTCTCCCTAACAAAGGATGCTTCCATATCCAGATAAGTTCTTTGTTCCGGCGTCTCCAGCATATTCACACTGACCAATATGGAAGAGAACAAGACTACTGTTATAGCCAAAATCATTATCGTTCCTACTATTTCGGACACTGCGTTGGTGTCCTTCTGTAAATTCCTTTTTTTCAATGACATGCTTTTGATGCCCCCAATTTAGATATATAACTCATGGTCAGAATGTTATATAAACATTATGTGGTAATTACCATTTTTACATGGGAATCTAGGAAGTTTTCAGCTAACTGGGAGAACATAAATATACCATATGCCCAATAACCCAATTCAGGAGAACTAAAGATGACAAACGCCGCCGATAGATTGCTAGATGCGATCGAAGAAAAAAAGAATCCGTCCGTTGTAGGGTTGGACCCGAGAGTGGCATCGATACCGGATCATATCAAAGAAGAAGCGATGAATGAAGGTTTCGAGCCCTTCGAGAGAATTCACAACGCCATGATCAAGTTCAACCATGCGATAATAGATGAAATCGTGGATATAGTACCTGCAGTCAAGCCACAGATGGCATTTTACGAACAGTACGGCCACTGGGGAGTGAAGGCCATGGAGGATACCATAACCTACGCAAGATCCCAGGGACTTATGGTCATCGAAGATGTAAAGAGAAACGATATCGGCAGCACGGCCAAGGCATACGCCGATGGTCACATCGGTATGGTAGAAAGACTCGAGGGAACAAAGACTTCTTCCTACGGAGCGGACATGATAACCGTGAATCCGTACCTAGGTATAGACGGTATAAAGCCATTCATCGACGTTTGCAAAGAATTCGACAAGGGAATATTTGTACTGGCAAAGACGTCGAATCCGTCCTCCGGAGATCTGCAGGACAGGATACTGGAAAACGGAGAAACGGTATACGAAGCCGTTGCTAAGCTGATCGACGAGTGGGGTGAAGAACTCGTCGGATCGAAAGGATACTCGTCCGTCGGCGCAGTGGTAGGTGCTACGTACCCGAAGGTGGGAAAGAAACTTAGAACCATCATGCCCAGAGCTATCATACTTGTACCTGGATACGGTGCCCAGGGAGGTACAGCGGACGATGTAGTACCGTGTTTCAACGACGACGGGTTCGGTGCGATCGTCAATTCGTCCAGAGGGATCACCTTTGCCTACCAGAAAGAGCCGTACAGCAAAGACTTCGGACCAGAACAGTTCGCCGAAGCCGCCCGGGCCGCCGCCCTGGATATGAAGGACTCGATCCTGGATGCACTAGAGAGAGCTAACAAGATGCCGTGGTGACCGCATCCGATTTGACATCGTTATCCGGTAAGATATCCTCAGCTTCCCGGATATGTTTTATATTGTAGCCTACCAGAGCTATCACCGTACCGAATAATCCGGTCAACAGATACATCAATGCCATCCCGGAGCCGACACCGTTTCCAACCAGTAGACCGAAGGTCGTCCCAGTACTGGAACTTCCGTTCATCATGGGCTCGAATACCTTATCGGCCATGGGTCCCGCCACCAGGGACGCTACCGGTATGGCGAGCTGAGCCAACAACCGCCTCGTAGCGAATACTTTTCCCTGTATCTCCGGTGCTACCTTGGACTGCCAGAAGGATTGGCTGCAGCCTCCCAGTATCACCATCAAGAAGGACACTGCGAATGAACCGATGCCCCATATCAAAACGCTTCGTCCTATTCCCATCATAACACCTCCGATCAAACTAGAAAACAGCATGCAAACGAAGATGCCTCGTATCCTTTTCTTAGGTCCGCCCCAGAGAGCTAACAATGAACCACCGACCACACCACCCAGGGCGGCCGCGGTTTGAACCGAAGCTAGTGCATAGCTGTTGTTTCCGGTTCGCGCAAGGATCATCGGCGTGCGTACCGTATTTCCGATGGTAAAGAATATGTTGATCACTAAAAAAACCGTCAACAGACCGAGCAGCGATCTTCTTTTTAGTATGTATTTGAAGCCGTAAGTGGTCTCTTTGAATATATCTTTGAGCGAACCCTTTACCTTTTCCTTCACCGGTTCCGGTATACGAACGATAAATAGAGTTCCCACAGCGGCAGAAAAGGTGAATATATCGATAAGAAGTACTGTTTGTATTCCACCTATAGCTAGTATCGTAGCCGCCAGTACCGGGGCGATCAAGCCGGAGGACGTATCGGCTAAAGACATCAAGCCGCTGGCCCGGGCGTAGTTCTCTTTAGAAACCATCAATGTGATCGATGCGGAAAACGCAGGGAACTGGAATGCTCCGAAGAAACCGGAAACCACACCGGTTATGTAGAGGTGCCATACTTCCAGATTACCGGTTATCACCAACAAGTAAACGATGACCGTAGCACCGCCGGCACCCAGGTCTCCCAGCATCATGGAAAATTTCCGATTCCATCGATCTACATAAACGCCGGCCAGAGGAGTAGCGATCAACAAAGGAGCAAAGTAAGCAAAACCAAATATGGCGAAGGGGGTTGCCTCGCCGGTTGTGGTCCAAATCCAGATCATCAGAGCGAAGCCTGTCATCATGCTCCCGAAAATGGATATCAATCTGCCGAACCATATTATCATGAAGGCTTTCATGCCCGTCGGTTTGTTTATTTCGTTTTCTTCCATTTTTACCACTTAGACCGAGAAAGTGGTAAGAGTATATATATTATTTTACAATATAAAAATAGATAACTACAAAACAGGCGTAAATAAGGTCAACTTTCAAGTTGAAGAAGGTAAAAATTCTCAATAACCGTATTTCTTATGCGCTTTATCTATGGGTAATATCTCAGATATACGAACTTCCTTATCACCTTCGATTATAGGGGAAGACATTATTAACGGGACAAAATAATGTCATCCCCTACTAGTGAAGGACCCAAAAAATATGACTTTTGTGTCCTTCAATATATGGAGTAAAAAGCCGTCCAGGTTCTACCGATATGGATCCTGTAACGTTCCTCACCTTCAACCGGAAGTCTTTCTTTATCGCCCGAACCTCTGCCGGGATAGGGATTTTCTTTCAATTTATTTAGATTGGTCTTGATCACCCGTTGTGTTTTCTTATTCAAATTCTTGAACAAAACTTATAGTTTTGAGAATAGGAGGAATTTGTCAAAATTCCTGCGTATTAAAAAAGTATAGACCTCTTGGGTCAAAAGAACTTCATAGTTCATCTAGAGACACTAGTTCCTCTTTATCTGCGCGTTCGGCCTTTTCCATCTTCTTTTGGAGTTCCGATCTGTTGTGTTCTCTGATCATATCGGTGATCAATTCGTCGTAACTTTCATCGGGACTTTTGATCTCATTCAGTTCATTCCAAACATGTTCAGATATTTGGATCTTCTTTTTTGTTTTACTGGGCATCTATGTATATTAGTTGGCACAGAATATTTAAACATTACCCATATTTCAGCTTCTGGTATCCAAAACGCTTATATCTTCAACCGGAACTAAAGCTTCAAGTGGAAAAAATGGCCGAAGAAAGATTCACAAACATAAAAGAGATACTTGACGGGCAGCATACTGGAAAGGAGATAGGTATACGCGGATGGGTACATCGTACCAGGAACATAGGTAAGATGGTCTTCCTGAATGTTCGTGATCCCACAGGTGTGGTCCAGGCCATGGTTTCCAGCGATGCTGTAGAATCTTTCGAAGAGGTGAAGGCATTACTGGTCGAATCGTCGGTCAAATTACAGGGAGAAGTTATCGAAGACAAGCGGGCTCCCGGCGGTTTCGAGATACGGGTATCCGATATAGAGATAGTCCACGCCGCAGATGTATTTCCGATACAGGAAGACCAGAGCGTTGAACATCTTTTGGAAAACAGACATCTTTGGCTTCGCTCTACTTACATGAGGGATATACTGACGGTCCGCTCAACCGTATTCGGAGCTATACACGAATATTTCCGTGATAACGGTTATAAGGAATTTCAATCACCCATACTAACCCCGCTGGCCTGCGAAGGCGGTTCCACACTGTTCCCGGTAGACTACTTCGACGACGAGGTCTACCTGGCCCAGAGCTGGCAGCTCTATGCGGAAGCGGCCATCTTTGGATTGGGAAATATATACACCATAGCACCGAGTTTCAGAGCGGAAAAATCACGTACCTCGCGGCATCTGACGGAATACTGGCACGCTGAAGTAGAGGCACCGTGGCTGCAGTTCGACGAGCTATTAGAACTGGCGGAAGGTATGGTATGTCATGTAACCAAAAAAGTTCTGGAACAAGATGCGGATGAGATCAAAAATCTCCGAGAAGGAGATATAGAGTATCTCGAAAAAGTAAAGCCTCCATTCCATAGGATAACATACGAAGAGGCTATCTCGATACTGCAGAAAAGCGGGATGGATGTAGAGTACGGTGCGGATCTCGGTACTCCGCACGAGCGAGAGCTTACGAAGATATACGATAAGCCGGTGTTCGTAACTCATTATCCTAAGGAAATAAAGGCATTCTACATGAAGAGAGCCGAAGACGATAGTAAAGTATTGGGTTTCGACCTTTTAGTTCCCAATGTAGGAGAGCTCATAGGAGGTTCGGAGAGAGAAACCAGTATAGACTCGCTGGAAGAGAGATTGAAAGAAGAAGATGAAGACACTTCCATTTACAGCTGGTTCCTGGATACACGCAGATACGGCAGCGTCCCCCATGCAGGCTTCGGGCTAGGCGTTGAACGGTTGGTGATGTGGCTCTGCGACCTGGAGCATATAAGAGACGCTATACCGTTCCCGAGAACGCCCAGCAGATACAGACCTTAGGCCATCCTTCTGGCATATTCGACGTATATTTTCACGATGTCGACCAGATCATCAATATCGATCCATTCATCAGGTTTATGGGCCACATCAACTTGACCGGGCCCGAATATAAATGTATTAGGATTGGTCTTGAAGAATCGAACCATCTCTGTTCCGTAGGGGACGGACCACAGCTCTGTACCAGCCAGCTTGAGCATCGTTGTGATACATTCTGATTCCGGATCCACGTACACCGGATCTAAGTACTGGATCAATTCATATTCATGCTCCTGGGATACAGAATCAAATAAAAACTGATGTATGCTTTTTTCATCCTGATACTCGTTGGGAAATCTGACGTCGATCTCAGCCGTGCATTCTGCCGGTATGACGTTGGTGGCACTGCCTCCGTTGACCACATTTACACAGCACGATATCTGATCTTTACCGGTCGGGATGTTATTCAAGTTATTCATCTTCTCAAGTATCGGTAGCATCTTCACCACGGCATTCTCGCCTTTCTCGGGCATGCTCGCGTGTGCATTAACTCCGGTAGTCTTTAACTTGAATTGATACACTCCTTTTTCCTCATTAACCACCAGACCTCCCGTCGGCTCGCAGATGACCACCGCCGGAGCATCGGTTATTTCCGGCTCCTCGGCCACGGCTAGTGCTCCGTTCATGGAAACTTCTTCGTCGGTAGTAAAGATCAGTGTAAAAGGAACTTCCATTTCCAACAATCTCTTGGCGGCGGCCATCATCGAAACGCAGGGGCCTTTCATGTCCAGAGTGCCTCGTCCGTACATACGACTGCCTACTATTTCGCCCTGGTCGTGTTTCCAACTGTCCCCAACAGGCACCGTATCCAGATGTCCGGAGAAACATACACCGTTCTTCCCGTACGAAGCGATGATAACCGGTGAATGCTCTTCTCCTGTTATAACCCGGGAACCGAGTCCCATATCGTAGAGGATGGAAACCGTCAGATCAACTATTTCGTCCATCGAATCGTTGCTAACACTTGGTGTCAGAACCAATTTCCGCAGATTTTCTCGAATATATCGTTCCATATGCTTTCAAAAGAACCAAAATAGGTAAACCAATAAAAGGATGATGGCTAAAACAAGGCCGAGATACAGCATATTTCGGGTTATATCGGTGTCGGAGCCGAAGACGATAGGTATGGGTCCGATGAACACGACACCGCCGTAGCTCTTTTCCACACGGGTATCTTGTTCGTAAAAGGGGATAAAGAACAACAACAGAAAGCCGGCTAAAAACAACAGTATTCCCAACGCCAGCAGAACACCGCCTCCGTATATCACCGGTATGAATAGTAACAGGGCTACCCGGGCCTCACCTAAAAGTACCGATGCTGCAATGAGTACCAAAGCAGCCGCCATCATTGTCAGTGGAAATATCTTTTTCATCGAGCTAAATTATACAATAAGTAGGTAAATAGTTTTACATAGATAACTTTTATAATCAACTCCTTGATTGCCCTGCACCGATCAGGGCCCGTGGGGTAGCTTGGTCCATCCTTCGGCGTTCGGGACGCCGGAACCCGAATTCAAATTTCGGCGGGCCCACTTTCACTCTTCAGTTTCTATACGCGATAGCCAAACACCTTCGGGTATATCGTCGTAGATATCGATTCGATCCGAATCTTCGTCGTCATAATCTATGTTCAATTCGGATAGGATCTTGATCTTATCCGTATGGAAGAGCCAGTAATGTATTCGCCATTCCCTACCATCATACAAAGTAGTTTCTTCACGCTCGGTGGTCAGTAAGCCGGCATCTTCGAGCATATAAAAGACGTCACGATCTTCTTGTTCCAGTATGTTATCTATTATCCTCTCGCTGAATCCAAAGAAATGAAGAACATGTTCGGCCATGATCTTGGCTGCACTATCCTCCATCCTCCGTCCGTCTATGCCATTCTTTATGGCATGGGCCAATGTTTCTATCTTTAGCGGAAGTGACTTCCGTCCGTCTCCATTATTATCGCTCATGAGTATCCTTTCTAATCGCAGTATTATATCTTGTTTTCGTACCTATATATAACTTTTGCCACATCGCTCGAACTAAACCATAGCTTCTCGAAGTTCCTTCCAGGCATCGTTCACAGGGTCTATAGATAGAGTTTCGAAATCCTTCAGCTTTTTGAAGAAAATGTTATCGTATCCGCTACATAAAAGCTGCCAGTTCTCCCAATGTCCCATGTTCTTCCACTGCCAACCTGAATCTAGTTCTATATAATGCAGCCTGCCCCGTTCTTTCCATGATATCTCTATCTTGCCGAATTCGACCGCCATCTCGTATAGTATCCTAGATAGCAAGATTGTGTCTCCTCTCGGTTGCTGAATATCGTATCCGTTTTTTATCATCTTCGGATGCTTGACTCTGACGGCTTTGAGTCCTTCAGCTTTACCCAGAGATACATTGGTCTTATCCATGGATAAAAAGAAAACTCCTTTGTTCATGTTGAATTCGGTAACAAAGTTTCTGAACTGATCACGTATCAAAGAATCGGCATTTTCCAGCCGAGAACTGTCTTCGTCCGCATAGCGAAGTTGTTGCGGATTTGTTTTCCCTACAACATGAACCGACGAGCCGGAACTGCCTCTGTTTTCTTGTAGTACCATCATCTCCTGAAGTGCACGGAATCCTAATCTTCCTATATGTGTAAGTCTCCCTTTGACTTTGTGGTTTGCGGCATTTTCTATCTCTTTCATCACCACACCGGGCACGACGATGAGCAGCCAGTTAGGCATCTTGGAGTATGAATATGGATTGACCTCTTCAAGTGCGCTTAGCAGATGCTCGGAGATTATGCAGTTGTAGAGTATATTAGTATCCAATCCCAAAACAAGGTCCTCGTTATCAATGAGCTTCTTGGCCACTAGATTGATACCGTATGGTTTGATCAACCCGCTTCTGCACATAGCTGCGGTCATGGAATTCAAGACGATATCCCTGTCGTTTACTATTTTTATATTGTAATCCGTGGGCGAGCCGCTCACGGAAAACAATGTTTCTTCATGGCCCTCCGATTCATCGGTAGGCTTTGA
The DNA here is from genome assembly GCA_007129655.1 of Thermoplasmata archaeon. GTDB lineage: Archaea > Thermoplasmatota > Thermoplasmata > Halarchaeoplasmatales > Halarchaeoplasmataceae > Haladaptatiplasma. Next base: position 9,857 of record SKVC01000027.1, read on the forward strand.
CTTTACGACTATGTTGCCTACGTTCTTTTTTATGGCGGTTATAAGTAGCTGTTGAATTGGAAAATCGATCAGCCGTCCTTTTCGTATATGTTTTTTCCACGTAATTTTATCACTCTCCGAACAACCTCTCAGTCATCCAATCCGGATCGAATTCTTCTAGAGCATCGTAGCTTTCACCGGTTCCGACGAAAAGTACCGGTTTTCCTACGGCATGTCCGATGGACAGTGCGCTGCCTCCCTTGGCATCGGCGTCGATCTTGGTGAGTATAACACCGTCTACGCCCACTGATTCGTCGAAGCTTTTAGCCTGTTCGACTGCATCGTTACCGGCCAAGGCGTCACCTACGAATATGATCATATCCGGATCGACCACCCGCTTGATCTTCTCCATCTCGTCCATCAGATTCTTGTTTGTCTGCATTCGTCCGGCGGTATCGATAAGCACCACGTCCTTGTGCCTGGCTGTAGCGTGCTCAACGGCATCGTAACCGACTGCCGCCGGGTCGCTTCCCTTACCATGTTTGATTAGCTTGACTTCTAAACGGGACGCATGTTTCTCAAGTTGATCTATGGCTCCGGCCCGAAATGTGTCAGAGGCTGCTATAACGCATGTATAGTTCAGTTTTCGAAGACGATGAGTTATCTTTGCGATAGTGGTTGTTTTACCGGTACCGTTTACCCCTACGAACATCACAGACACCGGTTTCTTAGATTTCTTCACAAATTTATCGAAATCAATCTTCTGTATGTCCAGAGCCTTTTTGACCGCCTTTTTCAGGCTGGCTTCGATAACCTGTTCAAGATCGTAGTTGCGGTCTATCTTTTTACCGACAAGATTACTTCTTACATCCTCTTCTATCTCATCTACCACCGAAAGAGCTACATCCGCCTCCAGCAAAGCTACCTTAAGGTCCCAAAGTATTTCATCCAACTTTGATTCTTTGATCTTAGAGCCCCAACCGTCTACGAACACTTCTTCCGGAGAGCCCTCGATATCTTTCTTACTTTTTTTAGTTATACCAGATAACTTTTCCTTTAACTTTTCAAACACGGTTTACCCTCCCGACGGGGTGATTATTCCTGCTGTCCCTGCATCTGTAGTTCCTGATACTCCTTTTGTAGAGCTTCTCCTAGCTCCTTATACTCCTGTTCAAGGTTATTCAAACCGGATTCAAGTTCAGTCTTAGTACTCATGAGGTCTTTTTTTCTCCTCTCTATTATATCTGCTGCGGTTTCTACGTCTGTTTCGGCAGATATCTTAGAACCGAGACCTATCAGCACCTTATCGCTTCTACCTACTTTACAGTATATGTGCGAGTTAGCACCAGCGGGAACGAGTACTTCAGTGTCTTCGTCCTGGTCCTTAAATCGATCCGTGAGCTTCTCTGCTTCGTTGTGCTCATCTATTATACCCTTCACGTAATCAAGTTGTTCTCCCAAGGATTCGATCTGTGAACCCATGTTTTCAAATTTACCCATTTTTTCTCTAAATTCATTTTCGTCTACCATTTTATTCATCCTCTGATTCCATTAAACCAGTTATCACTGGATCATCGACTTTCTCAAGGTCTACTTCGTTTATATAGTCTATCTTAATGTTAGTTCTTAAGACTCTATGCTTACTACCCATTATCGATAGTATCTTCTCTCTAGCTCTTTCTTCGTTTTCGTCCATGATGTCTTTAGTGAATTTTTGCCATCCACGCCCCATCTTGAACGTTCCCTTGACTCTGTACAC
>SKVC01000125.1 GCA_007129655.1 Thermoplasmata archaeon
GAACTTGGGCTCACAACCGGTAGTAAGATATCATTCGAAGTCATCGGAAAAGAAGCGGTCATACATCCGGTCTATGACAAACCGATAGAAGAGCTGAAGAAATTAAAGAACGATATCCGATTCAGCAAAAAAGAGATAAAAAAGATGTTGGAAGATTCGAAAGAAAGTTGGAGCAAGTTGAATTGACATGATGTATATTGACTCCTGGGTTTGGATAGAGTTCTTTTCAGAGGAAAATTGTTATAAAAAAGCAGAAAAAGTTATAGATACCCTCAGTGATAATCGGGGGATAATATCTACTGTTGTTTTGATGGAAGTAAAATACCAGATAAAAAAGAAGTATGGTGGAGAGCTTGCGGATAGGGTTATACACATCGTAGAGTCTATAGACAATTTGACTATATTACACGTGACGTCTAAGGTTGCAAAATATTCTGCAGATCTACGGGACAAGTATTACAAAGGAAATAATAGAGAGTTATCCTACGCCGATGGAATTCATCTTGCCACGCCTTACTAGCAAGGCGTGATATATTATATACGGGAGACCCTGATTTTGAATATATAGACGAGATCGATACAGATATGATCTCTTGTTGAAATCTGTTTTCAACGATGTGCAAAGGCGACTATATTTCGTTCTTTGTCGATCAGGCGTACAAAACCGTATCTTTCAAACTGGACTATATCTTCTTCTTTGACCTCGTTGAATGTGGTTTCTACCAGTCCGTGTTCGTGGGAACCATCGGGCATATTTACAGTACATTCTAAGCCGTTGGGTACCCATTGTATCTTCAAGATGTCTTTGTTATCGATACTGGTTATCTCCGCGCTTTTTTCGGATAGCATGATATTGCACAGGTTCTTCAGTCTTATCTCTTTACCCAGGTTTTCCTCGTATTCCTGCTTAGGTATGTAGATTGTTTTATCGACCTTGAGTTCCCGGTTACCTCTCTTGTGGTCATCAGGATGTCTCGGTATTTCAGCTATATCGATGTCTAACTCTCCTTTTAGGGTGAGTTTCACGGGATCCTTTACGAAGTAATAACGATTAGCCCTTTCGTCGATTATCTCACGATTCTTTGCATATAGTTTTGATGCCGGTACTTCGATGTCGGTCAGTGACATACCGAAGTCGAGTATGAATTCGCGGAGTGCCTCAGGTTGGATACCACGTTTTCTGAGTGATTGAAGCGACCATGTCCTGGGGTCGTCCCATCCTTGCAGTTCCTTTTTCTTTAACTTTCTCTGGAAATCGCTTTTACTCAATTTGAATTCCTTTAAGCGGAGCATCCCGTAGTGCAAGAATTCTCGGTGTTTCCAGCCAAAAATATCCCAGATATATTTTTCCATCTCATCTTCGATCATCAGATCTTTTCCTCTCAGTATATGGGTCATACCCAATAGGTGATCGTCCACTGCCCATGAGAACTCGAGTAAAGGCCATACGTGATATTTATCCCCTACGAGAGGATGTGGAGCTTTTGAGATACGGAACAAAACACGGTCTCTGAATGCGGGATTCGGGTACTGCATGTCCGTCTTTATTCTAACCACGGCTTCTCCTTCGTCGAATGCTCCTCTTAACATGGCCTTCCAGTGCTTCAGATTATCTTCTGTAGCTCTGTTACGATGCTCGCACTCTTCACCCTTTTCACGATGAGCTCTTAGCTTTTCCGCAGAGCACTCGCATACGTAGGCTTCTCCCTCTGCAAGAAGTTTCTCTCCGTGTTCATAGTATATCTCCATCCTTTCTGATTTATAATGGACCTCGTGCCATTCGACACCCAGCCATTCAAGTCCGTCTTTGATAAGATCGTAGGCATCGAGTAACGGCTTCTTCTGCGCGGAGCCGATTGTGTCGTCGTAAACGAGTATCAGTTTACCTCCGTTTCTCTTTACATATTCGTCATTGAGAACGGCCATCCTTGCATTACCTATGTGAAGCGGACCGCTTGGGTACGGAGCCATCCGCATGACTATGTTATCGCCCTCCAGTTCCGGAAGTCTGCTGGTATCTTCTACTTCCTGTTCCTCAAAGTATTCCGGTAAAACTTTCTTTAATTCTGCTACCTGGTCTTCGTATGACATCAGATTAACGTCTTCAACTATTTCTTCGATCATCTGTTTGGTGCCCTGGGGGTCCTTTCTACATACCTCCGACTCCCCCATAACTTTGCCCATGACCGGACCCACGGTGCACTCTCCTTCGAACTTGACTGCGTTCCGCAGGGCGTACTTCCGTATCAACCTCTTAACTTCGTCGTTCATGAAGCGCTGATTGTTTTTCGTTGTATATGTTGTTTTTGGGTACGTAAAAGTCTGTTAAGGAGTCATGTATTTGTAATAATAAAACTTTATATACACATTAATTCTTATCTGCCAACCGTCGATGCTATGAAAAGAAGTTTTAAAATATCTGTAATAATCGTTCTCGTATTTTTTATACTATCTTCAAATAGCATGTTTTTTTTAAACAGAGTTCTTGATGAAACTGCCGAAGCCGCCAACGTAGGTAGTAGTCCCGTGGTAGGTATAGGCAATCCCGGTACTGGTTCAAACTTGACCGATATCGCATGGCATCCCAGTGGGGATTTTGCAGTCGCGGTCTCTTTGGACGGAGGTGTATTTAACTACGATGCTCTAGCTTCAAATGATCCATGGAGTTATGTAGGTTTTGCCGAAGGACCTTTTCGAGCGATCGAATATTACAGTTATTACGGTAACTTTGTTATAGCGGGTGGTGATGAAACGCTCGCGGAACCAAGCGTGTGGGGCACTAATGGTTTCTCCAACCCGAAAGATTTATTTGGAGATCTAAGTCCGCAAGATGTGGAATTCAATAGTCTCGCGGTTATGGATAATGGTAACATATTAGCCGTAGGAATGAAAGGAGCCGTATATCGATATGAATTTGATGGTGAATGGATACAAGTAACCGCTGGAGGAGTTGATGAAGACTATTTTGGAGTGACCTATAACTTGGCATCGGATCTGTTTTATTTCGTAGGCTATCATCACGTAAAAGATCAAGGGTTGTTTTTGAGCTATCAATTCGGTAGCGTATACAATCCTGTATTAA
>SKVC01000145.1 GCA_007129655.1 Thermoplasmata archaeon
ACTCCTTAGTATTTCTGTAACCTGTTCGCTGTGTTTACGATGCATTCCGAAGTTTTCATCTGTAATGATAACTTCTTCTACACCTAGTTCTTTATATCTTCTGATTATTTCTTTTAACGATTCGATGGGTATGGTGGAGGTACCATCGCAAAAGACCGGGGTCTGGCAAAAAGTGCAATTGTTGGTACAACCTCGAGAGGTAAAAAGTATTCCCGTAGGAAAAGCACCTATGCCCATCGGAAAGTTTACCCGTTCTACGATGATAGGGTGTTCGATCCGATCTATTTTTACATTGAGTTCGGACGCTACTTGATGTTCTGCATAGCCGATAAAGATTTTATCAAAATGTTCTTCCACCCCATAAGTCATTACACCGTAATTACCACCCCATATCTCAGGAACTCCAACAGACCTAGCAGCTTTAACCATCTTCAATATTTTTGGAACCTCATGGGTAAAAAAGGAAAAGCCAACTATATCGTAACCCTTGGAAAGCTCAATAAGATATTGCTGAAAGGTAGGATACTCTAATATTTTGATATTTGAAATGTTTTTCTTAAGAAATCTCAATCCATAGGAAAGTGAATTATGATAGTAATATCTCATACGGCGACTGACGTTCTGTCCCCAGTAGTCGTACTCCTTTATATGCTCCCTGTGAGCCGTGACAAAGAGCACCTTTTTTTCCGCAACGCCCATGTTAATATTTATAAAGCATATAGATGTATATAAATTATTCTTTACGTGCTAAAACATTTCAGCTCGTCTTCTTCTTGAAAACGTACGATAATCCCCACACAAAAAGGAGTAGGATCCCGAAGATATGGCCGTAATATCTTTGAATTCCCGTTTCCGATTCTATCACTTCTTCATCTGTTGTAAAGGTAGGTTCTAGATTGGGAGTCCTCTCTAGAGTTAAAGTATAAGGCCCATAATCTCCCTCTACAGCAGGATCCCCATTTTTAGGCGCAAAGATAGATACGTAATAAGTACCTCTACCCAAGATAACTTCTTCCCCGTAGTGATTTGTCAGTGGACTCGAGAATGGATATCCTTCAGAAAGTATGGGTATAAAAGGATAATTTTCGCTGGATACATACAAACTAGCGTTCACATGCTGCGACGACTCGATGCTTAAACGCGAATTTGTTCTTACCTCAACCTTGTAAAAATCACCGCCGCCACGTCCCTTTAACTTTGTGAGAGTACCGTAATCTAATAAAAGCTCCTTTCCGTAGACGTAATGAACTGTAACATCGATAAAATCGTCTAGTTGGGAAATTTCATTCGTTCCGGAAACATAGATCTTTTCTATTTTGTATGTTCCTTCGAAGAGAACTGCTGACATCCTACCGTAATTGGAACGCGATGAAAAACATTCTCCGGCGACCATCCAAAAAACCGGACGACCGAAATATTCTTCCGTATACCACTCAGCATTCCATTCATCTGCATCTAATACATACCACCCTCCTTCGTTATCGTCCCAGTCCTTTTTATATAATGACTCTTCGAACCATACCTCGGCCATAAAATGACCCATATACTCCGTGTCCAAAGAGGGTATAACAGAAGCTACTCTGCTAGGTATACCAACGGACCTTAATAGTGCGGTCTTAGCCCAAGATACCTCATCACACCATCCATTGATAAGTTTGGATGTGCCGTTAGCGGTAAGGCCCTGTATCCCCGGTATACTTACACCGTTGGATGATAGTTTTTCTCCATCCTCAACGGTCAAGCCTTCATAATCATAAACTCGACCATGTATCACCGTTTTTCCGCTTCCAAACAGGATCTGAGAGGCATCTCTGATGATAGGTTGGTTGGGGAAATCACTTGGAACAGCAACATTTCTCTGAGCAACGACCCTAACTATTCTCGCTGCGGCTTCCTGCGGATCAGAGGTATTTCCTACAGCCGCTAATGCAAACTCGTACATGTCCGGCCATCCCTCTCGTTCGTCCCCGAACGGGCGAAGAACACCCTCGTAATATTCGTAAGCGGTTGTGATAATATAATCCTTTTCAGGCCGGTCACTGTTTTCATCATAGGCATAAGCTTTCAGTTCATCTGTTGAAATACCCATGGCCCATGGGTCATAGATCACAAATATTTCGAGTTCGTCGGTCCAATTACCTTGACTAAGAGTGAATACGTATTTCCCCACGGAGGATTGTTCGGGTATACTTATTGTCCAACCATTCGATACACTCTCGACTTGGAGAGGTGTCATGCCTCTTTTAGAAGGAGTTATCGATGGATCCGCATCTTTGGGTCCACTTATCTCGATCTCCGTACCACGGCGAACTACTACACTCTCCGTAGCGATGGTTAAAGATTCCGTAGAATTAGAATCGACGTATGTTTTCCAGCAGTTATAATCGCGTGTCAGATAATTCGTATCATATAGTACATAGATGCCGATATCGAAAGGATCTTCAGGGTCGGTACCCATCTGTTCATGAATCCAATGAGGTAATTCATCCTCGACTGTTTCGCTACTGATCACATTTCCGGATATGAAAGAAAGAGATAGTAAGCTTATAACGAAGAATAAAACTGCCTTCTTCCATTTCGGGTCGATAAATGGGCATCTGCAATGCATATATACTACTACTCTTTTATACAATATATATACTTTTGTAAAATTACTGGGAAAAATAAATTATATATGTCCGAACATGACATCAACATATGGAAAAAAAGAAAAACAATTCTAAGGCCGAGGATAACAAGATATGGATAGCACTAAATTCGATAATCGAGTACATCGAAAAAGACAGATTTACTCCTCTTACCGCTTTTATATTCTTAGTGATCATCGGAGTGATCAGATCTGTCACAGAATCTACATTCTTCGAATTTCCCGTGTTCTCCATGTATCTAGTGATACAGCACGTGGCGTTTAATTTTCCAGTTTTGGTGATGGGTGTTTTAATATTAAAATTAGCTACGGGCACGCCGTTAAGAAAGGTATACAATGTGATAATACCCGGCTTCGTTTTCGTCTTATTACCGCCCTTTATAGATTACTACTTATTAGGACTCGGAGGTGTAGAACAATCAATG
>SKVC01000077.1 GCA_007129655.1 Thermoplasmata archaeon
ACTAGAGAGCGAACACTTCATTCAAACAGCCGTATAATGGGCCTGGATCACTGGTATCTCGGCAATCTAGCCATGCAGATCGATATGGTTTTCGGTGACGGTGACATGAATTTGGAATATTCAGAACTCAAAGAATTCGTCGATTGGCTCGAGTATGGAGAAGCTAACATACTTACAACTCAAAACTTGATAACAGTGAATGGAATACCTTATGAACTGGATACCTTCGATTTCGATTGGGAAGAATTGAACAACACTCTATTGGGAGACGTAACTCAAGAATCTACTGAGATAACCGTTGTTTCCACGATGTCTTACTCAACAGAATACGAGTTCGATGGCGATTTCATCTTGGATCTAACCGTGATGAACGACCGTGTACTCGGGAATCACAGAGATTACACATACACATTGAATCTCCCACAAGGATACAAGAGAGTATCTTCAGATGAAGAGGTAATCCCGACAGGCGTAGCGGTTTCCGGATATATGGAAATATCTGTAGATCCAGGCGTCGGCGAGGGAGTTTCACATCTTACCTTCGATGTACGTAAGATAGAAACCGGCGAAGTAGAGGTTTCTGTCGAGGAAGATGCTCATGCCTATCGCAAAGACAACGAAACATACGTTGTTAAGCAGGGAGCAAACGTAACTTTCATAGCTGAATTCTGGCACCCCTTCGGAGAAGACGCAGTTAACTACTCCTGGTCTATTGCAGACAAATACGGCGATAAGATCGTTCATAGCTTTGGAACGGAAGCGGAATATGAAGTAACTGTAACCGTAGAGGATGCTGCAGGATTGATAGTTGAAGACAGTACGATAGTGATAGTCGACGGCACCGGTCCTACCGGTACGATACAAGCAGACAACACAACAGTCGACGAAGGACAGATGATCGAATTCAGCGCCTACGAATTTGAAGATATCAGCGATATACGCGACTATGAATGGAACTTCAGCGACGGCAACCACGCCATGGGCATGAACGTCACACATTCATTCAGCCTCTATGGCGAATACGAAGTTTCACTCAATATAACTGATAGATTAGGAAACTGGAATGTAGAGACCATAGACATCACCGTACTAGATGTAACGGACCCTGTAGCACGTTTCGTAGTCAAATACGACGGCGTCGAAGAGGAAAGCGAAAATATCTCCGTACTGCGTATAGAAAGGAACCAGGAGATAACACTCGATGCGTCTAAATCTTACGATCCTGAAGGAATAGACGGCGTAGAAGGCGATGTAACTGTATGGTGGTGGATAACCGGAGCAGAATTCGGATCCGATGAAGTCTTACTCGAAAATTATACATTCTTCACCACAGTCGGCACTTATAGGATAACACTAAATGTAACCGACACAGCCGGCAACTACCATAACATATCAAGAACAGTTGAGGTGACGCCCGGTCCTACACCGAATCTCGAAGTCACAGAGATAACTTTGTCCACAGACGACATCGTTACACAGAAAAAAGTACAAGTGATAGCAAACGTTACCAACTACGGTACCGCCAATGCCACCAGTGTAGTTGTAACATTCCGTGTAGACGGAACGGTAAAAACTATCACACCCAGATTCTACACATCGATGCAGGATGAATCGGCGAACAACAACATACCGATGGGCGAATACCGATTGGTAAAATTCGATTGGACCCCAGACAGCGATGGAACCAATACGTTGACGGTCAATGTAACCGACGATATGGAACCCACAGCATGGCAGTACGATAACGAGATGGAACAGGAAGTTACGGTAGAACCACCGGCCTGGAGAAGGTACGTAGGATACATAGTACTGCCAATCGTGATAATCGTTGTAACTGTTGGTATGTACTTCTACAAGGACAAGATCCAAGCGATGCTGAAGAAAAAGGAAGAGTGAATTCCTAAAACAAAAACCCTTTCCTTCTTATTTTCATTTATGATTTAACCTATTTCACATATACTCCGGCGCTTTGATACCTAGAACGTACAATGCATTTCCAATAGCTATTTTAGAAGCTTTTACAAGGGCAAGCCTCTCGTATTTTTTTACATCGGCATTTAGAACCGGATGATCTCTATAGAATTGGTTGAACATCGCTCCCAGTTCGTATGCATAGTTTGCCATCAGATGAGGGGCTTCGGACACTGCTGCATTTTTGATCTCTCTGGGAAACAGAGCTATCTTCCGTATCAACTCTATCTCTCCAGGCTCCGTCAGTTTAGAGATGTCACCTTTAGATAACAATTCTCCATGATCCCCGCCCCATTTTCTTAGTATGCTAGCAGCCCTTGCGTGGGAATACTGTATAAAAGGCGCACTGTTTCCCTGGAAATTCAAGGCTTCTTCCCACTTAAAATTCATCGGTTTCTCAGGCTGTACGCGTACGATATTGTATCTTACTGCTCCCATACCCACGATCTCTGCTATTTCATCACTCTCTTCGATACTCAGATCGTCTCTACGTTTGAGCACTTCCTCTAGGGCCCTTTCATGAGCAACGTCCATTATATCGTCAAGTGTAACATAAGATCCCTTACGAGTAGACATACGCTGCCCGTCGAAGGAAACGAATGAATGGAATATCATATCCGGGATAGGCCGTACACCCAAAGCATTGAGTGCGCTCTGCATAACTGTTCCGTGCACTTTATGGTCTTCTCCTAAAACATCTATCAATTCGTCGGCTCTTTCCGCCTTCCAGATATGATATGCTATGTCTCTCAAGGGATAAAGGCTGGTGCCGTCTCCTCTTGTAAGGAATATCTTGTGTTTCTTATCTTCAAAGTATAGTGCGTTTTCCTCTCGATCACAAGCTTCTAGCTTCTCCATATCCTTCAACGCTTCATCGACGGCTCCATCCCTGATAAGAGAAGATTCAGTCTTGTACTCGTCGTGACGAATATCCAGTCTTTCTAAAGATTCTTTCATCCCTTTGAGTACCCTTTCAGAATTTTCTGAGAACGATTCTATCGTATCTTCATCACCTTCTTCGATGGATTTCATAAGACTTTTTATCTCGTCCAGGACCTTTTTTTCCTTCTCCATCAAACTATTCGCATGCTGATAATATCTTACCAACCTGTGATCTATCTTATCTCTTTCACAAGCTTGAAGTTCCGATTCATCGATATTAGCCATACCCCATGACAATATGGCTACCTGTCGGCCTATATCGTCTACGTAGAATTGAGTTTCCACATCATAACCAACCTTCTTGAATATCCTCGCTATGGTGTCTCCTATTATCGGATTCCTGGCACGTCCTACATGTAGAGGTCCGTTCGGGTTGGCACTGGTGTGCTCTACTATCATCTTCTTATTTATGGGATCAATACTACCGTATTCTTCTCCCATCTCAAAACACAATTCGATGGTGTTGCGTACGAGATAATCATCGTTGATCTTAAAGTTGAGATAAGGCCCTTCTTGCTCTACCGTCCCCTTCTCCAACCGAATATCTTCAGCAATGGAGGCTGCTATGTCCATCGGGCTTTTTTTTAGGTGAGGAGCATAGGGAAAGCATGGCAGCGCATAGTCCCCCCGTTCTTTCGCCGGTATCTCGAGATTTACTTTTTCTATATCTAGTATACTTGAAACTTCCTTGATAATTTCCCGTTCTAATTCCAGGATGGCATACTCCATATCTAATTCCCCACCCTAAATCTGAGGATAGCCGCCAGACCTCCGAAGGCGTTAAGCAGTAATTCTCCCTCTTCGGATTCATCCGATATCAATTCTACGTCGGAACCAAGGGATCTTGCTAGATCGAACAGTTCGTCCACCAGATCTTCCCTTTCTATTATCTCCATGGGTGAGTCACATTCCGGACATTTTGGGAGTATAGAAGGACCCTTTATCGTCCGCTCTTCTTTATGCCCACAGTCATCGCACTCTACCTCCGCTCTTACTCTATCTATCCCGTCTGACACAAGTAAAGTATCCACTGCTCCCATAGTCAAAGCCCTTCGCACATGTTCTTCACCATAAGTGGCTAAGCCGCCATCGGATTTTTTTATCTCTTCCATGAGCCGTTTCATCAGTTTCTTCTCTTTCATCACGTCTAGTTCAGAAAGGGTATCCTCCGCAGTATTGACTAATTCTTTAAGTCCGTATTCGTCCGTGTACCCCGTATTGAATCGTTCGATCACCTTCTTCTCTAGCTCGTGGTGTAGGTATCCACCATCGACAAAGTCATCTTTGGTTCTACCGGGGCCGCCGACTAGTATACCCACAAGTTCCTGATGTAGCATTAGGTCCGTCGCTTTTCCACCGACATTTTTAAAATATTGATGAGCTGCATCCTCGATCAACCGTTCGAATCTCTGTGCCGACTGACCTCCTTTGGAGTGCTTGCTGGGTACCAACGATTGAATATTCTTCAGTGTTTCCACACGATTCCCATTGAGTAAACCGATGGTCGCTTCGCTTCTATCTACGACGATGAGACCGTACTTTTTCTTCTCCCCCATCATGTTCTTCAGCGGCTCTATGTAGAATTCCGAATCGCATCTGTACATAAACGATTCTACAGGCTGTGGCGGTTCCATAGATTCTGAGATCATATCTGTTTGATCTCCGGCTGTAGATACGTGGCCCACGAAGAAAATAATACCGTTCTTGGGCGGATTCTTCAGATACTTAAGTTTAGCCAAGATAGATTTAAGTGCCCCCTGGACGTGCTTTTTTGTAGACTTCGATTTGATGTTAGAGCTTTGGGACATCTCCTCCCTCAGATAGGCCGCTACATCGTGTATTTGTTTGTCCGGTGGTATGTAAAGTGAGATGAGTTCGGTACCTCTACCTTTGAGCTCCTTTATGCTCTCTAAGGACTTTTTGAATTTGTATTCCTGTTTCTTCGACATATCCATGGCGATCAGTTCCAGACTGTACTACAATAGATTTAGTTAAAAATATTTCGTATTTTTTAGAACTTTGGGAAAAGTATGAAATAAGACCAATCTATACCTGAACCGCTCATGGCTGATGAGAAAGAGTATTACAGGATGTCTGTGAAGGAAGTATTTGGTGAACTCGATACCGATGAAAACGGACTGAGCGAAAAAGAAGCTTCACGCAGATCAAAAAAATACGGCAAAAACGAGTTGATGGCCACCTACAAAACCCCTAAGTGGCTCATTTTACTCTCGCAATTTAAGGAGTTATTAGTGATGGTACTCATAGTTGCCGGTATCATATCCCTTTTACTAGGTAGCTATCGTAACGCTGCGGCCATGTTCATAATCGTGATAATTAACGCAGTGATCGGCTTCGTGCAGCAGAACAAGGCTGAAGAGATAATCGAAAAGCTGAAAAAGATGATAAAATCACCGGCCAGGGTGATGCGGGACGGAGAGATGAGCGAGGTATCACAGGACAAGTTAGTTCCCGGAGATATCATCAAGGTAGAGGAAGGCGATAAGATACCTGCCGACATACGGGTCATGGAATCCTTCAACCTCAGGACCAATGACTTTTCACTCACCGGTGAATCCATGCCCCAGGAAAAACATTCCAAGGCCATCAAAGAGGCTTCGCAACTCGGTGACCGAGACAACATGGCTTACTTGGGGACTACAGTTGCTACTGGAAACGCCAAAGGAGTGGTTGTCGCTACCGGTATGAACACTGAGATGGGTAAGATAGCCGGTATGACCGAAACCACCATGGACCTACAATCACCATTACAGATGGAACTCAACCATTTAGCAAAAAATCTTACCATCATAGTCGTAATCATCAGCACGGCTCTTTTCTTTATCGCTCGATGGCAGGGCCTTACATTATACGTTAGTCTACTATACGCCATCGGAATCGCGGTCTCATCCGTACCTCAAGCACTGCCTGCTCAGGTGACCGTGGCCCTCTCTACCGGGAGTAACCGTTTGGCTAACAGAAAGGCCGTGGTCAAGAATCTACCTGCGGTGGAAACCTTGGGCTCTACAACTGTGATCTGCACCGATAAAACCGGAACACTCACTAAAAACGAGATGACCGTGAAAAGAGCGTGGTTTAACGGTAAAAATTACAAATTCACCGGGGTGGGATACGAGCCTAAGGGTGAGATACAGCACGAAGATGGAACAACCTTGATCCAAGAAGAGATAGACGAGATCGAGATAATGATGGATGCCGCCACCATGGCGTCCACTGCGGAGATACATCCTCCTGATGAAGACCACGACGGATGGTATCCCGTCGGCGATCCTACTGAAGCCGCCCTCATATCTATGTCCACCAAGATCGGAACCCGCTCTCCGGATGAAGATAAAGAGAACCTAGAGATACTGCAGTTCCCCTTCGATTCAGAAAGAAAGAGGATGAGCTCTGTAAGGGAGATGAACGAAAAATATTCCTGCAAAGAGGTAGCAGATCTACTGGAGGACAGGACCATAGTTGCTATGAAAGGATCGACAGACAGTTTACTCTCAATAAGTAAGTACATATTCAAAGATGGAGAAATAGTTCCTATAACCGATGAGGACAAAAAGAAGATAAAGAAGGTGAACGAGAAATTATCTTCTAAGGCCATGCGAGTTCTGTCCATGGCATTCAGAGTTTTGGAGGACGATAAAAAAGACTACACTATGGAAGAAGTGGAAAGGGACATCATCTTCCTCGGTTTGGTAGGCATGATAGACCCTCCAAAAGAAGGTGTTAAGGAATCCATAAGTGAATGCCGCAAGGCCCACATACGTACATTCATAATGACCGGTGACCATTCAACAACCGCCCAAGCCGTGGGCAGAGAGATAGGATTATCCCGAGACCACAAGCCTTCACCGGTGATAATGGGACGTGAACTCAAAAAGATGTCCGACAAAGAGTTAAGGAAGCGTATGAAAAATGCAGATTCACTTATATTCTCCAGAGTTGATCCCGAGGACAAATTGCGTATAGTCGACCTTCTGGAAAAGGACGGTGAAGTGGTAGCGGTTACAGGCGATGGAGTCAACGACGCACCTGCATTGAAGAGGGCCCATATCGGTGTAGCCATGGGACAGAAAGGGACGGATGTAGCCAAGGAAGCTTCCGAGCTGGTTTTATTGGACGATAGTTTTCCCACCTTAGTTCATGCGGTTCGAGAGGGAAGAACCATCTACAACAATCTGAAAAAAACTGTTTTAGCATCAATGACTACCAACGGCGCCGAGCTAACGGTGGTATTAACAGGATTAGCTGCACTAGCACTCTTGGGTTGGGGAAGTTGGGCCATGCCAATACTGGTGATACAGATACTCGCCATCGATCTTTTAGCGGAAGTTGTTCCGTTGACAACACTAACATTCGATCCGCCTACCAAAGAAATGATGAGAAACCCTCCCCGTAAATTGGAAGACCATATACTGAACATGGGGTCTTCAGCCGAAGTAATATTTTTAGCACTGATGATCGGCCTTCTTGCATTCGGTAATTTCTGGTTTTACTTTATACGCGAAGGATTATCCTTAACCGCAGATGTTTCACCCCCCATACATTATGCCAAAGCAACCACGATCACCTACTTGACCATCGCATACTGTCAATTCGCAAACATAATGTCAAGACGATACGAATACGAATCCATATTCAACAAAAATTTCTTCTCTAACCGGATCATATTGTATTCCATATTGTTGTCAATCGGTTTAATATTCCTGGGGGTATACGGACCCGTCATAAGCACATTTTTGGAATTCGCTAGTATCGGAAAGTACGGATGGCTCCAGGTATTCGGTGCAGCCGGCATATTCCTTGCAAGTTTTGAGATATTGAAAGCGATCAAACGGGCTAAAAGATCAAAAAACAGAGGGGGTGTCTGAGGATGTCGCTCCGTTTAGTAGAGATGTTGATCCCCGCAGAAGACCAGGACGCTGCCGAGAAGATGCTGGAAGAAGAATCTGCTGTGCTGGATTTTTGGTATGATTGGGTGTCCAAGAAACAGGTACTGGTCAAGATAATCGTTTCGGTAGAGAAGAGCCAGATGATATTGGATAAACTGGGAGAAAAATTTTCACATCACTCTAATTTTAGGTTGCTACTTTTTGAAATAAAGGCTACTTATCCCATCTTCGAAAACGAAGAAGAGGAAGAGAAAGAAGAAAAGATATCCGGAATAAGTAGAGAAGAACTCTATGCCAGTGTTTCCGACCAAACCGATTTTACCAAATATTATGTGCTTCTGATAGCGGTTTCTTCGATTGTCGCCGCCCTCGGTGTTCTACGGAACGACATAGCCATAATCATCGGTGCGATGGTGATCGCTCCCCTCTTCGGTCCAAACATAGCTTTATCGCTGGCTACCACCTTAGCAGATTATGATCTGGCCCGTCGAGCCATGAGAGCCAATTTTTTTGGTATACTTCTAGCCTTTTGTTTATCGATTTTTATAGGAGTTGTCATGAATGTAGATCCCACAACATCTCAGATCGTTTCCCGTTCAACCTTTAGTTTAGGAGACATCGTTTTGGCCTTGGCTGCCGGGATCGCCGGTGCAATAGCCTTTACTAGAAGTCTACTCGAGCCCTTGATAGGTGTGATGGTTGCCTTGGCACTTTTGCCCGCCCTTGTCACCGCCGGAATCTTGTTCGGAGCCGGTTATACTATGTTGTCCCTAAGCGCATTCACTCTATTCTTGATCAATCTTATATGCATCAACCTCTCAGGAGTGGTCACATTTTTCCTCCAGGGTATAAAGCCCCGGCAGTGGTGGGAAGCAGACAAAGCCAAGAAGGCATCACATCAGGCCATCGCTATATGGGTCACTTTATTAGCGGTATTGGTTTTGGTTATTATTTACACACAGTGGTTGTGACTAAATATATGTAAAAAATGTCGTTCAATCAACGATCCGCGCAATCATAGATTCCACTTTTTTTCATTCCTCGCTTTGTTCGGAATAAAAAATGAGGGGAAGGGCTAGAATGGAAGGATGGTGGGATGGGATGCACTCTAACCGACTAGCCCGTATTATCCCCGTTATACTAAATTAAATGCGGTCTCATATAAAGATTTTGGTATTTTGGCGGCTTTATATTGAAAAATAAAGCAAAGATATAAATAAATAATCGCCAAATCACAGAATCAGGTTTATATCAGAAAGATAAAAATACTTTGAAATTACTCATATTACGTATGACAGAGAGAAAGGTTCGGGGAGATGTGCTAAAAGGCTATATCAAATACATTAAAAAAACCTGGGGCCAGGCAGGCGTTGATTCATACGAAACTAAAGCAGGCATCCTTCTAGATGAATTAGATGATAAAGAATGGTACGATGCGGAATTTCTTAGAAAACTTCATTTTTGGATGGCAGACAAAGGGAAAAAATACGTTAGTCTATCAAGCAGTTATTGTGTTCAGAACCTCGGTCTCTTATC
The DNA here is from genome assembly GCA_007129655.1 of Thermoplasmata archaeon. Taxonomy (GTDB): domain Archaea; phylum Thermoplasmatota; class Thermoplasmata; order Halarchaeoplasmatales; family Halarchaeoplasmataceae; genus Haladaptatiplasma. The sequence goes on from SKVC01000077.1 coordinate 9,357, forward strand.
TTACATTGTAAAATTCATGAACATAAAGACATTACTAAAAAAGGTGCCTAAATCATATAACGATGGCTTTTCTTACGGTACCCTGTCGATCGATATCCAAGAAAAAAGAGCCATGGCCAGATTCAAAGATGTTATCATCGATAAGTACACCTGCGATGCGTGGAAGGGTGCATTAGAAGGTGCATTATTAGCCACAAATACCAAAGGAACGGTGACGTTTACAAACGAAGAAGGAATGGGAGACAAAGATTGTTTCTTTTTGATGGAATGGGACTGATCAAGCCATCTTGTCCCATAAAGTATTCTTCCAAATTTTACGCGCATTCCTCACATCGACGTCTAAGCGTTCCTTTCCATTGATGGCCACCCGTATATTCTTTCGACCTACTATCCCCATCATAGTTACAGGTGTGTTACATTTTGACATGAACTTCTCAGCTTTATCCGGAGCAACTTCCACCAGCCACCGCGTATTACTTTCTGAAAACAAAAACACGTCGGTTCTTAGGGATGTATCAACATCTACACGGATACCCACATCGCCGGCAATGCACATCTCAGCGAGAGCCACAGCAAGGCCACCGGTTGAAATATCGTGACAGCTTTTAACCAAACCCTCATCCATGCATCCGAGTATATCATCCATAGCCGTATCCAATGCCTTTACATCCACCGAAGGCACGTCCCCGCCGTTTCCTTCATTCAGGTGGTAATATTCTGACCCACCCATCTCGTCTTTAGTTACTCCTACCATGAAAACGATGTTACCTTCTCTTTTGAAATCCATGGTTATTGCTTGTCTGACATCGTCGATAAGGCCGCATGCCAGCACAGATGGCGTAGGCTTGATAGGTCCTCTTGCGGTTTCATTATAGAAGCTCACATTACCCGATACGAAAGGTATACCTAATGTTCGTGCCACTTTGTTAAAACCCTCTGCGGTCATCTTGAAATCACCGAGTCTATCGGGCTTCTCAGGATTACCGTAGTTCAAACAATCTGCTAGTGAATGCGGTCTTGCCCCGACGGCTACCAGATTACGGAAGCATTCATCCAGGGTGGACATCGCACCCTTTTTTGGGTCAAGTTGACATATCCTCGGGTTCACATCGGTAGTCAGCGCGATACCTTTGAATGATTCTTCGAGTGGTTTGATAACAGTTGCGTCTCCGGGTCCTTCTTTTCCTATTACACCCTGCAGAGGTTTTATCACCGTATTACCTCTAACTTCATGATCGTACTGCCTGACAACCCATTCCTTACTGTTTATATTGTCGCTTCTTAACAGATTTAGCAGTGTTTGACTGTAATCTTCTTGTTCCGATGGTCTTTTTTCTTCCGTCTTACGTTCAACCATTTCAGTCGGTCGGCAATAAGATGGTCCACCGGTCTGAAATTCCAGCTCTATATCCATAATATTTTCGTCATGGTAATTCACACGAACATGCTTTTCATCGATAACACGTCCGATAACTGCCGCGGTTACATCCCACTTCTTACAGATGTCCAACACTGTATCGACATCTTCGGGTTTAACGGCGTACATCATACGTTCCTGACTCTCAGAAACCCAGATCTCCCATGGAGCCATATCCGGCTCCTTTAGCGGAACTTCATCCAACTCAATCTCAGCACCGTATCCTGCGGCAAGAGCCATCTCTCCGGCAACACAAGACAGTCCACCGCCGCCGAAATCCTTCATACCTTGAAGTAATCCTTTTCTGTTTAATTCCAAACTGACGTGGATAAGCGGCTCCTTAGTTATCGGGTCCCCGACTTGAACGGCGCCGATATCTTCCTCTTCGGATTTATCATGCAGCTCTTCGGAGGCGAAAGTAACACCATGTATTCCGTCGCGTCCGGTTCGACCACCGGCCATTACGAAAACGTCTCCCGGTCCCTTAACTCTACTTCTAATCAGTTCGTCTTTTCTGGCTATACCGATGCATCCTACGTTGACCAGGCAATTAGATGTATAACTTTCATCGAAATAAACCATCCCTGCAACCGTTGGTATCCCTAATCTGTTGCCATAATCGCTTATCCCTTCTACGACTCCGTGGAAAAGATATCTTGGATGTTTGGTTCCCGCAGGTAGCTTTTTTTCGTCTATATCTAGCGGTCCGAAGAAGAGCGGATCTACGAA
>SKVC01000061.1 GCA_007129655.1 Thermoplasmata archaeon
GGTCCTGATCAGGATGAACCGGGAAGCGACGGTCTCGTGGATGAACCTAGGGATATCACAGGCGGTAGCAATAAAGACAATTATCCGTGGACATTGCCTGACGGTTGGAGTTTGGTCGGACCTTCGATAACACTAACCAACCCGAATCCTGGAGATATATGGGTTATCGGAACAGACGAACAGATCAACTGGACGACCACCACGGGAGATGCAGATATTGCTGGTATAGATATCGAATACAGCATCGATGGTGGCGTTACATGGATGACCATCGTTACAGTGACTGAGGACACGGGAACTTACACTTGGAACGTTCCCGATAACGAAACAACAGAGGCGATAATCCGTATCTTCGTTCACGATCAAAATGACAAAACGGGTCACGACGAAACCGGACAATTCACCATAGCTTCTTTACCATCGGCACCGGAGAACATTCAAATAACTCCCGGAGATGAATGGGTATTTTTGGAATGGGACCTACCGCAATCAGACGGCGGTTTAGAGATCACAAATTACACAATCTATCGTGGTACGACAAGCGGAGACCTTACATTGTTGACTACGATCGGCAATGTTCTCAATTATACCGATGAAGATGTTGCCAACGGCGTAACTTATTATTATGAAGTCAGAGCCGTGAATGCAGCCGGAGAAGGTGCACCAACCGACGAAGTCAGCACTACACCGGCAACCACACCTTCAGAGCCACAGAATTTAGATATCTCAGCGGGAGATGAATGGATATATTTGGCATGGGAAGCACCGGAATCCGACGGTGGCGGAGATATTTCAAACTACACTATCTATCGTGGAATCGAATCCGGAAACTTATCGTTTCTGGAAACCGTCGGCAACGTTCTCAATTACACTGATGAAAATGTAACAAACGGTGTCACATACTTTTATCAAGTAAGCGCTGTCAATTGGGCCGGCGAAGGCGAGTTGTCGGAAGAAATAAGCGCTACCCCGGCTACCACTCCTTCATCACCCCGGAATCTAGTAGCAACTCCTGGGGACGGACAGATAATTTTGGAATGGGACGTACCGCAATCAGACGGCGGTTCAGATATCACGAATTACACTATTTATCGTGGTACGACCAGCGGAGATCTCATATTGTTGATTACGGTTGGCAATATTTTTGAGTACACTGATGAAGAAGTTATCAACGGAGAGACTTATTATTATCAAGTTGGTGCTGTAAATTCAGAGGGAGAAGGTACACTGACCGGCGAAGTCGATACAACCCCGGCTACCACTCCTTCGGAGCCACAGAATTTAATTGCAACCGCAGACGACGGTCAGGTTGAACTGGAATGGGTAGCACCGGCATCCGACGGAGGTGGATCTGTAACTCATTACAGAATCTATCGTGGTATAACCAGTGGAGACCTGACATTGTTGACTACCATCGGCGACGTTCTCGAGTACATCGATGAAGATGTGACAAATGAGATAACTTATTATTATCAAGTCAGTGCGGTAAATTGGGCCGGCGTAGGAAATTTATCTGAGGAAATAAGCGCCACACCTTTCACCAGGGTATTCTCACCGACTAACCTTGTACTCGATGTTTCTCCGGTTTACGGAGAAGTACCTTTGGAGGTTACCGTAGTCGTTAGCGCCGATAACGAGGGCGACGCCGAAGGGACCATCGACGTGATCATAGACGGTAGTGTGGTCTACTCACTCTTGATACCCGTTGAGGGAAGTGCAGAACATGAATTCACACATACTTTCAACGACGCCGGAGATCACCTGATCGAGTTTGGTACTGAAAGTGTTACAGTATCTGTGGATGACCCGGTTGACCCGGACGACCCTGATGACCCCGACGATCCAGATGACCCGGTTGACCCGGACGATCCAGATGACCCGGTTGACCCGGATGACCCGGTTGACCCGGTTGACCCGGACGACCCGGACGACCCTGATGACCCCGACGATCCAGATGACCCCGACGATCCAGATGAGACGCCTATCGATCCCGGATTCGTTTCAAACTACTGGTGGTTACTTGTCTTGATCGCTATCGTAGCCATCGCGGCGGTGTTATTCAATATGAACAAGAAGACCGAACCACCGAAAGATGAAGAATCCGCTGAGATAACTGAAGATGACGAAAATATACCCGACGAAGAAAAAACTGAGCTGTGAACTCATAGAGAAGTCATGGTGGATCTCCGTGGGTCGAAATGCATAGATTCCGGTACCTCTAATCCCTCTTCCAATAGTTGGAGGATCCGTTCCTTCTCATCCGGCAATTTATAACCGGTGTAGGACATATCGAACAGCGATCGACCTTCTTTATTTCTCCAGCCGTTCAAAAAGTGGTCAAAGCAGATTACCGAAGAAACTTCCAATGATTCCACCATCAGTCGTATCTCTTCTAACCTCTCATGGGGAGACGTCATCTGAAACTCACCTCTCATCCGCATCTGATGAAGCTCTGTCTTGGGATGCACCGTCAAGGGTCGTAACCTTATGTAGTCCGGATCGATATTATTCAGCACTCTTGCGGTGTTCGTTGCATGCTGTTCCCAAAGCTCCCTTCCACCTAGACCCGGCATAACATATTCGGATAATTCAAATCCAGCCTTCTTTGCCTTCCTTCCAGCTTCAATATGCTGTTCCGGAGTGACTCCCTTTTTAATCAGCAAAAGAACCTCTTCATCTCCGCTTTCAAGGCCGACATGAAGCCTGGTCAGACCGGCCTTTCTTATATCTATTAGCTCTTGGAGCTCCTTTCTAAGTATGGTATCCGCTCTTGCGTATGAAGTGATCCTTTCTAGAGAAGGAAAACTATCTTTCAGATATTTCACCACCTTTATCAACTGCTCTGTAGGCATTATCAGTGAATTAGAATCCTGTAAAAATGCCGTTTTCCCACCGCCCTTACACCAACCCCGGACCATATACACGGATTCGTAGTAAAAATCAGATGTATCGAACTGTCCGCTGCATATCTTTTTCACCATGTCGATATCTCTTTTGATATCCTCAACATCTCTGATCTCAAATTTTTCGCCCTGATAGAATGGACAGAACACACATCGGTTCCAGGGACAGTTACGGGTCGCTCTGATAAGCAGAGAGCCGGCGCTACCTTCGTTTGGTGGTCTTATGGGTCCCGTTTCTATACTGTACTTCCCCGGAGTTTTCATACATACGATCAATCCCCTATCAGTAATATTCTTTTTGTGCTTCGCAGGCTTCAGCAAACAAAATCTATCAATCTATTATCTATCTTCATATCTAAAAATACAAATTCGTTTCTTATCCACTCCAATGTTTCCCTTTGGTAGAAGAAAGTATGTGTCAAATCATCTTTATAACCCCACAGACGAAAATCTATATCGGCCCTATAGAGATACGTCATACAATACAGATGGCCGTCGGGAAGCAGCAGTTCTTTCAGTAACTTGAACTCTTTATACGGATCATGAAAATGTTCGATAACCTCACAGCAGACTATGTAATGGTACCGTTGTTCGAGTAACTCATCGTTATCATGAAAAAAAGGATCGTACTGTTTTATATCGTACCCGGCATCCTGCAGGATCTTAGATATGACCGGACCGGTGCCTGCTCCAAAATCCAGTCCCTCATGTTCCTGCGAAAAGTTGTTTTTAACGGCCTTGGTTATCGGATCAACGAAGTTTTGGTAGCCTCGGTCGTAAACATCGTTATCATGTGCCTCGTATCGTGCTTTTTCCTTAGAACGATCGGGCCTGGTTCTTTTAGAACGGAAGACGCCCTTACATACATTACACATGTAAAACACATCCTTGTAGAAGATTTTCCCGTCATTTCCGCATAGAGGACATTCTTCTTGAATATCATTCATCGTTTGGACTCACAGATTTTATATTTGATTAATCTTTCCATTCTTCTCGTATGCGTATCATTACGGGTTGTACTTTGTGAACTACACCGTACTAACCGCTGAACTGATAATCCCCTCGTCTTGAATTAAACAATTCAAACCTGTCGATTTGAAAAATATCTTTTCGTTGTTCATCATTATTATAAAACGACACAAAGGTAATTTAGCCCTCCCTCGATACGTATCGCATGAGATACGATCCTACGAGCTATCCGTACTCGTCTCAAAGAAGGATGATCTTGGCAAAAAACGGCATGGTAGGAACGTCGCATCCATCGGCAGCCCAGGCCGGTTTAGATATACTCAAGCAGGGCGGTAACGCAGTAGATGCCGCCATCGCTACGGCCGCCTGTTTGACCGTTTTGGAACCCACATCCAACGGTTTGGGGGGCGACGCCTTCGTTCTATTCTGGAAGGACGGAAAGCTCCACGGACTGAACTCCAGTGGTCCTGCTCCCAGAAGTATATCCATAGACGCAGTCAGGGACCGCGGATATACGGAGATGCCCAAAACAGGGATCGTACCTGTAACCGTCCCGGGTATCCCTGGAGCCTGGGCGGAACTCTCGAAAAAACATGGAGAACTAGAATTTGAGACTATATTGAAACCGGCTATCGATCATGCAGAAGAGGGATACCCACTATCTCCAGTGGTGGGAAAAAGTTGGAAATACGCCTACGAAAGTTACAAGAAACTGGAAGGAAAACAATTCAAACACTGGTTCGAAACCTTTGCACCGGAGGGACGACCCCCTTATATCGGCGAAATATGGAAATCACCGGACCATGCGAGAACTTTGAGAACAGTCGCAGAAACAATGGCTGAAAGCTTCTACAAAGGCGAACTCGCAGATAAGATAGTCGAATTCTCAAAGGAACACAACGGTTTCCTTTCAAAAGAAGATCTAAAACATTTTTCACCGGACTGGGTGGAACCGCTATGCGTAAATTACAGAGGCTACGATGTATGGGAACTCCCACCCAACGGCCAAGGTATGATAGCCCTCATAGCTTTGAATATTTTGAAGGGTTTCAAATTCGATAAAAAGGACAATATCGATACATATCACAAACAGATAGAAGCCCTCAAACTGGCTTTCAGCGACGGCAAGAAGTACATCACCGATCCAGACCACATGAAGGTGAACCTCGAAGACCTTTTATCCGAGGAATATGCATCTGAAAGACGAAAGCTCATAGGTAATAAAGCGATCCAACCGGAACCCGGTAAACCCCAGGATCACGGAACTGTTTACCTTGCTACCGCAGATAAAGACGGTAATATGGTATCGTACATCCAGAGCAACTACATGGGATTCGGCTCCGGATTGGTGGTGCCAGATACCGGTATAGCACTTCATGATCGGGGCCATACTTTCTCTTTGAACCCTGAAGACGCAAACTGTCTCAAACCCGGAAAGAGAACCTACCACACCATAATCCCGGGATTTCTAACTCAGCATGGTAAACCCATCGGTCCCTTCGGAGTTATGGGGGGCTACATGCAACCCCAGGGACATCTTCAAGTGATCATGAACAGCATTGATTTCCATCTGAATCCCCAGGCGGCTTTAGACGCTCCAAGATGGCGTTGGGAAAAGGATAAAACGGTATATTTAGAACAAAATTTCCCAAAAACCATAGCAGAACAGCTCTCTAAGAAAGGGCACAACGTAGATTATACATCACGAAGCAGTAAATTCGGAAGGGGCCAGATCATCTGGAAGTACGAAGAAGTTTATGCAGGCGGAACCGAACCCAGAGCCGACGGGCAGGTAGTAGGATGGTAGACAAAGGAATATATCTGCTAGTGATCCGTTTAGATCAAGACAAAGAGATCGTGGTTGGAGCCCTGGGCAAAGTACCCTTCAAACGAGGATTCTATCTATACGTAGGTTCCGCAAAAAACGGTTTGAAAAATCGTATATCAAGACATCTAAAGAAGGAAAAGAAAAAGCATTGGCACATAGATTATCTTCTGGAACACGGAGATATAGTAGACGTAAAAGTCAAGCTAGGTGGATCTGAGGAGGAATGCCTTTTGGCTAAAAAGGTAAGAGATTTTACAGAACCCATCCCGGATTTCGGTTCCAGTGATTGCAGATGCAAAGCTCATCTATTTTACCATCCACAGAGTCTATCCGAGCTTAACAAAAACATAAAAAGAATTTTAGATATTGACAATTATAGTTGATCAATATACATATATGATAAATTATAAATAGGATAGTTAATCTTAGCTCTTTAGTTAAAAGAAGGTGTTGATATGCAACCTAAAGGAAATAAACAAACAGTAGATTTACTGCGTGAAAGAGTGATATCTCCAAAGGCTTTGTCTTATCTATGGCTAGCTTTGGAAAACGATTTTAATATAGTCCTGTTTTGTAAAGAAAAAGACGATTCCAATACTTTTATCGAAGCTCTGATGGAATTATATCCAAGATCTAAGAAACCGACCACCAAGCATTTCGATTCATCGAAAACCATACCATTTATACTCGATGAATTGGGAAAAACGGATGATCAAAACAGGCTTCTGATCAGTATCGAGTCTGATGATTTTCCGAAATTAGGAAGAAAGGTACTTTCTTTACCTCCGGATAAAAAAGAAGGAATATACAACGTACTCGATATCGTGGTATCTTTGAATAAGCCTGATGATGCATCCGCCAACCGTACCATAGATATCATGGAGGTCGTCGGTGAACATGAAGCATCTATGATTGTCAACAGGATATTTTTCTGGGATAAACATTATGATTGGTTTTTCTTCAGTGGCCATAGTTACATGTTCGATAGGATCCTTTTGCGTAAAGGAATAGATAAAGAACAGCTAAAGGATGGAGAGGGGAAAATATTCGAGGATTTAAGGAATTCATGGGAACACAGAGCAGTTTTCCTTCGATGGCTGGCACACAAGAATTCGGATGATCCTGAAAAATATATGATTGATTTCGAAAACAATCCTGAGTCTGTGGTAGAGATGTGCATAAAAGAGCTGGAGAACGTCGATTACCCCGGCAAAGACTTACCCGATGAAAAGGCAAGAGTGGATCATATCAACAAAGATGCTGAATAGATTTATCATTCACCTACTTGTACTTCCTTTCGATCTTCGCCATCAAAATAAGAGCTCCCAGTAGTACGCGTCTATCGAACTGCGGTGGTAGATTCACGCATTCTAGTTCCCATATATCCCCGATCAGTTTGAATTTTTGATTGATATCTGCTACTGGATTTCCACCTAGTTTCAGAGTCATCGTCTCGGGGATCAGCATACCTCCGGGCATGTACTTTCTTAACAAACCACTACCTTTTGATTCATGTATCCCTCCGATCAATTGATTATTTGCGTCGTAAACATCCCATTCATCCCAGGCAAAGGTAGATTGAACCGCCTTTCTTCTTATATATCCCAGTATGGCGTCCGTGTTGGAATCCATTATGGCAAAAGTACCCCATAGGTCGATTATCTGCTGCTGCTGGATCTTGAATAATTCCCGGCTCATACTCTCGTCGGTATATACCCTTATATCTTCCTTCAGCTTGAATATCTTCTGTTTACTGAATCCCAACAAGTCCCCGCTCCGGTCTTCGATCCTGTATTTCTCTCCTATGGTCAGAACCTTTTTCTTTACCCTGTAAAAATCCTGAAGCCAAATACCGGATGGCGGTGGAGGACTTTGCCTTGATTGTTCTTCTTTCATAAAATAGTTAATGGATCACTACTGTTTTATTCTTTCGCCTTTTTCAGTAACGCTCAAGCTTACCTTCTTTCAGTGCCTTCTTCAAGCATAGATGCATGGTTATCAATCCGACAGCCAGACCTATCAATCCTGCTATCGGCATTACCAGTAGATCGGTTCTCGGGATATACCCGTGTGAGATACTCGTTCGCATACCGCTCAAAGCATATGTGATAGGTATAGCACGACTGATGTACTGAGCCGATTTAGGTAAAACTTCAACCGGATAAAATACACCGCAGAAGAATTGAAATGAAAAGAAGATGACGGTGAACACGGCCTGTATCTCCTTGTAAAGTATGGCGATACCCGCTATGGCAAATCCAAAACCTATTATCGAAAGCCAGGCGAGTACTAGAAACAAAAATGAAGGAACAGTTATATTAAGACTTATACCGAATACTAGTTCGGCGACGATCCACATCTCAACGAAGTTCACCATGGAAACTGTAAATCCCGACAATGTAGTCGCCGATATGGGTATCATTATATGATGTGGCAGCATGTATATATTCTTAAAAGTCCCGATATGCTGTTCCCATCTTATACTCAATGACGAATCGAAGAAGCCAACCCGGATAAAGCGCCAAGTGATTATACCTATCACCATAAAAGTAGAAAACCCACCCGGGGCACCGGTACCTCCGGCATCATCGATGGTTCTTCCGAGGACCCCGAATACACTAACCCAAACGATAGGATAAAGTAACATGGCGATAAAGTTCAATTTGTAGGACCAACGTCTCTGCCAGTCACGTACTACAAAGGCCCATAATATCTTCAAAAATCCCTTTACATCCATGTGTTACCCCCCTTGGATTTGCTTTCTTCTTCTTCCGTGTGCCTGATGAATGCCTCTTCAAGCGTAGGTTCTTTAACAGATAGGTCCGAAACACGAACGGTTTTCATTATCTTTTCGATCAATTCATGTATCCGTGTTCCGTCTTTGAGATAGACCCTGAATCGGTTCCCCTCACTTTCGATATGATCAACAGCTTCATCGCTGAGTTCGAAACCATCTTTGCCGGTGGTAGTGAATTCGATAAGCCGCATGGGGAATATACGTTTCTTCAACGCTTTGGGTTCTCCCACCGAGGTGATCCTACCTTCGTTGAGTATGGCGATCCTTTCGCATAACTCCTCAACCTCGTACATGTTATGACTGGTGAATATAACGGTTTTTTCTTCTTTTTCCATTATCTCTTTAAGTAGATTACTGAACTTTCTGCTTGAAACCGGGTCCAGCCCCAGTGTTGGTTCGTCAAGAAATAGAATGGGTGTATCTCTTATTAGATTTCGCACTAGATTCAGCTTCTGTCTCATACCGGTCGAGTAATCACCAAGCCTTTTTTCTAAATCTTCTTTCTCCAACCCCAGTCGTTGGCCGAAATTTTCCATCTTTTCCTTCCAATCGTCGACTTGATAAAGTTTAGAAAAGAAACTGATATTCTGATAAGCCGTCAATCGCCGATAGAACTTGTCCCTCGCCGTGATTATATCCACCAATTCTCTAACCTTTTTGGGATCCTTAACCACATCGTAACCGCCGATCTCGACGGTTCCTTCGTCGGGAAGAAGCATGGTAGACATTATCTTAACAGTAGTCGTCTTACCGGCACCGTTGGGCCCTAAAAGACCGAATACTTCACCTGCTTTTACCTGAAACGATATACCGTCTAGTGCCATAGTTCCGTTGAACTCCTTCCTTAAGTTGCTTACTTTGATAACCATCGTGGAACACTTGCACCTATAAGGTAGTTTAATATACTTTACGGATTTTTTTCAGAAAACAATTCTACCTTTTTCATAACCGCCCAGGCAAAGATCAGATATCCAAAGGAAAGAACCATCTCCGAAGCTTCCTGCCCGGCTTTGTTATCCGTTAAAGGTATCAGATATCTATGTACCTGGAACATTACAATGGCTAATATGGGTATGATCAATATGAGATATTTACCCCACACCGGCGGCAGCTTTTTTACGTAACTTTCCGCCTGAGGCAGATGTAAGAAAACGAACAATCCTACGGTGGATATGATGAAGATAACCAACTTCGGTTCCACCCATCTATGCCCCATATAGTAGGTAACAGGCAGTAGAAAAAAGAAACTGAGATCCGGAGACATCACCGGGAATTCAAAGAATTTTACCAGACGCCTTATAGGCTCTAAAGTTTCGTGCAATAGTGGTAAGATCACCCCTAAGGATAAGCTGCCCGCCCAAAGCAGTACGTGAAAAAGGTCCGTATGCAGATTATGTATGTTTAGTTCGTCTTGTTCGTTTATCTCTGCTATGGTTTCCGGAGTCTCTATCCCAAATATACGCTGTCCCCAGCTTATCTCTTCCATGGCAACGAATAGGAACAGTATAGCGAAGGCAAGAACGAAGAGCTTGTATCTTTTCGAGAGTGGAAATTTGAAAAAGGTATAGAGCAGCATCCCTCCGGCTGCGATGTAGAATATAGCCGTTAGATACTCGTAGGTCCAATCCTCGCCGAAGAACAACTGTCTCAGTTCGGGATACTCCTTGATACCCCAGCCTACCAGTATTATCTGCAGCACCGTCAGTGCCATAACAAAGGCCAAGCATCTCTTATAGAGTGTTGTTCCTTTATCTACTCCGAAGGAGCGATAACCCATGCTTTTGGAAGTGGGTATCTCCATGATAAATTTTTCCTTGGATAGATTTTATATAGTACCTACGTCTGAACATGGATAGGTGTTGAATCCACACACCGTACCCCTCTTTTATTTTCGATCAATTTTTGAATAAATACATATAGTATGTACTTCCTGTTTACCTTCGATGTCAGAAAAGGACTGGTTCGAAGACCAATGGTTCTGGGAAGAATACCGTTCCGTTCTATTTCCACAAGAGCGATTGGACAAAACCAGTAAACAGGTGGACAGATTCGAAGAGTTACTGGAACTTCAAAAAGGTGACAAGATACTTGACCAAGCCTGCGGTATCGGACGACATTCTCTTGAGCTTGCACGGAGGGGCTACGAAGTCACCGGATTGGACCTTTCCAAGTCGTATATGAAAGAAGCTTCCGATAATGCCGGAGAGCTACCTGTAGAATTCATACGGGGCGACATGAGAACCTTTGTTAGAGAGGAATACTACGATGCCGTGATCAATTTCTGGTCTTCATTCGGATATTTTGAAGTTGATTACGATAACTACCAGGTACTGAAAAACGTCTATAACTCTTTGAAAAAAGGAGGAAAATTTCTTCTAGATGTCATGGGAAAAGAGATCCTAAACCGCATCTACACCGAAAGGGATTGGGGCCGCTTAGATGGCGGATTCTTCCTTGAAGAACGCTTTCTTAAGGACGAGTATCTAGAGAGTAACTGGATACTGATAAAAGACGGCGAAGTCATGGAGCACCGATTCCTGTACAAACTGTACTCCCGGAACGAACTAAAACGGTTGCTGAGAAGAGCCGGTTTTACATCTGTTGAGATATATGGAGACCTACACCGTTCTAACTATGGCAAAAATTCCGAACGATTGATCGCTATATCAACGAAAAATTGATTGTCAGATAGTTCTCCTCTTCCATTTTCCCGTACGGAAATACATGTAAGACGCAGCGGCACCTATCGGATTGCTAAGTGCCATACCTACCCAGATCCCCATCACACCCATGTCAAATCCGAAGTTTATCAGCGGTATGGACGGGAGTGCAAAAAGAGCGGATAGAAACAATCGTAACCCCCAGATCCTGAATATCTCAAGACCCATGGCCGGCATCGTATGGCCGGTTCCCCTATAGCTGGAATCTAGAACCCTGAAGATACCGAAGAATCCGATGGACATCGAATATATAGCTA
>SKVC01000114.1 GCA_007129655.1 Thermoplasmata archaeon
AGAAAATATTTCTTTTAAAAGTGAACCAGCCTTTACCTTACAAGCTTCTTGAGGGCAATCAGTTTCGATCCGCATATCATTTGATCCTGCAAAGGTCGTAAGGCTGTCAACGGTCTCGTGTATCTCTTCGGAGATGCTAACATCCTTTACGGTCTCTTCCTGTGCCATCCTTAACAATCTGATTTTGTTGATCAGATTAACGCTGTCTTGATTCGCTTTCAAGGATCGTTCGATCAATTCACGCATATCTTCAGCCAACTCATATTCTTCCAGCAATTGAAGATACCCCTGTACTATCTGCGCCTTGTTTTTTACGTCGTGTCTTAACAAAGAGTGCAAAAATTCCTCCCGCTCATCCATTTGTATTCGGTGAATCGCTTGTTCTATGTGAGAAACGAAAAGTTCAGCTATCTCCAGGTCTTCTTCGTCGTAATATTCTTTCTCGTATGAAAGGGCCTGGAATACACCTACATCGGCTAGAGGGATGGTCAACCCGGACCTTAATTTGTCATCGGAAGGTTTAGCACCTTGTTCCTTTTTTACATCCCTGATGAGATACGACTTTTTATCTCGGAATGCTTTACCGGCTATGCCCTCGTTAATTGATAGTGAAACGTCATCTATTTCTTCTGGGTCCGTACTGGCTTTAACGGTGATCATTCCATTATCTTCGATAGCGATAGTACACAGATCAAAATCCAATATATCTTTTGCAATATCAACAGAGGTTGCGTAAAGTACATTTAGATCATCTATACCGCTGATCTTGGATGAAGCATCGTAGAGTTTCTTTATCTTTTCTTCATTGTGCATAAGCAGTTTATCGGCTCTTTTACGTTCGATAGCATTGATGAATACAACGGCAAGAGTATCCAGCAGTAAAAGGTCCTCCTTCGGCCAATGTGGTTTTTCGTTATCCGAAGCGAATCCTACGAAACCTTTTAAAGAATTTTTCCATACCAGCGGAACCACGATCAAAGAATCAATTCCGATCATTTCCAAGATATCTTTCTCATTTACGGCTTCCGGAGGAAGGTCATCATCTATTGATACATGAAAACTTTCGAATCGTTCCAATTTATCCATCCACCATGGGAAAAGGGAAGGAGAAAGATCTTGCAGCATATCTGCATAGGATTCAACACCCTCGGCACACCATTCATGGGTATTGCTCATCAATTCTCTGTTTTTATCAAACATGAGGATATAGCTGCGGTCGACATCGACAAATTCCCCCATAGTTCCCAATGCTTCAGTGATATATGTGTCCAAGTCTTCGGTAGGTAACTGAACGAAATTGGATGATATATCCGCGATCAACGATTCCATTTCCAAACGGTAATTTAGCTTATGTTGTGATTCGAGACGAGCTAAAGAACCTCCGATTATTTCAGCGATCACATTCAACATCTGTATCTCTTGATCCGACCAATCACGTTTTTCTCTGACGGAATCCATCCCTATGAACCCGATGGCTTTTTCGTATCTATCGTATATCGGTAGGCATATCAACGATTTTATGTTCTGCGATTCAAATTCAGCCTTTTCCGTCTCCGCTTCAGGAGGTAACTTACTTACATCCGGTACATGTATAGTTTGCAGATCGAACAATTTGGACATGGACCACGGCATCTCGTTCGTAGGGAAATCTTGAATACGCTCTTTCTGCGGCTCCACGTGGGAGGAGCACCATTCATGGGTGTTGTCCATGGTTTTTTGATCCTCCGAGAAACGAAACATATAGCTTCGGTCAACGTCAAATAACTCTCCTAGGTTCTGTAGAGAATCTTCCACCACATCATCGTATTCTTCTTCAGATATGTTGACGAAGCGGGACGATATCTCGGCAACGGCTTCTTGTAATTCAAGCTGGAACTCCTTCCTGTATTCATCTTTCTTCCTTTCGGTGATATCTCTGCAACTGCCATACACTAATCCGTTGGGTAACAAGGTCGCATTAAGTTCAACAGGTATCACCTTTCCATCTTTTTTAACGAGGGCGATATCGACGAAACCTTTACCCTCTTCCAATAATTTTTTGAACATATCTAGATTGTCATCAACATCTTCTTCTCTCGAGATATCGATGATATTCATTCTCAGTAATTCTTCTTTTGCATAACCGAGCATATCTGAAGCGGTTTGATTTACATATATATAATTTCCATTCTGATCCGTGATGAATATGGCGTCCGCCGAGCCTTCGGCAAAGGTTCTGAATTTTTCCTCACTTTCCATTATCTCTATACTTGACTCTCTTTCCTTTAAGAGGTTGGATATCACATCGGCGATGCCATCTATCAGTTCTTTCTCTTCCTTCAAAAACGGATCATCGTCGATATCCGTTCTTTTCTCCGTATTACATACTTTCAAATGACCTACGATTTCATCTTTTATTCGAATATCTGATTCCAGGCACCAATCTGTTTCTTCAAAACCATCGGTGGTGTATTCATCTCCATATAGATCAATTTTCACTTCGATTATGTTAGGATGCATCAAGCCTTCAGGGATCACATCCAGGACTTCATGTATCACATCATCGAAGTCCTTATTTTCATCCCTCATCAAGCGGTTTATCTTATATAAACAGTTCAATTCCTTTACCCGCTCTTCCAGATCCCGGGAATACTTCTTCAGGTCCTCCTTGGTCTCATATTCTGATGTAACATCTCTGAACACCAGAACCACACCGGACACGTTCCCTTCTCGATCCTTCAAGGGCGCACCGCTGTCTGCTATCTGATACTCTTTGCCGTCTTTAGAGATCAGCATGGTATGATTGGCTAACCCCTCGATCTTCCCGGATTTAAGTACTTTATCAACAGGGTTCTCCACCGCTTCCCGGGTGTGTCCGTTCACTATCTTGAAAACATCTGTTAAAAGCTGTTTTTTCGCTTCCTCCATACTCCAACCGGTCAGTTTCTCCGCTACCGGATTCATGATGTCTATATTTCCCTCCTCATCGGTAACGATCACCGCATCTCCTATGGAAACCAATACGGTGGATAGATGCTCTTCACGACGACGGAGGTTCATTTCC
>SKVC01000068.1 GCA_007129655.1 Thermoplasmata archaeon
AAGTCCTCTCCCAGGGTTCTATAGTCGATATATCCCGTGATTTCGTTATGGTAAAGATAGAAGCCCCCTCTAGACCGAGTTTGGTTCAAAAGTACGCAGTTTCATCCTTCCCGGAGATAGTTATAACTGAACATGATGGCACGGAACTATCCAGAATGCAGGGGTTCTCAGAGAGTGAACATCTTTACATTGAGATGGAAAGTATTCTCGAAGATAGTGAAGATGCAGAAGAATCAACACCCGGTTTCAACTTTCTGTTACTCTTTCTGTCTGTTCTCATCTCCGTCTTGATATATGGCAAAGTTATATATACCAACAAGTAAATTAATAATTGATGTCACCCTTGATAATAGCTCTCGTTCTGATAGCAATTTTCGTGCTCATAGCGATAATCTGGGCGGTATGGCAGTTGCTAAAATGCGTGGCCGTACTCATACTTATTGCAGTGATATTCGTAGCATTATGGTATTTTGGTGCACTGTCGGGTATTCTACTTTTTTAAAGTATAATCCCAGGCAAAATTAATAAATCACAGCCGTTATAATCCTCCGATGGTATCTGAAAAACTCACGATAGAGTTGAAGTCGATAACACGTCGAATTCCTACTATCAAGTTCGTTCTAATTTCCCAAGTGATCGTACTCTCTTTGGTACTTTTATCTTTTATCGTACCTGGGTATTTGGAAGTCATATTACACAATATATTGCTGGTTATGCTTTCTTTTACCATCTTAACATCACTTCTTATCTTTTCGCTATCCGATTACTCTGTGGATAAGATCGGATTTATCGCAGGAGTTCTTTTATTATCCAGCCTGACTTTGACCATACTACAGGCAGAGTGGTGGATTGTTTACGGTCGATTCGAAATCACAATAATACTCTTATTGGTAAGTACCATAATAACTGCTGCAGTGGGAATTTATCTAATCTACAATAAACTAGGTCGTTTAGGCAGAAAAAGTATCTTCATGCTGACCTGGATATTTTCTCTTTTTATATTATTATTATTTCCACTGGCATCCGAGTATCTTCCCTTTGTAACAAGAGAGAGAGTTATAACGATCGTATTGTTCATAGCTCTGTTAACTTCAACATTATTTGCAATACTTTTAACGGTCAACCTATGGATGAAAAAAAGTCACTTAAAACTTTTGGATGCCGGTGACATGAGACGTATTCTCGGGGATACTAGGGGGGCCGAGGATCATTATACAGAAGCTTTGAAATTGGAAACAGCCGTCGGAGAGGTACACACTAGACTAGGCGACCTATTCTTCGCAGAGGGAGAACATGAGCGTGCACTGAGCCATCATGAAAAAAGTTTAGGCTATCTTGGCGACCGGAATTATCGTTTAGCCGCTGTTTCGGCATCCGCCATCGGTCTATACGCTGAAGCTGTAACTCTAATCAGAAAGGGTCTTCTTGCTAAAACATCTCCCGCTAACTGGTATATCCTAGGACGAATGTTCAAACATACTGGAGACCATGAACTAGAATCAGATTGTTACAGAGAGTCTTTAGCTCTAGATGACCAATTTTGGCCCGCTTATTTTGCACTAGCAGAAAGTGTAGAAGGAGACGAAGCCTTTGCTTTGTTTGAAACAGCTCTAGAAAAAGGCGGTTACGACCCTTCGAAGAGAGAAATACTCAAAAAATTAAAATCCGCAGGTCAATTCGCACCGATCTTTCTGCATCCGGCGGATATATCCTTCTGGAAAGAGGAAAGCGGTGAAGTAAATTCGGAAGTAATACGATCACTTCTTGAGTATATTATCGAATCTCTAGAGATAACGGATCCCGATATATGGGAAACCGTTAACGAAGCGATCTCAAATCTTGACGATTTCGAAGCCAACGGTTTTCTGACAAATACACGTCAGCCCGAAGGTATCATTCTGAGAAGTATCTTTTGCGGTTCGTTAGGTGTAAAGTGTGAAGATGAAGAATTGAAATCTCTTAAAAACACTGAAAGGCAGGATATCGCATATTATATCCTTGGAATTCTCAAGGGCATCGAAGCTGATTATAACACAGCACTCAAATATCTAAGCTCAGTCGAATCTATCGAAGTTAAACCACGGGCATATGCCGTCAAGGGATGCATTTATTATCAGTTAAATAAACCGATCGAAGCAAGAAGAAACTGGCGCACCTCTTTATCCTTAGGATATACAGGTGATGATCTACTAGAGTCGCTGTCGTTACTTGCGCATGAATTGGGAGAGAAGGAACAATCCTCCTATTTCTCAAAAACCATCCTGTCTTTTCCTGAAATAGTCTTGTCTGACAAAGAGGATGACAGTATTATCGAGTATATTAGAAGAGTTTCTGGCAATTATCATTATGAAATTTCAGAGATTCCTCTATCCAATAATCCCAAGATGGCCGGTGCAGTTAAATTTTTGAAAGGAGAGTATAACCAAGCCGAAAAATTATTCGATAGCGTATTGAAAGAAGCTCCGGAGGACGCCGATGGACATTTAGGCATCGGAATATGTTTGTTGGGGAAGAGAAAATTCAAAGCAGCCCTCAAAGAGATCGAATCAGCCATCGAAATAAAAGGGTCCGATCCACTACATTATTTTTACAGAGGTATCGCAAACTTTAGATTAGGTAAAAAACAAGAAGCCCTCGCAGATTTTAAGACTGTTTTTGTCCATAGGCCGGGCTGGGAAAGAAACAATCATTACATATCCGTGTGTTTGGCCAATGAAAATTGATCAGTATATTTCGTATTTACCGGATTTATGCTCATCCCGAAGTGTGTGATAGTGTTCTGCATTAGCACGTATTGTTTTGAGTATGCCTTCGTCTCCTTGCTTGATTATCTTAGCTGGCACTCCCACAGCGATACTATAATCCGGTATCTCCATACCCGATGGTACTAACGCGTTAGCCCCTATTATACAGCCTTTGCCGATTACCGCACCGCTGAGAACGGATGAATTCATCCCGATTATAACTTCATCACCGATCTTACAACCATGGACAACGGCACCGTGACCTATGGAAACATCCTTTCCTATATCGGTCTCGTGATCGTAATCCACGTGTACAACTGAGCAATCCTGAACGTTTGAACCGTCACCGATGAATATTTTGTTCTCGTCTCCTCTGATAACGGCATAGGGCCAAACGCTGCATCCTTTTCCAAGAGTAACGTTACCTACAATGGTCGAATTCTTTGCAATGTAACAGGACTCAGGGACATTAAGAGACATAAACACACTACCTTATTGCTCTGCAGGCTTCTCCTTTTTGGAGATGGAAACCCTCTTCGGGAAGTACCGTAATAATACTATATCTCCGATAGCGTCTACCCATCTAAAGGGTATATTTACACTCTTAGAGTCCTCCACCAGCAGCGGATTCGTATCTCCAACGAACACTCCGTCTACTTTTCCCTCTTCGAGGTTGACAACTACATTGTTCACTGTACCGAGGAACATTCCAGTCTTCGTGTAAACCTGAAGTCCAATCATTTCAGATACTTCTTCTAGCATATCAATCAACACATGTATCGGTACCGAGTTTAAAATCTTTTTCATACATATTCGGCTTTTTGATAAAGAAAAATTGCGATAAATAACCATAAGTATTAAATCCACACGTAGAATACAATTTTTGATGAATGATTGTCCTCTCTGCGGAGGTGGTGTCTCCGACGGTGTTTGTGAAGTATGCGGATACGTGTCAGATCATGTTGTTTACGGTGACAGCAGAGATAATTCTATCGGTGACGGTGAAGATCATCGGAAAAAGGACCTGTCAAGTGCCATAATTACACTTCGTTCGGCACAACTTTACGACCGGAACCGTGAGGACATGCTTTCCACACTGCATCAGTGCCTTTCTGTATTACATCTACCTGTCAGACTGGAGATGGATACAGAGATAACCCTTAACGAAAAAGAAAAAGAACTGGTCTCCATGGCCCACCAGCTGATCGAACGGTGTGACACCGGCGGATTTATAACCATCCAGCGACCGGAGATATACATAAGGATGGGTAACGCTTTTTACGCCGGCGACGAGCATCATAAAGCCCTTGCATACTATGATAAAGTTGCCAGGGATTATCCTAGGAACCAAGACGCACTCTTCAACAAAGCACTGACGCTCTTTTCCCTGGAAAAGCACGAAAAATCTCTGCATGTACTCGATAAACTGCTAAGCATCGATCCGAAACTCCAACACGCTCAGATCTTAAAAGAACTGGTCAAGCAGATGGATATGGGTTGAAGATACAGATAAATTTATACCATCGACATCTATAGGTAGAGCAGACAGGATGTCAGACGATGGAATCAGTGGGAAAGGTCTCTGAGAGATCTCAAGCGGATGCAGATAAAAGGCACTATGTATTACTAGATGTTTTTCTACTGCTATTTTGGTTTCTGCTAACCGGTACGCTATTTTCAATATTGACTTTCAAAAACATATCTTTCATAACTGTTGCTGCCGGAATAATATCCGCAAGTGCGGTTACTTTTACGGTTCACAGATTCGTTATCAGAGGGACGGTGAAAAGCAAAAGTTCTTCCCTAGAATATCTCAAGGCCATGGGGAATACTGTCCTATTGATACTAGATGTGATCATACAGTTGATAATCGCCAACGCTATACTGTTTTACCAGTCACTCTCTATGCGGATAGAGCCTAGGATAGTTAAAGTGCGAGTCAACCTTGAGTCCGATGCGGAAGTCACCCTGATATCTTCCCTGATAACTCTTATCCCGGGTACGCTGGTGATAGATGCTGAATCCGGAGACGAAAGTTGGTACTATCTCTACATCCATTTTTCTTATTTAAAATCTGACGATTTGGAAGAGAACATAGAGAATACCATCAACCGATGGGACGGACTGATCAGGGGGATATTCAGATGACGCTACTGACTGCGATTTCCGTATTCTTGATCTTCGTGGCCTTACTAGCCTCCTACAGACTATTTGTAGGGCCCACCATATACGACAGATTGATATCACTGAACGTAGCCGGTTTAGTGCTAACGATAGTGTTCATACTGATGAGCGTGGATACGGGCCTTGGTTTTTACGTTGATATAGCGATATCATTCGTTTTGCTTAACTTCATAGGCACTATCGGTTTCGCTAAATATCTGGAAGGAGATGATTTTGAATGATACTGGAAGTGGTATCATACATTTTCATATCTCTGGGATTGGTGATCCTTGTAACAGCTTCCATCGCACTGGTAAGATTTCCGGACATCTACATGAGGCTTCATGCCAGCTCCAAGGCCTCCACGGGAGGGACCATCACCATCATCATCGGTTTACTGCTCCGGGGTGTACCCATTGGTGATGCAGGTAAGATGATCCTGGTCATAGCACTGGTGGTGATAACTTCTCCGATAATCTCCCACGCTATAGCACGAGCGGCACATAAATGTGGTGATAGCGGTAGCATGGCACCCTTTGAAGATATGGAGAAAAGAGGTGAAGATCCGTGATAATGGAATTGTTCTTGATACTTTTTCTTGGAACATCCATACTCGTAGTTATAGAAAAAGATCTGATAAATGCACTGGTCTTCCTCGCCATCGCCTCTCTGCTGCTCATAGTTATAATATATCTGTATAGAGCCCTGGATGTTGCACTCACCTTTGCTGTGGTAAACAGCGCGGCAACTACAATTTTGTTTTTAGTAGTCATCAAAAAACTGGGGGTTACAGAATGAAAGCGGTGCATAAGAACATACTGACTTTGTTTCTACTATTGACCATTGCAGTTATCTTGTTACACGGATTAGACCTGGAACATGAAGATAAGCAGGAATCCCCGCTGCATATGTATTACCTTGAAACCTACGAGGAAGCCGGCTCTATCAATCTCGTAGAATCCATTTTGTTGAATTACAGGGCATATGACACCTTCGGCGAGGTGATGGTATTGTATGTTTCCATCGCCGGTATCTTAATACTCAGCGAACAGAAAAAGGGAGGTGAAAAAGATTGAGTTCCCCCATAATAAACACCGCCGGTAGGGCATTGACTCCCTTCATACTCATGTACGGTGCCTATGTCACCTTGTTCGGCGTTTTATCTCCCGGTGGCGGATTCCCCGGAGGTATGATACTCGCATCCGGCATAATTCTGATCATAGTAACCCATGACACGGAAGAAATCAAGGCTCTGGCATCTCATACGGAATGGTTCGATATCCTCGGTGCCTTCGCCTTTTTGCTCGTGGGTCTCAGCGGTATTTTCGTAGGAGGAGCCTATCTGACTAATCTCTGGCCAGATAATAGTTTCATGCTCATACTGCTCGATATAGTAGTAGCTTTGAAGGTATTTGCAGGAACAACAGCACTTTTCATATTCTTCTTCAAATTGGAGGTGGTGAAATGCTCAACGGACTGAACATCGCACTGCTGGTGATGCTCGTCGGTCTATATGGATTAACCAATAACACAAATTCCATAAAGCTGATAATGTCCTTATCGGTAATGGGCAGCGGTGTGATACTGCTTTTCGTTTCCATAGGTTACATACCCGGTGCCGAAGCGCCTCTGATGACCTCGGAAGTGATGACCATGGACCCATTACCACATTCCATAATGATCACACTGATAGTGATCAATCTAGCTACAACTGCCCTGGGGCTGGCCATCGCTCACAGATTGTACAAAAGCTATGGGACCTTGGACGTTTCCAAATATTTCGAAGGTGATGATGAATGATGTCCCATGCCCCGGTTTTCGTGGTGATCACTCCCATATTAGGGGCGTTATTAATGGGGCTGCTCAATCCCTTCGTTAAAAAGGAACTTTACAGGGATCTTATCGCTCTAGTATCTTTGATGACACCGTTAGTACTGATGCTTTACATATACAGAACAGATACTAACGTAGTCTATGAGATGGGGGGTTGGCCCCGTCCGTACGGTCTTGTTCTCGTTGTAGATGGGCTATCCGCCCTGATGGTGTTGATGGCGGGTATAGTAACCGTAACTACGTTCCTATATTCTCTGGAAGAGAAGAGACTACTTCCCTCGGGAAACAGATATAACTTTCTGTTTCTCTTCATGGCCGCCGGTCTTTACGGAGTATTCATGGCCGGAGACATCGTCAACCGTTACGTATTCTTCGAACTCACCATAATCAGTACCTATGTCCTTCTCACTTACAAAGGCACTAAAGAATCCCTTAGAGCGAGTTACAATTTTTTGATAATCGGCTCTACGGCCTCGTTCTTCTTCCTGGCCGGTATCGGCCTTTTATATTTCAACACCGGTTTTTTGGACTTTGGTGCTCTAAGAGGTACAGTCCCTTACATCGACCAGGGAACTAGAAACATTATCTTCTCGTTCTTTATAATCGCCATAGGCATGAAGATGGGATTGATACCATTTCACACTTGGTTCTCCGATGCCCATGTGAATGCTCCTACCCCCATGACGGCCATATTAGCTGCTCTGACCATAAAGACGGGACTCTACATAATGATAAAGTTGTTTTCCATCGGATTCGACACGTTACCGATCCGCTGGATACTGGTGTTTTTAGGTGCCATAACCGCTCTTACCGGAGTGGTGATGACTTTGAAATACACCGACTTGAAACGGATCCTGGCATGGTTCACCATGAGTCAGATGGGTATGATCGTAGTTTCCATCGCACTCTGGAGTCCCCTGGGTATCGCCGGAGGCGTCATGCACCTGGTGAATCATTCGTTCTTCATAGGTCTGCTGTTCTTATCCTGCGGAACCCTTGCGTATGTACACGGAACCAGAGACATCCGAGAGCTACCTCTTTTGAGATCCAATATATTACTGTCCGTGGGTTTCTTGATCGGTACCCTGGCTATCCTTGGCATACCGCCTCTCAACGGCTATTACAGCGGCAGTATGATACTGCAAGCATCCTCCCGCTATCCAGCGGTTTACATCGTTCTGATCCTTACGTACCTTCTCACCGCAGTTTCATTTTTTAGAATCTTTGCTCTTTCCTCCGGTATATCAGATTTAAGCTCTCCGCCTGAAAGCATGCTGATACCTCTCGTGGTTCTTGCGGGCCTATGCGTATTTCTAGGTGCACTATCGCCTTTATGGATGAGAAACGCCGTGTTCCCGGCGGTACGTGCGATCCAGCCGGGTGCGGTGTTCGAAGGTAGTTACCCGTATCTGAATATACACGGTCTAGTGTTGGTTGTAACTTCTATGAGCGGTGCTTTTATCGGTTATTTCTTCGCCCCTTTCATCTCCGGTTTAAAATTAGAATGGGCCGACGGACTGCTGAGCAGGGTTCCCGTCACCGACGCGATAAGATACATGATAATCGTTATGGCTCTTGTGCTGGTGCTGTTTACTATACTCTGATCATTCCAACAATTTTACCAATACGTCCGGTCTGGTATCGCTCAGCACCGGTCTTCCGGTTCTGGCCTTTGGTAATTCCTCCATATCTATATCCAATTCCACCAGTGCTTCTTCAAAGTAAGGCCCTTTAGCCAGTTGTCTACCCTTTGGCGATATGGCGGTATCTCCTCCCCAGAACATCAACTGCTCTTCCCTCCCCAGCATGTTGGCGTACAGCACAAAGGAAGTGGTCTCGATAGCTCTTGTCAAAAGCACGCCTTCGAAGAATTCCCTGGTAACCGACGGCGATGCGGAGATGCACACGATCATATCGGCTCCGTTCATAGCGTAGTACTTGGTAATCTCCGGGAAGAAGACGTCGTAGCATATGACAACTCCCAGTTTTCCGAGCGGTGTATCGAACAAAGGCAATTCTGATTCCGGCTTGAAGTATCGCATATCGTCGAAGGGCCCGAAGTTAGCCAGGTACGTTTTACGGTATGCATCCAGTTTCCCGTCCGGAGTAGCCACCAGCGCCGAGTTGTACAACCTCCCGATATCCGGTACCGGTCGTTCCGGCATACCACATATTATGGTCGTATCGTTCTCCTTCGCCGCATCGGATATCCGCTGCGAAGATGGCCCCGGTATCTCTTCTGCTACCGTCCAGTAAAGATCGCCGATCCCATATCCGGTCAAAAACATCTCCGGGAAGACCAGCAGCTCCGAGTCCGTTGAAGCGGCGGTCTCTTCGATGATCTTAAGATTGTACTCCTTATCCCCGAGTCTATGCTTCTTCTGAGCCAGTATAACCTTCATGCTATCACTGCTATAATGGTAGGGATATATTTATTCTTAGTGTCTGCCGGGGGATCAATATTCTACCGTCCATGTTACACTGTAGTCCGCACCGTTGTAGAGCATGTAGCCCTGCCCCGGTTCGAAGTTGAAGAGCGTCGGTTCGTGATCGTATGCAAGATTGTACGTAGCGGTTGAATTGAAGTAACCCACTTTCGTTATCTCAACCGGTACTCCGCTCCCTGCTGCCGAACTCGGATACCCGACCATGTTCCAGCCGGGATACAGTGTGATGTCCGTATGTGCTAACGTAACCCCCTCTACGATCAGTGTGGCGTTCTCGGTTACGTGTATCCAGACACCCATGCTGTGATTCCAGTTGCTCAGTCGGTTGAAGTGCTCGGCTCTTCCCGGTACATAGCTCTGCCATTTACCGATCGAGGCGTCGTAGTACATCACCTTGTCGTAGACGATACCGTCCAGAATCGTTGTGAGCAAGGTATCTTCCGGTTCAAGATTAAAAGAAACGAAGTTCCAACCGTCTGCATCACCGCCGGCGAAAAGGTCTATGTCGAAGGTTGTCCACCAATAAGGGCCTGTTTCAGGAACTTCGTTCTCGTTGCCGTCCGTTTGGTTGTGTATGTCAACTGCACGTACAACATACCACCAGATTGTTGCATCCGCAGTACCTCGTCCGGGATCTATGTAACTGTAGTTTGCAGAGCCGTTTGCGTTTACAGTATCTATAAGTGTAGTCTCATCCCACGGACCGACAGAAGAATCAGACCGATATATGTTGTAGTGTATCACCTTGTCCGGATCGTCGGAACTGGCGTTCCATGAAAGTAGATTGTCATCGGTTCCAATTCCCCCGGCAGCAGCCTCTACGCTAATATCGTCTGCCCAGAGGTAACACTCGGTGTTGGGTACCGTACCGCCGCCCCCTGTTTCTATCTCAACTAAAAGTCTTACCCTTACCTGATCTACCTCCCCGGTCGGTGTATAAGTGGCGTCAGGTCCGAAGCTCGTCCAACCCTGGGTGGTTGTCAATTGACCGGTGGAATATATGGTCTGCCATCCAGTCGATGTGTCGTTAATCAGTATCTCGATGGTACCTCGATTGTAAATGATGTTACCAGCGATGTTGTTACGTGTGATGCGATAGGCACCGTTCACCGTAATCTGATCTGCAGTGGGTCCGATGGATTGCGTCCATAGGCCTTCTTCTGTAACAACCGCAGTCCTGGCGTTGATGGCTATTGAACTAGTTATCGATCCGCTGCCATCAGCAGAATTAGTTTGTGTACCGTCCCATGCGGATGCACCGTCGGTAGATGGCCTTGTTAATGTCCACGGCTCGTAATTGGTGTCGAATATGCCGTTTGTTACGAGTTCTTCATCCCCGGGTACACCATAGTGCTCAACTGTCAGTCCGGTAGGCGGCTCCGGTGGGGATTCGATGATGGTGAAAGCACCACTGGTCCCTTCACCACTGCTACTGACGTTGAATTGTGAATTTCGACCGAATGCATGAACACGTATCAAGCATTCTTCGCTATATAAATCCGGAATGGTCCAATCGTAGATATGATCACCGGCCCCACCGGATAGAGTGGTATCTATCTCAATCCAAGAAGTACCATTATCCGTGCTGTACCTTAACTCGTGCCTTTCGATATCGTCGTATCCACCGTTGTCGGTATGCCACGTTATCGTTTCCATGGTATCGGCATCCCAGGTTTCTCCGCCCTCCGGGCGAGTTACGGTCACGACGATCGGATCAAGCTCTAAGAGGGTGAATTCCGCACTCATATTCGTGTGTGTCATACCTAGCTCGTCGTAGATCCGTGCTCTTACGTAACATTCTGTGCTGGGGTCATAGGGTATCGACCATCCGTAAGAGCCTGTATCATTGAGACCGCTGGCTATTTCCGACCATGAGACGCCCGCATCGGTACTGTACCAAAGGTCGATGTGAGTGATGTTACCGTCGCCTTCTGTGGTAGTCCAATTTATGTACTCGTGATCCCCGGGATACCATTCCTCGCCACCTGCTGGTTGGGTAAGAACGATCTCCGGAGGGGCACTTCCTATGATAGTGAAATAATCGTCGCTGATGTCGGAACCGGACAATCCGTTATCGTCCTTTACGACTACCCTGACGAGACATTCCGTACTATCTTCGTTGGGCACCGTCCATGTGTAGTTATCGGTATCCGGCACATCGGTCTCGATGGTTGTCCAAGACGTGTCGGTATCTACTGAATAAAAAAGGTCTACTCCCGTGATCGCACCGTCTCCGGCAGTAG
>SKVC01000047.1 GCA_007129655.1 Thermoplasmata archaeon
AGAATGGCTTGTGGACAGCCTATCAACGTTTTGTTGATAATCTACGACAAACAGGCATTGCCATACAAGAACAGGCATTGTACTCGTAGGAAGCAACGTCACTTGGGGCGGTGTAGTTCACTCCGTAAATACTAATCTTCCCGACGAAGCCCCTCTGTAGCGGACAAAACTATGTATGGATTCCCCCCCCACAGTCTGATGACTTCAGCTACCTTCTTCGGTCTATCCGTAAGTGCGATCATGGCACCACCTCCTCCGGCTCCGGTCAGTTTTGCGCCGTAGGAGTATTTCGCAGTGGCCTTAACCAGTCTGTCGAGCATAGTATGGCTGACACCCAATATCGTTAGTAGTTTGTGATTTCTATTCATCAACTCTCCTAATTTATCTAGATCTCCCTCTTCTAAAGCATCGCTGCCTTCTTCCACCAATTCACCGATCTCTTCTATTATCTCCCTTGCAAAGGCGTTTTTGTCGTAGAATTCACGTACTTTGCGCACCAGCGGCGGTGTAGGGGCATGTATGCCGGTATGTCCGACCACTAGATTCATATCCGGTATGTCCCGTTTGTGGACGTTCCAGAACTTTTCCTCCCTCTTCACTTTCCATAGGAATCCATCTCTTTTTTTGTTTGACAGCATAACACCGCCACCACAAGTAACCGTAGACGTATCTATGGGACTGGCCGAGCCCTGAACCTGTAATTCTATATCGAAGCCTTCCTTGGCGATGGATTCTTTATCCGGTTTATCACCCTTTAATTCATGCAGTGCTCCAAGGGCGGCTACGGTGACCGAAGCAGAGGAACCAAGACCGGCTCCGCTGGGAAGATTACCACCGGTGTCGATAGATAGATTTTTTTCCAAACCAACTTTTTCTATGGCCTCTATGATATAACTGTGAAACTTATGGTCTATCGGATACCCGTTTACCTCGCTGATATCGGATCCGTTGAAATCGGCATCAACATATACTCTCCGCTCCACGGCTATCGCGATGGCCGGTTTACCAAAAACAACGGCGTGTTCCCCGAAAAGTATTATCTTTCCCGGAGCCGAGTATTTTACCATGATGCAAGTACGAAGAGGAAATACTTAAGATTATTCCAGAATTATAGGTAGCTGAAATCCGCCGCCATCTCTCTCAGCAGCTCTATACGTTTCTCAGCCGGTGGATGGGTAGAGAACATCTTAACGAAGAAGCTCTTTGGGAATGGATTGACGATGAAAAGCGAAGACGAAGCCGGGCTGCCTCCCTTCATAGGATTACGTGAATTTTGATAGTGTAGTTTCTCAAGTGCGTCGGCCAGAGCGTTCGGATTCTTACATATCTTCGCACCTTCTTCATCGGCGTAGTACTCACGCTTTCTTGATATAGCCAGTTTAATCAATATCGCCGCTATGGGTGCCAGGATCATGGTCAACAAGAGTACTGGGTGAACACGTCTTCTACCGAAGAACATACTGAACCACACCATCCTAGCCATGAATGCTATGGCACCGGCTAGTGTTGCGGCGACGCTCATCACCAACATGTCCCTGTTCTTTATATGGGCTATCTCGTGGGCTATAACGCCTCTCAGTTCGTCCTCGTTGAGCAGCTTCAATAAACCCTCGGTAACCGCTACGATGGCGTTTTGCTCGTTCCTGCCGGTTGCGAAAGCGTTGGGTAGGCTCATGGGTACGATGGCGACCTTCGGCATGGGTATGTCCGCATCCAGGGCCACCTTTTTGACTATGTTGAAGAGCCCTGGGTTCTCGGATTCTTCTATTATCTTCGCCTTATATCTCCGTAAAATGAATTTATGACTGAAGAAATATGCGATCACATTAAAAACGGCTGCAAAGGCAAGAAACATGATGGAGCCCATTATCCAGTCGCCCATGAAGTATCCTCCTATAACGTATCCCACGGAAACGAAGAGTAGGAACATAAAGGAGAACAGCCCCAGGGTTCTAGCCAAGTATCGCATGAGCATGAACTTGTCATACGTACTTAATAAAGATTTTGTTATTACTTGCTTTGTGTAAAGAAAAAATGCCACGTAATCTGAACCGATTCCGCTTAGTTTTCGTTACGAGCGTGGCGAGGAACGAAAAAGTGAAGAAAATCTCTGATTTTGTGGTGTTTTTTCATTACGAGTTTAGCGGGTAATAAAAAATGGTCAGGCAAAGCTGGCAAGGGTAAGGATAGAACTGGTGTATAGAAGTAGAGAACAAAAGGTTCACTTCTATTCCAACACCATTTGAAATTGCTTACGGCAATCCTTTGGCTAGTGTTAAAGACGAATTTAGAGAAATTGAAGCATGGTTACGAACCATACTATGGAATATCTCTATCTATCCAAGGTGATGAAGATAATACTTTACAAATCAGATATTTTAGAAAATTATTTAATACATAGGTTTGATTGTTATACGATGGAAAAAATATCTGTAGATATACCAAAAAGATTGACTGATATATTTGGGGACGACATTGATAGAATAGTCCAAGATATGCTGGATAAGCGATCCGATAAGTTAAAACTCATACAAAAAATAAAGAAGATGAATTTACCAGTAGATGATTGGGAAACGATGGAAGAAGAGACTATCAAAGGTGCCACGGGATGATTTTTTTAGATACCAACATATTCATGTATGCAGCTGGAGATCAACACTCTAATAAGGATAATTCTGTAAAAATTCTGGAACTTGTAGCTATGAACGAGATTCAAACAGCCATCAACGTGGAAGTTATTCAGGAGGTCCTACATCGGTATACACACATCGGAGAGAAATCTGAAGGTATAAAACTTGCAGAATACATATCATGTTTGATGGATACAATATATAGTGTCGAAATGATAGATATGAAAGAAGCGATCAAAATATTACATAAATTCGATGTGACCTCTAGAGATGCTATCCATGCCGCTTCCTGTAAAAACCGTGGTATTAAGAAAATTTGTACATATGACAGACATTTTCATAAAATAAAATTTCTCTCGGTGATTAAACCGGCGGAGATATTAAAAAAGTAAATATTTCACGCACACACCAAAAAAACCTTTTATCAGCACCCTAATCTACATTCGTGGACTCGGAAACAAAAACAAGGTTGTTCTTATCGAGAGTGTTGAAGGATCATTACTCGCAGCTAAAAGGATCTACTAAGAACGTACAATTTTTACCTCCTAGATTCACCCTGAGAGAATATGCCTTCATATATCCCGGAGGCCGGGGGATGCACCGTCCGGTGGCCTTCAAAAGCAAGGACGATATACTGAATTTTCTTATCAATAAATTACCGATCCATTGCTATTACTCTACGGCGTACTATACCAATCCGCAAGTACCTATGAAGGACAAAGATTGGCTGGGAGCGGACCTGGTATTCGACCTGGATGCGGATCATCTTCCCGGAAGTGCAGAGCTTTCTTATACCGAACAGCTGAAACTGGTGAAGAAAAAAACACTCTTGTTGATAAACGAGTTCTTACTGAAAGATTTTGGATTTAAATCAGAGAATATCAGTGTCAATTTTTCGGGTCACCGGGGTTATCACATACACGTTCGTAACAAGGACGTCATCGGCATGTCTAGGGAGGCCCGCAGAGAACTGGTCGATCACATAACCGGTACGGGTCTCGATTACGAAACGGTTCTTCCGTCTACTTCACTAAAAGTCGACGAGTTCATGGGCCACGGAAAATACGTCACCAGTTACAATCTTCCTCCCGAAGAGGCCGGAGGCTGGATGAGACGTATGAGAGAGTTGATAATCGACCTTTTGACCCGATGGTCGGATATGCCCAGAGAAGACGTTCTCAGGGAGATGATGGAGAAGCATAATTTTGCGCAGAAAAGATCTGAAAAACTATACGAGGAACTCTTCGTCTCAGGAAAATGGAAAAATATCGCAGAGGATGGAAACCTTGACTATCTGTCTGAGAAAAGGGGTGCCAGCATAAAATGGTTCCTTAAAATAATAGACGGTATACTGGACGAACACAATGTTAAGGAAGTCGGCGAAGGAGTGGTGGGCACCACCGACGAACCGGTCACCGGTGACACAAAGAGATTGATACGACTACCTATGTCCATACACGGTGGTTCCTTTTTAACAGTAGTTCCGATAAGATTGGATGAGCTGGAAGACTTTGATCCTCTAGCACAGGCCATACCGAGTACATTAGGAGACGACGTACAACATCTAAAGCTAGAAAAGATCCCAGATACGGATAGCATCATCCTGGCTAACGAAGAATTCAAACTGGAAGAAGAGATGACGGTTCCCGAATATGCGGCCCCTTTCATCATCTCTAAATTCCGGGCGAAAATTCTATAAATAACTTGTTATATAGTATGGCTGAACGTATCTAGGTAATAATATGGCGCGTAAAAAAAAGGATATGGAAAGACTCGAAGGTACCTACCAGATAATAAGAGTAAAAAAGCTGGAGAAGATGGCCTATATCCCACAGAGTATCGCCATCGTCGCTATATTCTTTCTATTTTTATATTTCACAGGAGCACAGCTAAAACCGTTTTACTTACCGGTATTTTTCCCACTTTTGGTCACTATGGTATGGCTTCTCGTACTGGCCATAGAAACATTCGCCTTCAGATTGATGGAGATCAAATATAGAAAAAGCCAAAGTGCTAAGTTTTTGATGGCACACCGATCTATAAAGAAAGCGTACATAATCATCGTTATAAGCATCATCATTTTCGTTTTAGCCGCGACTCCCTTCATACATCAACAGGTAGAAAACCGGGTATCCTCTTCCGGTGAGTTGACCTTTTCAGGCGAAGAAACAGTATATTTCACCAGTAGAGGACGATATGACTTCATGACCGTTGATTCTATCACCATAGAGGTTATAGATTCCATGGGACCCGACGAGGCCAGGGTAGAAGTGATGTTGTTATCCATAGAAAATTACGAAGCTAATGAAACCGTGATGGCACTCAATCGGGAGGTAGGCCATCCTAAAGAAGCAACTATATCAGAAGATTTCGAGTTCGATATGCCAGTTCTCAGGTTCAACGAATACTATATTATTCTAACGTCGAACCAGCAAGTCACCATTCGTTATAATATCGATGTCACCTTACCCGGAACCAGAGTGTATCCCTTTGCAACACTTGCCATAGGATTCATAGCAGCGTACGCGTACTGGATATTCATCTTGTACAACATCAAGCGAAAGCAATCGAAAGATACCATCTATGTATAGACCGCACAGCAACCTTCATACCACTGTATGGAAGAGTGTTTTTCCGCCCACTCCACAGTCTTTTTAGAAGGCATCACGATACCATCTACACCCAGTTCCAATGCCGATATCTCCAGATCCGGTCTGCCTCTTTCCCTCATACATCCGATGATTATTTTTTCCTCAATTTCATCTCTGGCATATTTCAGAACGGCCATAAAATCTTCATCGCCGATACTATGTCCGAAGGACTTCGATGGTATCAGCGAATTGATTATCGATCTACGGGAATCGGATACCAGGTCTACGGCGTTGAATTCGCCCTTTATCTCTCCTCTATCCAGTCCGACTGTGATGTGAGGTACCACTGTAACATCAAGTGATTCAAGGGCTCTATATCCTTCCTTTATATCCTTCGGACCCAAATCGATACCGTATATGCCGTATATCGTGTCCCGAGAGCCGATCATATCATAGGAAACCACATCGACGCCGGTATCCGCTACCTTCACAGCCATATCTTCGTCTATCCAGCCGGTATGTAAGTTGATCATCAGATCGGTATCATCCTTTATGTTCCCGATCACTTCCAGATACTCCTCCACAGGTACCTTTCCCTGTATATCACAACCGCCGCTGAGCAGAAAGCCTTTCCTACCTTTTTCGGCCAGTCCGATAGCTAACCGATAAAGTTCCTCCGGTGTATCGACAGCCTTCATACCTTCCAGGTATCTTGCTTCGCAGTGGGGGCAGTTCAACTGACATCGGGTACCGGTAACGGAGACAGCGGGAAAATTATTTCCCGGTCGATAGAAGTCCATGGTTCTTTCAATGTGAAAACAGATAAAAAGCTTACCGCTTACATCCGAGAAACTTGGAAAAATTATATTACGCCCTACGGTATTTTCAAGATGTGGATAAAATGGATGAATATCTGATAGTTTTGAACAAGGACGAAGACAGTATCTCTATTGTCTCTCTGGAAACGAGAGAAGAGATAAAAAAGATCGATACCGCTCACAACCCCCATGAGATAGCCATCACGCCGGATGGAAAGAAATCTTACATCTCATGTTCTCTGGGTAACGCAGTCAACGTCATGGATAACGATACCTTTGAAATAGTGAAGACCATAGAGCACGAAGAATTCAACTTCCCCCATGGTGTGGGTATAACCAAGGATGGTAAGCATCTGTATCTAGCTTCTACTTACAGCAACAGAATATTCATCTTAGACACCGCCACGGACGAGATAACAAAGCATTTTCCCACCTATCAGCAGTATTCCCACATGATATCATTCTCTCCGGATGGAAAGAGGATATTCGTGCCGAATATCGGCAGCGACAACATCACTGTGCTCGACGTAGATAAAGAGAAAATAATCAACCACTTCCCTGTCGGTGAAGGGCCCGAAGGAGTGGCCGTACATCCCGACGGCGAAACGGTTTACGTCGCCAACCAGAAGGACGATACACTCTACGTAATAGATACGGAGAACTACGAAACCCTACATAAAAGAAGACTTGGTACTCTTCCCATACGCATAATATTCTCCAGCGATGGTAAGTACGCTTTGATACCCAACAGAGAATCCGGCGATCTTTCCGTTGTCCAGTCAGATTTTGAAAGGAAGGGAGAACTACAGCCGTGGGAAGTCAAACGGATACCCGTGGGCGTATGGCCCGGTGGTGTGGTCTTCGACAGAAACAACAGATACGCCTACGTCGCTAACAACAAGACCAACGATATCTCCGTAATAGATATGGATAGTTTAACCGAAGGATCCGAGCGTATCGATGTCGGAATACACCCGGATGGTATGGCATATCTGGTCAAATAATCGATCACAAACCAGCCAGAACTTTTTCGTGTACCTCTAGATCACGGTCGCTGTGCAGCACTACTATGCATCGAGAATACGACAGTCGGTTGAAACATGATGGAAAGATCATCGCCTACAGAAATGAACTAAGACAACATCTCTAGTAAGACTAATTTTCACAGATCATCTAGCATTTTCTCGAATGCTGATTTCAAAGGCGTGATCTCCTTTGTAACGGTGGTCCAAACTCTTTTGGTGTCCGCTCCGAAATATGCATGGATTAGTTTGTTTCTCATACCTACTATATCCCTCCAAGGGATTTCCGGATATTTCTCTCTTACTTCATCTGGAATATTCCTAACTGCTTCACCAATTATTTCTATCGACCTGATAGTGGCATATATGGTTTTATCATCTTTACAAAAAGCGTCATAGTCCATACCCTCAACAAATTTCATGCCTTTGTTCGCGGCGTCGATCACATCCTGAATGTAATCCCCGACTTCCCTCATGCGTATAGTTGAAGACGTGACTTTTTGTAAAAAAAGTGTCTTCAACCTATATTTTCGGAATTCGGAACGAATTCCAAATATAGATGGAATTGCATTGCAATTCCAGTATATGTGGAAAGCGAAACTTTAGTTCGAAAAGTTTCACTTTGCGCAGTAGACAACCTCTTTCAGTATCTGCTTCCCTATTCGTGGCTTCAGTGCGGATTCCTCCACCAAGTCAACCTTCACCCCGAGAAGGTCGCTCAGGTAGTTCTCTATCTCTACAAATTTCAATAAACCCACATCCGCATCCTCTGAAAATTCAACCAGTATATCAAGGTCGCTCTCTACACCAGCCTCGCTCCGCACATATGAACCGAAGACCCCGATCTTCTCGATTCCGTACTTTCTCCTCAATTCATTTTCATGTTCCTTGAGGATGTTTGTTATTTCCGCGAGCTTATCATTTTTACCTTTCATATAATTAACAACGTTTTCTCCTAATTTTAACTTTCCCATCAAAAACAGGATTGGAAATATTACCATACATGGCATATCTGGTCAAATAATCGATCACAAACCAGCCAGAACTTTTTCGTGTACCTCTAGATCACGGTCGCTGTGCAGCACGAATCTTACCCGCTTAACATTCTCCAGTTCATCCGCCATCTCCGATACCGTCTTCAGAGATATCTCCGCAGCATCCTCCACAGGATATCCGAAGGCTCCGGTGGATATTGCAGGGAACGCTATCGACTCGATCTCGTACTCTTCCGCAAGCAAAAGTGCGTTGCGATAGCAGTTTGCCAGCAACTCGTGCTCCGGCTTATCTCTACCGAATATCGGTCCCAAGCAGTGTATAACGTACTTATTCGGTAACTTGTGGCCGCTGGTGATAACGGCTTCTCCCGGTTCGATGGGCGCCAAGGGCAAACACTCTTCCTCCAACCCGGGCCCTGCGGTTCGATGTATGGCTCCGGCGACACCTCCGCCGATACGTAACTGAGCATTGGCGGCGTTGACGATAGCTGCTACATCGGGCTGTTTCACAATGTCTCCCTTAACACACTCTATGATCACTCCGGATATTTCTCGCTCCATAATATTGACACCGAATACATCAAAATTAAATCTTTCCCGTCAAGTACCAACCACCAGGATCCACCATATATCTAAGCCGATCATAGCTCCCGCGAGCTCACCGGTTGAGAAGCGTATGGCATTGCAGCTTTCATGTGAAAATAATTCCTGCCTAAAACCGTCGATGGCCATAGGGACGATAGCCATAGCTGTCAGGACGAATAGCCAAGTCGGAGTTACATCCGGTACTAACAATGATCCCAGGATAAATCCGATCCCAATCCCCGTATAAAAACCAAAACACCTGGCACATATGGGCATAACTCTATGTCCAACTCGCAGGCATCTATCACGGCGGCCGTGGCAGACCAACTCTCTCCAGTTCATAACATCTTTTCGATCTCTTCCATGATACCCGGATATTTCTTTCGGACACCTTCCAGTACCGTCTCCACATTTACCTTCTTCAGATCCAGCTCCGAGAGGGCATCGATTATCTTATCGAACATCTTGTCGCTTAGCTCCATGGCCTTTTCTTTTGCCATGTAGTTGCGCCACAATTTGTTCTCCAGCTTATCTCGCCATAAAGTTTCGTATCTCTTCAGATATTCGGCATCCGTTCTACCTTCGGCAACGGCTTCAGCCGCGAATTCGCCGGCGATCTTTCCCTGCTTGAGGCCACTGACTATCCCTCCGCCGGTTATGGGGTCTACGACCCGTGAAGCATCGCCGACCAGTATTATACCGTCAGCCACCGACCGCTCCGGCGGATGTGTCACCGAAACAGCTCCGGCTACCATGTCTATAGGTTTACCTTTTTTCAGTCCGGGATGGCTATCTATGAAGTCATCGAGATAATCTTTAGGTGTCTTACTACCGTCCAGCCGGGACAATTGAACTCCAAGGCCGACGTTTGCCGTCTTTTCGTCTTTTGGGAATATCCATGCGTATCCACCCGGTGCACCCGAGCCCATGAAAAAGTTAACAAAATCCGCATCGATGTCGATATTTGTAAGTCTGTATTGGAAACAAGTCATTATGTCCTTGGGCTTTATGGCTTCGTAGATGCCGGCCCACCGACCTACCTGTGATTCGAAACCGTCGGCACCGATGACCAGTTTTGCATGTATCTCGAATTCCTTACCCAGATGTGTCGCCTTCGCACCTACAACTTTACCGTCTTCCTTCAATAATTCTACAGCTGAGGTCTTGACCATAAAATGCGCACCCTCTTCGGCTGCTAACCGTGCCATATCCCTGTCGAAGGCATCTCTCTCTATTACGCCACCTACTTCGTTTCCGGCATATTCCTCGTTTATCTCTACCATGTATCCCCCCGGAGAATAGATCCTGGCACCGCTCATGTACCTGCTGACCCACTTCGTGGTATCTTTTATATCTAACTCGTCCAACCACGCAAGGGACATACCTTCTCCGCAGCGTACCGGAGAACCGATCTCCTGCCTTTTCTCTATCACGAGTGTTTTAGCGCCGTTTTTTGCAGCGTATCTAGCCGCTGTACTGCCTGCAGGTCCTCCACCTATCACCAGCACGTCGTATTCCAAAATATCTCCCTGCTTTACCATACTATTTACCTCCTTTAGAAAATGCACCCATAGGGCACACGTTGATGCATAATCCACATCCGGTGCAGTCGTCGTTCACTTCAAGCGTATATTCTTTCAAGAATATAGCGTTAGCCGGGCATGAACCCACGCAAGCCCCGCATCTCATACATTTATCTAGATTAAGTTCAGGCTTCATTTCTCTTCCTCCATTCATCCAGTGGAACGGAATATTTTTTCTCTATCTCATTTCGGTACGTAGGTCCGCCGTTGTAGGCACAGAAAGGTATTATCCTGCCGTCCGGTACCACGTAGTGGATCACGCATCTTTTAACCCTCTCGATATCGTAGTTATAATCGTCCTGGAAGTGCATACCTCCTACGAAAACCGTACGCCATGAGAATTCGCCGACAGACTTCTTGTCACCTTCTGTCAGCAATCCGGCCAGTATCTCGCTTATAGTTGCACCGCCGGGCAGTTCCTCCTCTTTCAAATGTTCACCGAAATACTTCTGGATATTCTTCAGCAGACTTTTTTTCTTTCCTTTATCTGATTTTAACTTGCCCCCGACTTTGAAAGCAGTTCGATGAAGCATATTATCCCACTCTTCGGATCTCTCGAGCATGGTCTTCATAAGCCCTTCTACATCGATATATTTGGTTATAGGAGTGACATCTCCTTTATCGCTGACCACCGCATAGGTTGCAAGGCCGCAGTGAGGATGTGAGGTAAACGCCATCTGTGGCTCGCCTTTGATGACCGATATCAATTCAGATATGGGTGTAACGAAGGGTACGGGATAGAAATCATCTTTACTAAAGTAGCCGGTTTGTTCCTCAAGTCCCGCAGCCAGATCGGATAATGTATATCGTTGCGCCTCTCTTTCATCTTGTGAAATTCGACCGGTGAAAGCGACCGGTTGAAAATTAACTCCCCTTATTACATCTCTATTTTTTATAGCGAAGTCGAGTATCTCGCCTACCTGATCATCATTTATTGTTTTTACGATGGTGGGAACCAGTACGGTCGCCAAGGCTCTCGGTTTTGTGTTACGGCAGTTCTCTATAGCCTTCATTTTTATATCTAATAACGGTCTGCCCCTTGCCTGTATGTAATTATCTTCTTTCAAGCCGTCGAATTGTAGATACACCGTATGTAGTCCGTTATCCACACACCGCTGGGCAAAGGACGGGTCCCTTGCCATCTTGATACCATTTGTAGCTATTTGTACCTGTGCGAATCCCATCTCCGATGCTTTCTTAATAACATCGAAAAACCGGGGATATACAGTCGGCTCTCCACCGGAGAACTGTACCGCTTTAGCGGGAACCGGCTTTTCGTCTCTTAGCACCTGCAGCATCTCAACTATCTCTTCAAAGGAAGGTTCATAAACATAGCCGGATGCGTTGGCGTTGGCGAAACATATGGGGCACTGTAGATTGCATCTGTTAGTAAGATCCAGATTGGCTAAACAAGTATGACTGATGTGAAGATTACATAAACCGCAGTTATCCGGGCATGTTTTTGCATCTGTGATCGCGGGATTTTCCACACCTATTCCGTCGAAGGCCCATTCTTCCGCTCTCAAATACATGTCTGCATCGGACCAGTAAACACTTTGGAATTCACCATGTTCCGGGCATTTCTTTTTCATCACTGCTTTCCCATCAACATCTTCTATAATAGCATCGATGACCTTTTTACACTCGGGACAGAGGGACTGTGTATTTTTTGGCAGACCTTTGTCAAGCGCAGATTCCTGTATGACCATATCTATCACATGAGGGAAAACTGTGCATAGACTTAAATATTTTGTAGCGATTAGAGCTACAGATGAGCGAAATAAATCACAATGAAGACTTTAGCGAAGAGTATTTACTTGTTTCCGAAGGACTACAACAGTTCGGGTTAACCGACTACCAGGCACGTACGTACACCGGTCTGGTGGCACACGGTGTAGCCGATGCTGAAACCATCGCTTCCACCGTGGGATTACCCCGGACATCGGTATACAAAGCACTGGATGCACTACATGAGATGGGCTACGTTATAATGACAGAAGGAAGACCCCGGGTATACCGCCCGGCCGAGCCTCTTGAGATCAAGACCAGACTTTCTTCCAAACTCGATGATGTCTTCGGAAGATTGAATACTCTCTATGAAATGTTGGCCGAAAAAGGGGAGCCTCAAGTCGTATACACCATATATGGTAAACAAAAGGTCATGGAGAAGATCAGCGAATTCCTCAAAAAAACCGATAAGGACATAATGATATCTACACCTAATTTTTCCGAGATATTATCAGAACTGGAAAGTAAGTTTCAATCACTCCGTAAGCGTGACGTGACTATATCTATAATAACCAAACCCGGAGAAAAGGTACTACCCTGGGCACAGGTAGAAAGAAGGGAACATCTTATCGCTACCGACATAATCAGCGACGGTAAAAGAGCGCTTTTAGCATCGCCTGGATTCGAAGCATGTGGTTATACAAACAATCCGGCCATCGCTACGCATCTCATCAACTTCATGGAGATCCTGGTACAAAGAGAGTAGATTTCACAGGCTTCGTACGGGCGTATCGATCATTTCGATGATCCTCTTAGCCCAATGGAGCTTTCTTTTCTTCACCTCGGGTACATCTCCTATAGCCCGTTGAAAATCCCAACCGTTCAGTATTATCTCTTTAGCCCCGAAGTGGTCCGCTATCACAACCCCTCGGTCACCATCGGTGAAACCCCCAAAATTGTGTACTCCTGAGGGTGGTTCGCACTGACAAGTAGCTATAACATGACCTTCGAATAACGGTACCCATCTCTTCAGAGTATCTACATTATCTCCATGTGCGTGAATAACGGCAGGCACACCCTTTAGATTACATTCCAATTGAAGCTCAATATCGCCATCAAGATCTGTGACCAGACAAGTCGGTTTACATCCTGCATCAAGGGCTTGTTCGAGTGCAGAATCGGCTACTATCTGGTGTCTGTGCTGTGGATTTTTTGCGTAAGGACCTATGACCTCTACAGTATGTCCCTCCAACTTCTCCAGAGGTTCTAGGGGATCACTTCCCCGAAGCCGTGCTAACAAGAGGGCTGAATTATAGTCCTCCCTTACAGAATATTCAAAATCTTCAACGATCTTTTCGTATATGGGTAGCCATTGCTCCATATCCATGGTGTTCAATCCTCTTCTTCCTCTCTGGCTCCGATCTGACTTACTGCACCGAGTACGCCCACAGAGAGTCCCAATCCTATGATGATCGCAACCATCGGTAAAGTGTTTCTCATCTCTTCCATGCCAAGAACGGCACGTAGGTATTCGAACACTCCCCAAAAGATCAACGTCATGGCCAAGGTGGAAAAGAGCACGGCCCAGAAAGATCTTTTTACCTTTCCCTGGGTCAAGTATATGTGGAGTACCTGACCGAATTCATGCAAAAGTACTGCACCGATCCACCACCATATGACGGTGCTTACGAAGGTCATGAATATCAAAGATGTGTTTGCATCTTCGAGTTCGATCATTGAGTTCCATCCTCCGATAGCACTAGCTAGCACTATCAATATGGCCACTACCGTAAAGGGAAGCCATGCGGCAGCGGTAGATACTGCTTTCTTAATATCGCCGTAGTAATTAATTATCTTACGGTCTAGATCGTAAATTCTACCCAGTATGTAGGCACCTATCACGAAGGAAATGAACCCTACACCAAACCCGGAAAGAGCGATGAAAGCTTCACCCCCGTGATACATAAAAGCGCTTATCAAATCTATTATCCTGAATATACCGTAAACGAGCAGTGCGATCGCTATCGGTAGCAAGATCTTCTTCTTCGCTTTTTCTTCCTGAAGGGATTTGACTATCATGTAATATAGATTTTCGACACTCTCGCTCTGTTTGACATAGACCATTTTAACGTGAGAGATATCTATCTTCGAAGATATTATCGGACTGATGTACTCATCCTCGGCACCGTCTGTCACCATTATTACCGTATCAGGCTCTAGTTCTTTTAATACAATATCCAGCTCTTTGCTTATTATCTGATCTGAACGATAGCCTACATTTGATGAACCACAAACAGTGGCAATGTAAACATCCTCTCCCTCTTTTTTTAACTTATCATATGTTGATATTGCAGCGAATATGGAATTTGTATCCGAATCCTCAGGATCGCTAAGACCGAGTTCAACAGCGGCGTTGAGGTTAGCATCCCTTCCTATCAGAGGTGTCTCTAAACCGGTTTTATCTCCTATATCGTCGTCACGGTCCACACAGAGGATTAGTTTTTTCATCTCTTCAAAGGGGTATAGGTTACGTAATATTTAAAGTTAGGTTAGTGAAAGCCCCGAAGTAGAGATTTTTCGCAATCGATAGACTATTATCCATCTCTCCGTATTCCGCTATCATGCCCTTCGAAATCCGCAGAGCAAAAAAAGAAGATATTTCGGAGATCGTCCAGCTTGAGATAGCCGGTATGGGTCCTATATGGGAAAGGGAGAGAATAGATCACGATGCCGGCAGTCTTCGTGAGTTCATCGACAAACACTTTGGTGAAGACAGATGTTGGGTTGCCGAAGAAGATGGGACTATACTTGGTTTCCTCCATTCTACAACCTACCAAGATGCCATCTCTTCTACAAAAATATGTGAGATCTATACAGTAGTAGTTCATCCGGAGCACTTTGGAGAAGGCATCGGTGCCGGTTTGATAGAACAAGAACGAATTGCCGCAGCTAAAGATGGAACAAATATGCTGAAGCTAGAGGTACTGTCCGGTAACCAAAGAGCGATGAAGTTCTACAGTAAGCAGGGATTTAGAGAACGAAAGAAGATACTGGTCTCGCAGTTTAACGACAAAAACACCATGGATAAATCCCAAACCGATTTCCCATTGATCGATTGGCTGATGCAAAACAAAGATATCAAATACAATCTAGCCTCCAGCTCCATGCCCGCTCCCAGTCTGGAAGAGCTCACAGTACTTGACGGCTCTCAGCTTCTCCAGGTTGACACAGGAGTAACCGAAGAATTGGAAAGAGAGGTACGAAAATCATACGATGATGACGTAGAAGTGCTGCTCACTTCCGGCACCCAATCTGCCAACATGCTGGCTTATTCCGTATTGCTAAACGACAGCGATACGGTTCTGGTGGAAAGTCCCGGCTACGCTCCTCTCGGAACCGCTCCTAAGATAATCGGACGTTCGGTGGAACTGCTTGGAAGGCCTTATGAAAACGCCTTCATACCCGAATTAAAAGAAGCGACAAGTCACGCCGATATGGCGGTCATCACCAACCCCCACAATCCAAGCGGAGTTTACATGGATACCGGATCACTCGAACCACTCTATAAAAAGATAAAGAAAAATAACGGCATCTTACTGGTGGATGAAATATATCGAGATCACATGGAGAAGAGCACATCCGCCGTTGAGTTGGGAGATGGGGTCCTGGTCTCTTCCGGCTTATCTAAAGTATACGGTTTGGGAGGTCTACGTATCGGATGGTTGGCTTCTAAAGACCGAAGATCGATGGAACGTCTCAGAAACGCTAAGCCCCATATGGATCCATTCAATTCCGTCTTATCGGAAAGAACTGCACTCGCTCTATTCGAGAATAGGAGCCGAATATTGAACAAAATCCGTGAACTGACCACCGATAATCTATCTACGGTAAAAAAATGGATCAACAATACAGACGGTATAGAATGGGTAGAACCGGCCCGGGGAATAATCTCCTTCCCAAAGCTCAACATAGGATGCACTTCCCTCGAGTTCGCTAAAAAGGCTAGGAAAAAGGACGTCCTTGTTGCACCCGGTGAGTACTTCGGTATGCCCGGACATGTGAGATTAACCTTCAGGCTGGAACCTACGGAACTGGAAGACGCTTTAACCATATTATCCTCGATAATCGATGAACTATAACCACACCTTTTTATATCGCACCATGCCTGCAACATAGGATGATAACCATCATAGGCGTAGGTCATGTATTCGATATCCGCGATCGTGTAAAAAGTGAGATACTCCGTAGGAGCCCGGCCGTCGTAGCGGTCGAACTAGACAGAAATAGATTCGAGGCATTGAAAAGTCAACAAAGTTCCGGTGACGCCCCGATCTTATACCGGGCCATGGCCTTTATACAGAAACGTATAGCCGGCGAGTTCGATGTGGCTCCGGGTGAGGAGATGTTAGCCGCCGTGGAAGCCGCACAAGAGATCGGGTCGGGAGTCGCCTTCATCGATCTTCCGGCGGATACTGTTTTCCGCAAGATGCTCAGCTCCATGAGTATAAAGGAAAAGATCTACTTCGCCTTCGGTATGTTAGCCGGGCTGTTCGCTTCCAA
Source organism: Thermoplasmata archaeon (assembly GCA_007129655.1). Taxonomy (GTDB): domain Archaea; phylum Thermoplasmatota; class Thermoplasmata; order Halarchaeoplasmatales; family Halarchaeoplasmataceae; genus Haladaptatiplasma. Next base: position 16,513 of record SKVC01000047.1, read on the forward strand.
AGAAAAGATAGAGAAAGAGTTGGATAGATATCAAGAGCAGGAGGAAGATTACATGGAAGTATTGGCACAGAGTATGCCCTCCGTAAGCCGTGTGTTGATAGATGAACGAAACGATCACATGTCCGAGGGTATAAAACATCTGGAAGAAAAATACGGCTCTGTTGTGGCGGTCGTCGGCGACGGACATATCAAAGGCATCTACGATAATCTGTCTTCCAGGGATGTAGAAGTTATCCGATTAAAAGAAATACAGACCACGGCAGAAGGCGATTTTACCGTTTCGTATAGCTTAAAAAATCAATAATTCCTTTTTCCAAAATCTTCGTTATAATGTTCCTTATAAACGTCGAATTCCTGTTTCTTATCTTCTTTTTTTGGTATCAGTACTAGTATCCAGCCTACAGCGACGATAGCGATCCCAGCTATCACGCCTATAGTCAAATATTCTTCTAAGCCCGGTTCATCTTCCATCTCTTTTATCCTAAGCATATCTTCCTGACAAAGAACACAAAAATCAGTCGGTGGTGGGTCTGAATAGCGTCCCATCCGTATCTCTATATCCGCATTCATCACGCAGCTACCTGCAGATTCATCGCAATGATGCTGGTACTCCGGATCTTCGTGCCCACTTTCGTATCCGATACCTACGAGACCTAACAGATGTCCCCATTCATGTACGAGAACCGAGGATTCGATATCCACCGCTTGAATGTTCTGACTTCTTTGGGCCACATTTATTATCGTTTCCATGAAGATGACTATACGGTCGCCACCGTATGAAAGTCCAAGAACATTATCTTCTTTCCACTCTCCATCGAGATAAGTCACGTGTATAACCATTGAGTCTCCTCCACGGTGATGATCTTTGTAATCGTTTTTCAGACTGTAGATATGTTCTTCATGATATACCTTTCTGGTATCTCCAAAATCGATCTCATCGCTGACCATCGAGGAAACTAAGTGTTTGTCCGTGTACTGATATATCCGTTCTTCCAACAATTCCATAGCAACTATGGATGGTGGAAAACCCGGAGCATGATCATACTCTATTATCAACTCTGAATACGGTTCGTCGTTTAGATACATCTGGGCATACTCGAAGGGTTGGTGAAGATTTCCCACCTCTCTAAGGTAGCCCGGAAGAGAAGACGCGGTGATCATTATTGCTATAACCGTGATGGTTGCTATGATCGCGATAAGACCGTATCTTCTGCCTTTCATCTTTATTCTACCTTATCTCGCTGAATATCTTCGAAAAGAGAGGCTGCTGCCTCGGCACCCTGTCCTGCCGCCGTGATCGCTTGTTTTAGAGTTGAATCGATCACATCCCCTGCGGCAAATATGCCTCTGACGTTCGTCTTTCCCATGTATTCGGATATTATATATCCCTCTTCAGTTAACTTTACACCCAGGCCCTTTGCCAGTTCGTTGTTGGGCGTGGAACCGATCTCTATGAATATCCCGTTCAAAGGTATTTTTTCGCCGTTGTCCAATTTCACACCTTCGAGTACCTGGTCGCCGATAAGCTCTACGACGTTGACTTCGAACTTGGTTTCGATATTATCTTCCTTCTCTACCTCTAGTATCCTGATCGGTTCCGGCCTGAAGAATTTTTCTTTACGATATAGGATGTATACCTTGTCAGCGTACCTAGCTAGCAACAGTGCAGCCGCAAGAGATGCATTTCCACCACCGACGATTCCAACCGTCTTTTCGTTGTAGAAAGCTGCATCGCAGGTTGCACAGTAACTTACACCCCTACCGGTTAGCTTTTTTTCACCCGGAAGATTCAATCTTCTTCTCTTCTGTCCGGTGGCAAGTATCACCTTCTTCGCCTTGAATTCTTTATCATCGGTTTTAACCAAAAAATCGTTGTTCTTACCCTGAATACTTTCGACTCTACCGTAAACGACTTCAACATCGAATTCTTTTACATGTTCCTCCATCTTCATGGCCAGATCCATACCGTTTATGTTGGGATAAGAAGGGAAATTACACACATCCGGAGCTTCGGCGATCATACCCCCGGGCATCTCGCCTATCAGCAGTGTTTTCAACCTGTATCTTGCAGTGTATAGTGCCGCTGTATATCCCGCAGGACCGGTACCGACTATGATCGTATCGTACATATTAATCGCATCCCTATAGCTATAGTCGTATTAATCCTTGATGGTTTTTTATCTGCGTAAACCAGGCATTATCCCTGAAATTTTTCCTGGAAAACGATATCCTCCGTTTCCAATTTTTCCAGTATCGGTCCGTAGATGTTTTCATCCACCGGTATATGAACGCCGGAGCCGGTTATCTCTCCTTTCAGTATCATCTCAGTAGCGATGGCAGCCGGTAATGCAACGGTACGAGCCATGGAAGTTTCTTCTCCGTATACTCCCTTGTCTATGAGTGTAGAAGTGATGGTCTTCGTTCCTGCAGGATATTCAGCCTTGAATATGTGGTGCAAAACGATCATGTCCTTCTCACCTTCTGCATAGTCCATGCGTTCCAACATCCTGGTGACCAGGACGTCTATTGGCGAACCGCTTTCCATGGGTAACTGCTCATCATCGAAGAGCCCCAGCCATTCCATTCGCTTGATCGGGTCTGAATCAACGGTTACATCAAGGAACTCTGCGGTTTTCTTTTTATCGCCGGCCAGATCTTTCATCAAATCGGTGTACGTCATACCACTCAGATCCATTTCTTTATCGTCCAGCCAACCCAGGTCGACCATGCACTTCATGGTCTTGCACCAACCGGGATATCTGAGTGTGCCTCTGAATACAGTCTCTGCATCCTCCAGTCCATAGGTTTCTTTGTATGGCAGTGAATTACGATTTGGATACGCTTCCAGAGATAGATGCTCTATCTCCATGGACCAGTTATTTTCGAACAGTTCTTCGGATGGTATGTCTATTATCTCTCCGTTTTTCAGATACTTAGCAGAATTCTTGCCTGCTAGCAACACTCCCTTAGGGCTCCAGGAAAATTTGTAACCCCACGGATTGTCATTACTCTCCGGTGCCGGTAATCCACCGCAGTATGATTCGAAACTTGTTACCTCTCCGCCTGCGTTTTCCACTTGATGTATGATCTTCATGGCACTCATATGATCTATGCCCGGGTCCAAACCGCATTCCATCATGATGAAGATACCGGCCTCTTTGGCATCGTCATCCAGAGCTTTCATCTCCTCTGAAACGTATGAAGTCGTCACCAGATGCTTACCTTCAGCGATGCAGTGTTTAGCCACCTTTCCGTGAATTGTGTATGGTAGTAAGCTTACCGCCAACCGATGTTCGGCGACGAGCTTTCTGAGTTCATCATCGTCGTCAGTATTCAATTCCCGTGCAGTTCCTTTGGAAAATCCTTCCACAAGGACTTCTGCCTTCGATACAGTTCTTGATGCTACCGTAACTGTATATTCTTGCTCAAGTAGATATCTAACTAACGGTGCCGCTACATGTCCTGCTCCTAATACGAGTACATCATTCATTTTATTCACTCCTTTTTACGTATTTTTCCATATACTTATAGTCTGGGGTTAGTTTACCCTGGTACAATACCAATGCTCTTTTTATCTCCGGTGGCAATTCCAGTTCATCAAGTTCAACTGTATAATCCGCTGAAGCCATAGATGGAACAAAGTCCTTCAAAAGCTGTCCGAATTCCTTAGTTGATTCTTTAGGTAGTTCGCACGGTAGATTGTCGACCGCCAACACCACCGGACCATCTCCTTCGACACCCATCCTAGTCTCTCCCGTCATAGGATCATAAGTATAAACGGGCTCTCCGGTCGATGTGGTTTTGGTGTTGCACTCGATAGAGCCTTCTACGTCACAGGTTATATCGCCTATTACACGAAGTTTTTTCTTACCCTTTTCGTAAAATTCTTTCAATCTTTCTTTAGTTACCAACCGGGGATATCTTTCATCCCAGTAGATACAGTTCATCAAAACAGTTAGATGTGGTATGTATTTGGAAAATATCGGTCGATATTTATCCGGCTCGTCGTAATATTCCTGTAAATCAAATTTACCGTCCGAAGACTTAGGTTCGACCAAGTGCTCTTCTTTGAATACAACCTTGTAAATTACATCCGCCTCAGTATCCAAGTCAAAGATATCTTCCGGTGATATCTCTACGTGGGGCAGAATATCAACCAATTCCTGGGCAGTTTGGGATACATGTCCATATCCGGTGAAACCGATGACGAGAGGTTTTAATCCATCGGGTATCCCGTTTTTCTTTATGTCCTCATCCAAGGTTTCCAGGGCATCTTTCACTTCCTCCAAACCGTTGTAATCTACGGTTTTCTTCAACTCGTAAAAAGCATTTTTAATTCCTTCATAATTCAATCTTTCGCCGAAGGCCCAGAGTGAGTCCATCATACCTGCATACCCGGCGTAATGGCCGAAGAAAACAAGTCTTTTACCATCGGCATCGGTTATCTTTTCGTAGTCTATCAGATTACACTCTTTTTCCATAAGCTCTTTGAGCATAGGCATGTTGTAATCCTGACCCTTTATGGTGTGGGAAAAGAACGCAAACGTTTGTCCGCGGTTAAAATACCGTATCGGTATCTCCTTAACGGCGAATACAACCGGACGATCGCTCAAGTCCGTTACGATCTTAGCACCGACTTCTTCATATTCATTATCCTTGAAGGCCCTGATATCGGATGTTTCCACATTAACATCGATCCCTTTCTCTATCAGCTCCTCCACCTGTTTAGGCGTCAAAGGTGCCCTAGCTTCCCATCTATTCTTATCTTCCTTTCTTATGCCTATGGATGCCATGTGCCTCCGAAATAAGAAGGTATATTTAATGCTATCCGCTGGCTATCGATATATCTTGTAATAGAACACTCGGTGATTTCATCACATATTTCTTTCCGCCCAGATCAAGGTAAGTACTGCGCGAGTCGTCGGCCAGTTCAAGTTCTTCCAGGCATTCGTGTATGTTGCCCGATATCAAAACACCGTCCAATCTACCGTTCTTCTCACCGTTCTTCAACCGCCAACCAGGATAAATCACCACGCTAAAATCACCGCTCACCGCATTTGAGGTATGGGCCCCCATCACATCGTCGATGTAGATGTCTGCTTCTTTAAGCAAAGTCCCGACGGCGGTGTTCTTCCCTTCCAATATAACGTTCCGTTCTCCGATCATAGGCGGTGTTTTGAAATTGATCCTGATACCGTTACCGGTACTTTCAGTATCGCTTTTAACACCTTCTTTGAGGTTGTACATGAAGTTTCTAAGGGTTCCTTTTTCGATCAGCGGCAGCGGTGTGCTTGCCACACCTTCGTCATCGAACTTTCCGCTACCCACTCCCCAGTCACATGTGGGATCGTCCTTTAGGTTAAGATGCTCATCCGCAACTTTAAGTCCCAGTTTTTCCTGATAAACCGACCTACCCTTTCTCACGTTCTCTCCGGAAAAAGAAGGTAAAAGTGAAAAGCACATTATTTGCGAGAGTGCGGTTGGGCTCAGGACGACGTTGTATTTACCGGAGCTTACCTTGTTTTTGTCACGCATGGATTCCACCTTGTCGGATGCATTGTAACCCACATCGGCGAATTCGATATCTAGCTTTCTCGAACATTCAGACTCATACGCTGTCAGTGCTGTTTCTTCGGTTTTTATAGAAGCTGCAACAGAACATACCACCGCTGTGCCGCTGTCTTCCAGAAATGTTCCGGACGTACTGCCCAAGACTTTGTTATCCGTAAACAGTACTATACCTCCTTCGTTAGCTGTGACTCCCTTCTTAACTCCGCTCAGCATGTCCAAAGTGAGCTCCAGTCCTTCGTCGTTATCCATCGTATTTATTACATCATCGTCGAAGGTCTTAACTCCGGGTATCCTTTCTGTTTTCGGAAATTTAATATTTAATTCATCTTGAAATTTAGCTAGTTCCTTAGCCTTTCTTACGGCTTTTTCCTCCAAACCAGGTACTCCGTAGGCGAATCCGACCTTTTTACCGACTTTAACACGGATACCTAGTCCCAGTTCTTCGTACTCGGAGGTATCGGATATCTCATCTTTTTCAACAGCGTAGCTTATATTCCTGCTCTCTATACCGTAAACCTCGCCTGTGAGACCATGTTTTTTAATCTGCTCCAGTCCTTCTTTAACGCTCTCGGCTATCATGCTTATCTACCTCCTACGGTAACATCGCTTATAAGGGTCTGAGGACCTCCGTCGGTAACCGGGGCCGATTGTCCCTTGCCGCAGTGCCCGACTCCCGTTTTCATCTCATCGGTCAAGCCCTTGATATTCTTCAGGGTTTCCAGTGTGAAGCCGCTGAAACTAACGTCCTTAAGCGGAGTGGTTATCTCTCCATTTTCTATTAGATATGCCACCTGTGCGTTGAATTGGAAGGTACCCTGGGTAGGGTCTACCTGGCCGCCGCTGGTCGACTTTGCATATATGCCTCTGTCCACCTGCTCCAGCAATTCTTCCATCTTCATATCTCCGGGCATCATCAAAGTATTGCTCATCCTTACGATCGGTTTTACCCTGAAATCCTCGGCCCGGGCTCCCCCGTTGGGCTCCAGATCGAGTTTCCATGCACTTTCTCTGTTTAAGATATAATCGTTGAGTTCACCGGAATCAACCAGTACTCGGCGTCTTGCTTTGGTACCTTCGTCGTCGAAGGGAAAACTTCCGTAGCCCTTGAAGGTCGGATCGTCTACTATGGTCACACTCTCGTCGGCTACCATCTCTCCTAAACGCCCCTCCAGACAGCTGCTGCCGCTGGACACGAGATCGGCTTCCGCCGCATGACCAAAGGCCTCGTGGACGAATACACCGGTTAAGTGATTGTCCATTATCAACGGCATCTTACCGCCGGGTGCGTTTTCAGCATCCAGTAGGTCTTTCAAACGCTTCAGAACGGCTTCCGCCTTTGTATGTGCGTTTTCTATGCCTTCGTAACCGGCAACGGCACCGAACCCCTCCGTCGCCTTCTGAATTGTTTTACCTTTTCCCGTTACTATGACGTAGCCTAAAATCCTAGGTATGTTCATGAAAACATGGGTACCGTCACTGTTGAGTATCTCTTTTTCCACGAAGGAATCGCGATAGTGAATATCTACAGATTTCACATGGGGTTCCTGTAGTTTACCGTAAAGTTCCTTCATAAAAGATAATTTTTCTTCCACGTCGATATCCCTGAAATCACGTTTCATGGGCATTTCGACACTTTCTTGAATCGCTTTGACGTCACCAAGACCTGTTTTTTCACTCTTCGATCCATCGTTTTGCTTCGCCATTCCCAGTGCTCTATCCGCAGCTTCGGATAATCTGTCCAAAGCAGAAGTGCCTACGCACCCCCATCCGTTACCGTACAGCACACGTATCATCGCCCCTTCTTCGACACCGCTGGCCATACGCTCGATGCCGCCATCCTTCATTATCAGGTGAGATACTTCCCACTTTTCCCTTCTTATATCACAGAATCTAGCCCCATTATCTTTCATTCCGTCGATAATATCTTCCATATCTGTGGTAAGTCGAGCATAGTATGTATAAATTTTCCTAAATGGTTTTATACACGAAGGTCGGTGAAAGAACAGATGGACACCTTTGCTCACATAGTGATCCCCCTCTTGGTGGTGCTAGCACTTAGGGTAGATACAAGGAAGGCACTGATAATGCTTCCTCTAGCGGTCATACCGGATGTGGACATCTTTTTCAGGGCACACAGACTGCTCTTCCATAACGTATTCGTACTGGTACTTTTACCCCTACTCTTAGGATATTACATATATCATTACCATCGCAAGTATTTTCCCTATGCCTGGATAGGCATCTTTTACCTGGCTGCACATCTGATACTTGATCTCAGCGAAGGCGTCGCACTGTTGTATCCTCTGACCACGGATTTCTACACCATCCAGGCCAATATGGCCTTCGGATTCTGGAACGGTATCCCATATCCGTCCTTCAGATTCATCTTCAACATAATCCCGGCTGAAAGAACCGTCGCCATCGGTGATAAATTAGGTCCCGGAGAAGCTTTAACACGCTATGAATCGGTCTCCGACGTTTCCAGCGGTTTGCTGTTCACCATCGTAGTCGCAGGGCTGATGTACTTCGATAAAGGTAAAAGGTTCCTGGTGATCGTGAAGGAACTCATTTTCGATATACTTAATATGATCAGGGAGCGGTTATTATCGTTATTCGGTAAAAGTTAAATTTTATAACAACATTACATTGTTCACCACCGCCGCACCCCGGACCACACAGAATATCAGCAGTGGTACGTAGCGGTAGTTACCATCCAGTTTCTTTATGGAGCCCCAGGCAAGGAAGGTGATCAGAAATATGGACAGTAACAAGTTGACCGATATATACATCCATAAACCGTAGGTTGTGGATATGTAAGCCATGAAGGGATTCGCCTCTATGTAGCCCCGGAGCTCGAGAATATAAGAAGTATACAGGTCTAGTATCGTAAGCACCAGAGCTATAGATGTCAGTAAGATGATGTTGGCGTTCCGTTTCACCTCTTCCTGGCACTTCGGCAGATATTCTTTAGCTAAAAAGCATTCATGCACCGTTCGGGTAAACATTGAGATCCAGCCAATAGGATTTTATTTTATTCATTATTTCGTCCAGTTTTTCTAGGGAAAAGGGTTTTTCCAGGTACGAATTTGCACCCAGATCGTAAGCGGTATTGACATCCTTTCTTTCCATGGATGAAGTTAAAACTATAACAGGTATCCGTTGTAAGTGGGGTTGTTCCTTGATCCACTTCAATATCTCCAAACCGGATTTTTTTGGTAGTTTAAGATCGAGCAGTATCAAGAGGGGTCTTTCCTCTCCGTTGAGGTATTCCATGGCAGAGTCACCTTCTACTTTGATCACCAACGGATTTTTTATTCCTGCTTTTTTGAAAGCGCGCTTTACAAGAAGCACATCGTTGGAATCATCTTCAACCAGTAATATAGGACCTTCTTTCATCTACCTACCTCCGCCATCGGTAACCGTATCCAGAACATACTGCCTTTGCCGGGTTCTGAATCCACTCCCACTTTGCCTCCCATGCGCTCTATCCCTTTTCGGACTACCGCCAAACCCACGCCTGTACCGGAATAAACTTCCCTACCGTGCAATCTTTCGAATACCTCGAATATCTTGTCGTGGTACTCTTTAGCGATCCCGATCCCGTTGTCTCCGACCTCCAGCCTCACATCGCCGTTCATCATTATCGATCTTATCTCTACTTCCGGAACCTTTTCATCTTCTACGAATTTTAAAGCGTTCTCCAAAAGATTAGAGATACACTGTTTCAGTATCATTTCGTTTGCAATAACATCTGGGAACTTGCCGTTGGTTTTAACTTTGGCTCCCATGCTTTCTATCTCATCGCTAAACTCTGAAATCACATCATCTACCGATCTCCGGAGCGGTACCCTTTTCACTTCCATCTTTTCATGGGTAAGCCGTCCGTATCTTAGTAGATCTGACATCAACTTGTCCATGTTATGGGTGGCAGCATTGATACGTTCAAGATATTCTTTACCGGTATCATCTAACTTATCACCGGATTCCTCCAGCAGTATCCCGCTGAAACCTTTCATGGCCCTCACGGGAGCCCTTAAGTCGTGTGAAACCGAGTAAGTAAAGGTCTTTAATTCTTCTAACGATCCCTGAAGTTCCTTAGTTCGCTTCTCCACAGTGTCTTCAAGATTTTCACGGTGTTCTCTGAGATCTTTTTCTACCGATTTTCTCTTTCTTATATCATCTCTTAGTTCTGCTGTTCGCAGATCAACCTTCTTCTTCAGCACTAGGTTTGTGCCGAATAGAAATACTATCCCACCTACTACTATAAACATCAGATATTTTGCCCATCCGGGAAATATCTCTACAGCCTCCCTTTCACCTCGCTCTCCGATAAATTCGTCGATGGCTCTGTAGTATATGGAGTCGGAGTCCGCTTTCATCTCTATAAGGTGGTGGTCTATCCTAGCGATCCGGTCCTCGCTCTCGGGATCGTTCCTATCAAAAGCAAAACGTATCGATATAGGTGTAAAAAGGATCGGAGTCCTATCCACACCATATTCGTTTTCGAATCTTTGGCCGAAGAACCTGTTTACCGCACCTACATCGGCGTCTCCTGCATCTAAAGCCTCGAAGACATCCCGATAACTCGGGTACTCAAAAAAGGTTGCGTTGATACCGAAATCGGCTGTCATAGCTCTTATGCCTTCGGGTCCTATGTTGTATATCCCCTCCTCCATCACTGCGATCCTCTTCCCTTCCAGATCCAAGAATGTTTGAACATCCACACCGGGTCTTGAATAGAGTCGCCCCCAATCCGGGAATACTGTTTCTTGGTTGAATGCGTATATCTCCTCACGATCTTTGGACCATGCAACATCCTGCATCACCTCTATTTCACCATTCCTTAAACGTTCCAAGCCCTGGGAAAAGCTTCCATGAACGTATTCGATCTCCCATCCCTCTCTCTCGGCGATATGTTCCATCAATACAGGAAATATTCCGGTTGCGATACCGTCCTCGTCGGTGAATATCTTAGGTGGGTTCTCGTATATTCCCACCCTTAGAACGATATTATCTTCCTGTGAGACGACGAGGCATGGCGCGATAAGATGTAGGGTGAATAAAACCAACAGTAACACTGTTATCGTTTTTTTAAAGGCACGGTTGCCTACCTCTTTATTTTCGGACCCCATCTAATTCACTTTATAAATATATACGATAGTAATTCAAATAAGCTTTACGTACATTTATCTATAAACAGTTGGTTGTAAAAAAAGAAACCACATCTATATATACCACAATCCGAATACCACTATGGTGGTACAAGGATGAAAACTTCCATAAAGATCGGTAAGCTATACGGCATACCGGTGAAACTGCATATTACGCTTATTCTTATAGTCGCACTTATCACGTGGTCCATCGGTTCGAACATGCTGCTGATAGCCGAGTCCTTAAGGATACCGGACCCCGGTGTGGAAACCGGTATGATCAGTTACACCATAGGTCTGGTATTAGCCATCGGCTTGTTTGTGAGCGTACTGATACATGAGATGGCCCATTCCATCGTAAGTATAAAGAATGGCATCAACGTGGAAGAGATATCGTTATGGCTCTTCGGAGGTATATCCAGCATGGAGGAGATACCGAAGGATCCGAACCTTGAGATCAAGATCAGTGTCGTGGGTCCTCTGTCGAGTCTCGCCCTGGGCGCCGGCGCTTTTGTATTAGGAATGTTATTTACCGATCCGATACTGAGCTTCGTATTCCTGTACCTTAGCTTCATCAACTTCTTACTGGCAGGCTTCAATCTCATACCGGCATTCCCAATGGACGGAGGTAGGATCCTCAGGGCACTCCTGGCCAAAAAGATGCCCTACGCCAAGGCCACCGTCAGGGCCGCAGACGTAGGCAAGGTCTTCGCCGTTATCTTTGGAATAATCGGTCTTTTCTTCAATATTTTTCTTATACTGATAGCCTTCTTCATCTACATGGCGGCTTCTCAGGAATCACAGAGTGTGATGGTCCGGGAAGTCCTGGGTAAAGTAATAGCGAAGAACATAATGACCAAGGAAGTGAAAACCATATCTCCGGACACTACGGTAGCAGAATTTCTGAAAAAAGTCACCACCCATCAACATACCGGCTTCCCTGTGGTTCGGAACGATAAGGTGGTCGGGCTGGTAACCCTCGGAGATACGAAGAACATAGACGAATCTCGGATACGCACCGCTACGGTAAGCGACATCATGGCCACCGATATCGTATGCGCCCATCCAGACGAAGACGTCAGCGAAATATGGAATATCATGCTCAAAAAACAGTTCGGCAGATTCCCGGTGATCAAAGACGGTGAACTCGTTGGCATAATCACCCGCTCCGATATACTTCATTCCTTCAACATACTGTCGGAACTAGAGCGGTTCAGAGGTAACGAGATCTAACGGAACTGCGCAATCCATTGCGTAAAATGGTAATTATAGTACTACGACATCTCAATAGTGTCCAAGCAGTCCTTTCTGTTTCGCTATCTTTTCCAGGTATCCGAATACCAGATATCCTACGGCGAAGTAGGCAAGTGAGTTGAGCAGTAGGATCATCACGGAATTTAAGGGTAGCTCCAGGAAGGGAGTCCCCCTGACCATGACATCGTTGATAAGAACGCTTCCCCAGGATACCGGCAGCACGTATATGATCGCACTATCCAGAGCGGCAGGGATCATCAGCAGAACGATAAACAGGAACTGGAATATGCTCAGTGTCGCCTGTACCTTTTTGAATATCAATGCCAGACCGCCCATCATGTAGCCTATGCCGTAGACCGACAGTAGTGTCAGAAATACCAATAATAACACTCCCGGATCCAAGTTGAGATAATGCCCGGTACCCACCATCATCGCCATAAGGAAGGCGGACATCAGCAAGAGATTTACCATGAAGGATGCCAGTACTCTGTAACCGGATATTCTGCCGAAACTCACCGGAGATATGTACAGCTGCTCCAAAGTACCGTTCCTGGCTTCCTCTAGTATACTCCAGGATAATTCCGAGAACCCGAGTATTGCGAATATCCACAGAGCGAAGCCGACTATGGTAGATTCCAGGGTTTCCGGCGTGGCATTGAAGGATTGCATCCCCAAGAATATCAGGGCGAATAGGATGTAGATACCTCCCATCATCATCACTGTGTTGAATGCGTAACGCTTCAACTCGATGTAGTACTTTTTGAGTACCGCCAGGAAAACATAGAGGTCCTTCATCTTCTATCACCGTCCAGCAGCTTTACGAAAATCTCTTCGAAATTGGGTTCCTTTGTTTTAACGTGATCTATCTCTATCCTTCTCTCTTTGAAAAGATCCACCAGCCGGTAGAATTCCTTTGAATCCTTCAACTGGCAGTTGATAACGGTATGTGAATCCCTGATATCTATGTTGTAGTGTTCCGGTAGAACGTCCCTTAACTCATTCCACCTACCCTGTAGTCCGATCTCGTAGGCCTGGACCTTGAATATATCCTTCAGGCCTTTCACGGTATCGTCGGCCACCACCCTACCGTGGTTTATGATAACCACCCGGTCGCAGACGTCCTCCACAACGTTCATATCGTGACTGCTCAGCAGTATGGTTTTATCCCCGTCCCGTACGAGTTCCTTGATGTAATTTCTCAGCTCCAGCGAGGTCTCCACATCCAAGCCCAGAGTTGGTTCGTCCAGCAGTAGCAGAGGCGTATCACGGATAAGTGCGCATCCCAGGGCCAGCTTCTGCTGCATCCCGCGAGATAACTTTCTGGCCGGTACGTTTTCCTTCTCCTCCAGCTTAAAGGTTTTTAGTAAACTCACGATATCTTCACGAACGGAAGACGGCGATAGTCCCTGTAGGCCGGCGAAGAACTCAAGATTCTCACGGGTGCTCAGCCGCCAGTAGATGTTTCTGTTACCCTCCAGCACAGCACTTACGTACCTGGCAACTCTGTCCTTTACTTCCTCTCCGAAAAAACGTACCGAACCGGTGTCCGGTAGTATCAAACCACATACGCACTTGATGGCCGTGGTCTTACCGGCCCCGTTGGGTCCCAGCAGCCCCATCACCTCGCCTTTTGAAAGATCAAAACTCACATCCCGAAGCGCCTCTACGCTTTCCTTCCTCCACTGCGGATACGTCTTGTTCAATCCCTTTACTTCCAAGGCCATTTCTGTCATTTCTAACAACTATTGATGTAAGATACGGTATAAATGCTTTTACGACAAAGAAGGCCGCTTGACCACAGTAGTATACCCGGACGGCTCGGCAACCGGCCAGTACTACGACCGAGCACGGATGTACTCACCGCAACAGGGACGGTTCCTGAGCCAAGACCGCTGGGCATGGTCGACGGGCCGAACATGTAGAGGGATCCGGTTAGGAAGTTTACGGAAAACTATTTATCTATCGATAGCACTATCGTAATACGATAACATGAACGAAACGGTAACCGTTTCACCGAAATATCAGGTCGTGATTCCATCGTTGATACGGAAGGAATTGGATATACGCCCAGGAGAGAAAGTTGTGGTGATGGAAAAGGACGGTGTAATACATCTGATAAGGGTTGGAAACATAAAGAAACTGCGTGGTAAATTTGGTAAGATCACATCGGAGGGGCTACGAGATGAAGAAGAAAGATTCACCTAAGAGAGAGGTGGTTCTGGTTGATTCATGCGGGTGGATAGAATATTTTTCCGAAGGAGATAAGGTGGAGGAGTATGCCCGTTACATAGAAAAGGCAGATCCTGAAAGCAATATCACCCCCACTATAGTGCTGTATGAAGTGTACAAAAGGATAAGGACCCTATACAGCGAAGAGCTTGCACTACAAGCCATCGGACACATCCAACATCACACGAAGGTGATCGATCTCACCACGAATATCGCCATCATCGGAGCGGAGATCAGCTTAACAGAAAATATCCCTATGGCCGATGCGATCATACTTGCAACAGCGAAAAAGGCAGAGGCAACCGTAGTGACAGGCGATTCTCACTTCGAAGGGAGGAAGAGAGTACTGTTCATATAGTTAAATCCAATTCGATGGATCTCCGGTGAAGAGGTGATCTTACTATGTTGGTGTCGAGGTGATATCAAACTCGCAAAGCAACCATGATAGGAGAGTCACCAGCTACCAACACCCTTTTTCAAACAGGATGATCTACGTTAAATCGCCATTGTTGTAAACTAAAAAAAACCGTATTTCGTAACGAAAATTTCCCTAAAATATGCTTTAGACAATATCCTGTTGAAAAGGGGAGATCGAATAATCTTATTGGGTAGTTCGGAGGAATTTGAAAGGGTAGACGATATTCTGAAGACGCGCTAACTCTTCTCTTCCATCTGATTCATGAAC
>SKVC01000093.1 GCA_007129655.1 Thermoplasmata archaeon
GCGAGAGTGCTCCTGCGATCTTTTCGGCGGTTTCAATATCGTCGTATTCCAGGTTCATCTCGCAACTTAGAGAGGACATATTGTTGGATAGTGATCTGGTTGATTTATATGTATCGAGATGAGAATGTATTTATGCTATTACTATTATGAAATGTCCTAAGTGCGATTACGAATGGATACCCCGAAAGAAAGATCCCAAGGCATGTCCACGATGTAAACGGAGGTTGGATTACTATAAAACAACTGACGACCCACTATCCGGAGCGATGTCCACGGAACGAGGATTCCAGCGTACCATCTACGTTATGTCTATTATCTCTGAACGGTTGAAGGAGAAAGGAATTTTACCTGTTATCGTGGGGGGAGCAGCCGTCGAATTCTATACGAGAGATTGGTACGCTACCGGAGATATAGATCTAGCGATAGATAAGAAAAAAAGAGAAGAATTCCAAGATATTATGGAGGAATTCGGGTTCGATAGAGAGGGTCGTATGTGGATCCGGGAAGACCTCAACCTCTACATAGAGATACCCGCGGACATCAAAGATATCTCGAAAGATAGAATAACAGAGGTTAAAACAGAAAAAGGCAGTGCATACGTTATAGGTCTAGAAGATATTCTGTTCGATAGGATCCAAGCTGCTGAGAATTGGAAAAGCGAGGGAGATCGAGAACAGGCGATCAGGATCGGAGCCGCATTCTATGATGAGATCGACTGGGAAACTGTTAGAAAGAGATGTAAAAAGGAGCTTTCAGAGGGTATGCTGGATGAAGTATTGGAGCTGATCAAAGATGAGAAAAGTAACTCTTGAAGAGTGGATAGAAAAAACTCCGAAACGGAGACGTAAAAAATTACCCAAGACCAGACCGACTCCGGATTGGAAACTCAGCGACTCCATAAAGTACATCAAAAGAAGGGATAAGTATCTCCGGGAAGAGGGGATTCTGGTGAAGATAGGGGATAAGAAGTGGAGGTTGAAGGTTTGAATGAATTATCCATAAAACGCGGTTAACTTTTAATATCATCCTCTCGTTCTTCGTAGGGATAAACATGATTAAGATACTGGTGTGTTATTACTCGAGGTCCGGAACGACCGAACGGATGGCAGAAGAGATAGGAAAAGGAATGGAAGAGTGTGAAATAGACTGCGAAATCGACTTGCAATCTGTAGAAGTTACCGACGTGGATTCGCTTCTGGAATACGACTCTATCGTTTTAGGGTCGCCGACTTACTATGGACTACCGGCAGGAGAGATGAAGAGTTTCCTGGATGAGAGCGTCAAACATCACGGTAAGCTAGAGGGTAAAGTGGGTGGTGCCTTTGCATCCAGTGCCAATCCCGCCGGCGGTAACGAAACCACCGTGATCGCACTGCTTGAAGCATTGATGATACACGGTATGGTGGTCAAGGGAACTTCAAAAGGTAACCATTATGGCCCCGTTGTAATCGGTAAACCGGAGGACGGAGAGCTTGAGCAGTGCAGAGATTACGGCAAGATGATAGCTGAATTGACTGCGGGAGTAATAGATCGATGATATTGGACGCCCACGTACATCTAGGACCTTCGGGAGAGTGGCTGCCCTATCTGGATCCGGAGAGGGATGCAGAAACGGTGCTGGCAGCCATGGACGATGCGGATGTAGATAAGGCCATCATATTTTCCAACCCGGTTGTGGGCGATCGATATCCTGAGATGAACGACATCATACTGGAGGCTGTGGAAGAATATCCCGATAGATTCATCGGCTTTGGTAGAGTGGACCCAAGAAGGGGAAATGAGGCGATCGAGGAATTAAAACGCTGTGACGATATGGGATTAGTGGGAATCAAGCTGCATCCCTTCGTAGAGACCTATCGACCGGACCATCCGAATTTTGAGAAGTTGTTCGATGCTATACACGAAAGAGATATGATCATTCTAACACATACCGGCCAAGGATTCGCTTCAGCAGGACTGATGAAGAATGTACTGGAGGATCGTGAAGACATGAAAGTCATACTCGGTCATCTCAACGAAGGCTGTATCTCTGCTGCTGAGAAGTACGATAACGTATACGTCGATACCTCGGGCACAAGGGTTTACATGCTGGAATATGCATGTAGCGAGATACCGGACAAGATACTTTTCGGCTCGGATCATCCGTATCTGAATTACAAGGTTCAAAAAACCGTTGTGGAAGCAGCAGATATATCCGACAGCCGAAAAGATAAGATATTTTCGGACAATTTGAAAGGATTGCTAAGTGATACCAAATGACAATATATCTGCTGAGGTACGGAGAGATCGGTACGAAGAGCGAGAGCGTACGTCGAACCTTTATCTCGATATTGATACAGAACATAGAGAGGATGTTCCTGAAAGAAGGTAAAGAAGTGATCATCGAGAGGACAAGGGGTAGAATATTCGCCTACGCGGATGAAGAGGTACACGATATTTTTGCCCGTACTTTCGGGTTGGTTTCATACAGCCCGGTAATCGAGACAACTTCCGATAAAGATGACATACTAGAAGCTTGCAATAAATTCTGGAACAACAAAAAGGGCAGCTTCGCCGTCAGAGCCAGGAGGACCGGTGAACATCCCTATTCGAGCCCGGAATTGGCTGCGGAAGCAGGAGGAGCCGTATTAGAGGCGAATCCGGAACTCGAAGTCGATCTCACAACGCCGGACCACGAGTTACACATCGAAGTCAGAAACGAAAAGGCGTACTTGTTCGGTGATATATACCCCGGACCCGGAGGACTACCCCTTGGAAGTCAGGGTAAGGTCGCTGCCTATGTAGAGAACAAAAACGACTTTTTGGCTACTTGGTTAATGATGAGGCGAGGAGCCCGAGCGTACATCGTACATCCATCGGAAAATCGATGGGCGGAACTACTGGACGACTGGGACCCTAATCTGAAGAGATTGGGTGTGGGATCATTAGAAAACTTGTTATCCGTTGAGCTTCCACCTGGTATAGAGGGGATCGTGTTGGGCGACACCCTAAA
>SKVC01000054.1 GCA_007129655.1 Thermoplasmata archaeon
ATGAAAAGAGAGATAATCAAGATAGACGATGAATTATGTAACGGCTGCGGCGAATGCGTTAAGGGCTGCCCGGAAGGAGCACTACAGGTGATCGACGATAAAGCCAGATTGGTCAACGAAGCCTTCTGCGACGGGCTCGGTGCTTGCATAGGAGATTGCCCGGTTGACGCTATCACCATAGAAGAAAGGGAGGCCGAACCTTACGATGAAAAAGCCGTGGTTGACCGCATGTTGAAACAGGGGATTAATGTACTAAGGGCACATCTTGAACATCTTGAAGAGCACGGGCAGAACAACCTTTTGAATGAAGCTCTTGACTATCTGGAAGAAAGGGGAGTGGAAAACCCTCTAGACGATGTCCGTACACCGAAGACGGCCTGCGGTTGCCCTTCGGCTGTTGCCTCACAGTGGGAAGAAGAAGACGATGCCCAGGTAGATAGGATACCTTCGCAACTAAGACAGTGGCCTGTCCAGATCCATCTTGTTCCACTTGAAGCGCCATACTTCAAAGACGCAGACCTGGTGATCGCGGCGGACTGCGTTCCATTCGCCTATCCGAATTTTCATACCGATTTCCTCAAGGGGCGAAGCTTGATGGTAGGCTGTCCGAAATTAGACGACGCGGATCGTTATATAGAAAAGCTCACAGAGATCTTCAAACGAAACGATATCAAGAATATTACACTGGTGCACATGGAGGTTCCCTGTTGTTTCGGATTAACTCAGATCGTAAAAAAAGCGCTGAACAATTCTGGAAAAGATATCCCAATAGAGGATGTGACTATAACAGTACGCGGAGAGCAAAAATAAGGTGTTATAGATGGATATAATAGATACCAACGACTACAAAACCAAAGAAAAATTCGTCCCTCACAAACTGATACATCAGGATGAAGTGGAAGTAGTACTTCTAGCATTCAAGCCCGGACAGGGGCTAAAAGAACATACCACCCCGGTGGACGTGTTTTTTTATGTTGTCCAAGGTACTGCAGAGATACAGGTGGGAGATCAGACGAAGCAGGTTCCGGAAGGTAATATTGTGCTTAGTCCAAAAGACATACCTCACAATGTCAGGAACACATCCGATGCCGACGCAAAGATACTGGTAGTCAAGACACCGAATCCTAGAAGATCATAAACCAAATTCTTTCTTTATCTTTTCCATCAATTCATGGAACTTTTCTTCACCATAGATCTTCCTGTAAACACAGAGAAATCCAAGAACGTTTTCCTGTGCCATCTTACCTATCTCTTTCATCCCATGTTCCCTTTCTTTTAATTCCTCTTCTCCCTTTTTCGTCAACTTGTAATATTTACGATCTTCATCTCCCATCTCCGCCCTTTCGATGAAACCTTTCTTTTCCAAACGGTTGAGGATACCATACACCGTTCCGTAACTAGGATCCCAATGTTCGTTGGATACGTCCTTCAGATTGTTGATTAGTTCATATCCATAGGTTGTCCCTTCTTTGCGAATGCTTTTCAATATCAGATAGGTGATGAGTTCACTAGGTATCCTCTTCTGCATACATTACAGGATAACTACATTGTTATTTGTTCTTTATGGAGAAAGTATAAATACTACATTACGTAGTATTACACAACGTAATATGGTGTTAAAATGGGAATCACAACGATAGCTCTCTTGCTCGTGGCGGTCATACTTCTCGTGTGGTCATTCATTAAGAGCAGGGAAAAAACCAAGAAAAGCATAAAAGTCGCCACTAACATGGGAAAGGGCATAGCCGTGGAGATAATCTCCATACTCGCTCTCATAGGATTGTTTTTAACCCTGGTTCCTCCGGAGACCATAAGGAACGTTCTCGGAGGTACCTCGGTCCCTATGGCTACTTTGATCTCCGCAGCCTTCGGCACGGTAACATTGATCCCTGCCTTCGTGGCCTTTCCCTTAGCGGCGTCGCTGGTGGATCAAGGAGCACATCTCGTTTCAATGGCTGCTTTCATAACCACTCTGACCATGGTGGGGTTCATCACTGCTCCCATCGAGATAGAATACTTCGGTAAGAGGTTCACATTGGTACGGAACGTACTGAGTTTCGCGGCTGCTATCATGATATCCTTCGGTATGGGGTTGATACTGTGAACAAAGTCCCAAAGAAATTGAAAAACAACAAAATAGCCGTATTCACTGTTTTTGCCTATGTTATAGTATTCATCTATTCTCCTTCCTTAGGACTCTCCAGTTTAAAAAACACATCTTCCTACATATTGGAGATGCTGCAGATCCTACCGGCGGTCTTCATTTTGATGGGATTGGTGGAGGTCTGGGTATCCAGAGAAACTATCATGAGGATATTCGGTAAGGAAGCCGGATTAAAGGGGAAGTTCGCATCGGTGCTCATAGGCTCTTTCTCTGCCGGTCCCATATACGCTGCCTTCCCGGTTTGTTATACACTGTTAAAAAAAGGTTCGTCGGTATCCAACATAGTGATCATCCTCAGCGCCTGGGCCGTTGTGAAGATGCCCATGCTGATAGTCGAGGCGCAGTTCATGGGTATCTCATTCATGACCCTAAGGTACCTATTCACCGTACCTGCCATCATCATGATCGGAATAGTAACCGGAAGGTTGGTCACCAGTGAAAACATCATGAAAACTTCCAAAAAGGAAGGGTTACTGGCCGAAAAGATCCTGAGAGCACTACCGGGGTACAGCTGCGGCGCCTGTGGTTTCAGATCATGCCGCATCACCGCTGAGCACATCGCCCAGGGCGAGGTAGACCCGGATATCTGCGGTCCTTTGGAAGAGGAAGACTTGAAGAGAATCTACGGTATCCTGGAGGGGGGCTGACTCATGGGCACAGCCATTCCCTATCTATCTCAGGGATGTCATCGAAGTCGCTATCCTCGGATACCATGGTATATATGCCATGGTTCAAAGCGGTGCTGAGGTGTATGGCATCCCTGGGGTCGAATCCCTCCAAGGATATCAATTCGTGGGCCTTCCAGC
>SKVC01000070.1 GCA_007129655.1 Thermoplasmata archaeon
GAGAAAGAAGAGAAAACCGCGGAAAAGAAACCAAAGAAGAAAGCTCCTAAGAAAACCGAGGAGAAGGAAGAGAAACCAAAGAAGAAAGCTCCTAAGAAAACCGAGGAGAAAGAAGAGAAAACCGCGGAAAAGAAACCAAAGAAGAAAGCTCCTAAGAAAACCGAGGAGAAGGAAGAGAAACCAAAGAAGAAAGCTCCTAAGAAGGTCGAGGAGAAAGAAGATGAGAAAGATACCGAAGATGATGATAAAGAGGAGGTGAGCACAGATGCCTCTGCTTAAAGCTAGAGATATTAGAAAAATGTCGCATGAAGAGAAAGAAGAAACTCTTAGGAAGTTAAGGGACGATTTACTTCACGAAAGAGGGCAGGCCGCCATGGGTGGTGCTCCGGAGAGTCCGGGGAGAATACGTGCTATAAGGAAAAATATCGCTAGATTACTCACAGTCATGAACGAAGAAAAAGAAGAAGAAGGAGGCAACTGATGCCGGAAAGTGTTTGTCGAACATGTGGATTGCCCAAAGAGATATGCATCTGCGAAGACATCGCAAGAGAGCAGCAGGAAATATTGCTGTACACTGATACTCGTAGATACGGAAAGAAAGTGACTATTGTAGATGGTATCGACGAAAGCGAGATAGATATAGATGATCTAGCGAGTGAACTTAAAGGCAAGTGCGCCGCTGGTGGTACCGCAAAAAACGGTCGTATAGAACTACAGGGCAATCATATAGACAAAGTGAAAAAATACCTTGAATCCAAGGGTTTCCCGGTAGAGGTGAGATAAAATGAAAAATAATAGTTTAGTTGAGGAGTACATCGGCGCATCGATAGAGATAATCGAATCTTCCGATAAGAAGTATGAAAACATCCATGGTAAGGTTGTTGACGAAACAAAAAACACATTCAAAATCGAAAATCATCGAGAAAGAATCGTGCCTAAAAAAGGTTGTTTGTTTAATATAGCTATAAACGACTCATGGAAAACAATCAAAGGGGAAGATATAATGTATCGCCCCGAGGACAGGATCAAAAAGTTAGGTTGATGATATTATGTCAGATAATAAAGCAAGAGATATCGGTGTGAACGTCACACCACCTACAAAAACATGCGATGACGTTAACTGCCCCTTTCACGGTAAATTACCTGTAAGAGGCCAGATAATAAACGGCATCGTAAAAAACAAAAAAATGCAGGGCAGCTTAGTGGTTAAAAAAGATTACCTTCACTACGTTCCTAAATATGAGAGATATGAAAAACGTAGGAGTCAATATTCTGTACATCTACCCCCATGCATCGATGTAGAGGAAGGAGACCCTGTTAAGATAATGGAATGTAGACCTCTCAGTAAGAGCAAATCATTTGTTGTTATCGAAGGAGGGGGAAAGAAATGAGGGGTTTAGCAGGGAAACAGACTAGGGGTTTACCTGTAGGAAGTAAATTGGTATGCGCTGACAACACAGGCGCAAAAATAGTTAGAACTGTATCTGTTATCGGTTACAAAGGTGTAGCTCGTAGATATCCAAATGCCGGTGTAGGAGACCAGATAGTTGTTTCTGTAATCAAAGGAACTCCTGAAATGAAACGTGAGCTAACGCTAGCAGTTATTGTTAGACAGAAGAGACCTTTTAGAAGATCCGATGGTACTATGGTAACGTTTGAAGATAACGCAGTTGTACTTACTCAAGACACCGGAGAAGCAAAAGGTTCAGAAGTCAAAGGACCTGTGGCAAGAGAAGCGGCAGAGAGATGGCCTAGAGTAGCGTCGATAGCGTCGATAATCGTGTGAGGTGAAATGATGAAGAGTAAACAAACAAGAAAACAAAGGAAAGCACAAAAAAACGCGCCCCACCACACAAAAAGAAAGATAATGTCTTCTACACTTGCCCCCAATCTGAGAAAAAAATATAATCGCAGAAGTTTACCGGTAAGAGAAGGTGACGAAGTGGAGATAATGAGAGGAGGTTTCTCCGGTGGAATCAACAAAGTATTAGAAGTACACCGACGAAAGAGCCGAGTGTTTATCGAAAATGTTACAGTTAAAAAGGCGGACGAATCTCAAGAACCTTATGGAGTTGATCCTTCTAATTTAAGGATCGTTAAGCTCGACCTTTCAGACCCTTGGCGTAAGCGTAAACTAGAGGAGGGTAGCAAATGAAGAAACATTCAAATAGATATCAAGCACCAACAAAGAAATGGGGACTTCCTTCAAAGAAGCATTATTGGGCACCTAAGACCAGAGCAGGTGCGCATCCAGGAGATAGAAGTGTACCTTTAACGGTAATTATACGTGATTTTCTAGGATATGCAGAAAATGCAAGGGAAGCAAAGAAAATAATCGGAAGAAGAAAGGTCCTCGTAGACGGAAAAATTAAAACCGACGAGAACACAGCCGTTGGTTTGATGGATGTTATCAGTATCCCAGAACTTAAGGAACATTACCGAGTGATGTTCGATCAATCCGGTAAGATACATATGATTCATCTCACCGAGGGTAATGAAGGTTGGAAATTGTGTAGGATAGAGAATAAAACAACCATTAAAAACGGGTTAACCCAGTATAATCTTCATGATGGTAGAAATTTCTCTATAGAAGATTCAAAGACCTATAATACAAAGGACGTTTTAAAGATCGAAATTCCTTCTCAACTAGTTATGGAATCATATCCATTCAAAGAAGGGAATATAGCCTTGGTAACCGGTGGTAAACACATCGGTGAAATCGGTCACATAGAACGTTATGAAGTAGTAAAAAGCTCTAAGCCTAACTTAGTTCACATAAAAGGCGGTATTTCTACCGTCGAAGAATACGTCTTCATCCTAGGTGAAGATAAACCCGTCATAGAGATACCTGAGGTGGGTATAATATGAATGAAAATAATATCATGAGACGACCTCATATCGTAAAATGTGTTGTGAGCATAGGTGTAGGTGAAGGAGGAGAGAGACTCCAACGGGCGAAAAAAGTGCTGGAAATGTTAACCGGACAAATACCGGTAGAAACAATTTCTAAAACTACTAATGCAGACCTAGGTATAAGAAAAGGACAGACCATCGGATGTAAATTAACTCTAAGAAAAAAGAAGGCCTATGATTTCATAAAAAGGGCATTTTGGGTAAGACAGAATACAATTTGGGGAGATAGTTTCGATAAATATGGAAACCTTTCTTTCGGGATAACAGACCATACGGATTTTGAAGGTTTAAGTTATGATCCTAAAATAGGTATATTTGGTATGGACATCGCTATAGAACTCTCCCGGAAAGGAGAGCGAATAAAGAATAGAAAATTAAAACAAAAAAAGTTACCGAGTCATCATAAACTCACCCACGAAGAAGGTAAAGAGTTCATAGCAAAAGCATTTAGTGTAGAGGTGATCGAATGAAGCTGAAGAATTTTGGACGTAAGGTAGGTTGCAAACGCTGTGGTCGTAAGCGAGGAATAATACGTAGATATGGACTTCACGTATGCCGCCAATGCTTCAGGGAAATAGCAGAAAGTCTCGGTTTCCAAAAGTACTCATGAGGTGATATGTATGAAACACGACCCTTTGAATGATGCTCTATCGGTAATCAATAACGCAGAACGCAGTGGTAAACTCAAGTGTGAAGTTTCACCAGCTTCGAAGCTTATCGGAAGAGTGCTTAAAGTTATGCAAGAAAACGGATATATAGAAAGTTTTGAGTATGTTGAAAATAACAGTGGAGGAATATTCAACATAACTCTTATGGGTAATATTAACAAATGCCAGGTAATTAAACCGAGATGGACATTGAAAAGAAATGAAATAGAGGATTATGAATCCCGATATTTGCCTGCACAGAATTTTGGCGTATTGATAATTACAACAAATAAAGGTGTGCTTTCAAACACAGATGCAAAGGTACAAGGTGTAGGTGGCAAACTATTGGCTTATATATATTGAGGGATAAAAATGTCATTAACTGATAAAATAGAAGAGGTGTTAGTCATTCCTGACGGGTTCTCCGTCAACATAGAAAATAGAGATATTACCATATCTAGCCCAGATGGAAAGATAACTCGTAATTTCAAAGATCATAGAG
Organism: Thermoplasmata archaeon; assembly: GCA_007129655.1. Lineage (GTDB taxonomy): Archaea > Thermoplasmatota > Thermoplasmata > Halarchaeoplasmatales > Halarchaeoplasmataceae > Haladaptatiplasma. The sequence goes on from SKVC01000070.1 coordinate 4,063, forward strand.
TGAATATTGATATCACTAATGATAAGATTGTACTGTCTGCAGATCTTCCCGATAAAAGAAAAAAAGCGTTATTGGGTACATATAGGTCTCACATACAAAATATGGTTGATGGATTACAAGAATCATTTACATACAAACTAAAAATAATATACTCTCACTTTCCGGTCAAAGTTAGAGCCGAAAAGAACGAAGTTGTTATCGAAAATTTCATCGGTGAAAAGAAACCACGGAAGGCTAAAATATTGGAAGATGTAAAGGTAAACATCCAGGGAGACTTGATCACGGTATCATCAGAGAATATAGAGAAAGCCGGTCAAACTGCGGCAAACATAGAAGCAGCTACAAAGATAAAGAAAGTAGATCCTAGGGTGTTTCAAGACGGAATATATATAATAGAAAAGGCGGGAAAGCCTTTAAGATAATAATGAAGGTGTGAAAAATGGCAGAAGAAGAAAAGGATTATAAAACAAAAAGGAAACCTTCATTGACCAAGGAAGAATGGAAATCCATGAAGAAGAAGGAAAAGATGAAGAAGAAGAGACCTAAGTTCGCGAGACAGGAATGGTTCAGACATGCTAAATTAGATGGTGATACATGGAGAAAACCTAGAGGCGTTCATTCCAAATTAAGAAAAAATTTGAAATACCGTCCCTCAAAGGTTTCCATCGGATTCCGCGGTCCAAAGGATGTCAGAGGTCTTCATCCCTCTGGATTCGAGGAAGTACTTGTTCACCGTGTGAAGGATCTTGAAGGTTTGGATCCGGAACGGCATGCCGTTCGAATAGCACATGGTGTTGGAATGAGAAAAAGAATAGATATCGAGAATAAAGCAGAAGAGCTAGATTTTCGATTACTTAACCCATCGTGAGGTGTAATTGATGGACGTAAAATATCAGAAGAAACTGGCAGCGAAAATACTAAAGTGCGGCGTTAATCGTGTATGGATAGACGACACAATGCTTGACGAAGTCGCAGAAGCCATCACAAGAGAAGATGTCAGGAAATTGATAAGCAGTGACGCCATAATGAAGAAACCGAAAAAAGGTAACTCTAGAGGTCGTCACCGATATCTCAAAGAACAACGAAAAAAGGGCCGCAGAAAGGGACACGGAAAACGTAAGGGTAAGAAGACAGCTAGAAGACCTTCTAAAAGGATGTGGATTACACGGATGAGATCCATCAGAAGAGAATTAAAACACCTGAGAAACGAAGGGCACATCGACAAGACGATATACCGTAGATTCTACATGAAAACAAAGGGTGGTACATTTAAAGATAGAGCTGATTTGGTGCTCCATCTCAAGATGGAAGGACACATAGATAAAGATTATAAACTATTAGAGGTGCGATGAAATGGGCAAAGGACCAAGATACAGAATGCCCCTAAAAAGGCGTCTTGAAGGTAAAACGGATTACCGTACAAGATTGAATTTGATTAAATCGGGAAAGCCTAGAGCGGTTGTTAGGATCTCAAACAATAATGTGATTATACAACTCGTAAAATATCATTCCGATGGGGATCAAGTCATAATGACAGTAACAACAGAAAAACTGGAAGATTATGGATGGAAGGGAAGTTGTGCAAACATACCTGGAGCTTACTTAGTCGGCTTCTTGGCAGGAAAAAAAGCACTTGAAACAGGTATAGAAGAGGCGGTTCTAGACATTGGAATGAATGTCCCCCATCCCCGTGGCAAATTATTTGCTGCTTTAAAAGGGATGTTGGAAGCAGGACTAGATATACCCCATAGTCCCGATATACTTCCTGATGATGAAAAAGTCAAAGGAGAACACATAAACGAAAACATAGTTAAACAGTTTGATAACGTAAAAAATAATCTGGAGGAATTGTGATGCCAGAATGGAACCCAAAAACATTGCTGGGTAAAAAGGTAAAACGCGGAGAGATCACCACGATGAAAGAAGCTTTAAAAGCCCGGCTGCCCATAAGAGAACCGGAAATAATCGATGCATTGTTACCCGAGCTTTACGATGAAGTACTAGATGTAAATATGGTTCAGAGAATGACCGATTCAGGTAGAAGAGTTAAGTTTACTGTTACAACGGTAGTAGGAAACAAAGATGGATACATCGGTATAGGTATTTGTAAAGGAAAAGAAGTCGGACCTACCATACGTAAAGCAATTGACAATGCAAAGCTAAATATCATCCAGATTAGAAGAGGATGTGGTTCCTGGGAATGCGGTTGCGGTAATCCCCACACCGTACCATTTGAAGTTACAGGAAAGGCTGGTTCTGTTAGTATTACGTTAAAACCGGCCCCTAGTGGCATTGGATTAGCCACCAGTGAAACCGGGAGGTCTATACTCGAACGTGCGGGAATAGAAGATATTTGGGCGTTCTCAAAAGGCCACACTAGGACAACAATAAACTATGGTAAAGCCGTTTTCGATGCATTGAAGAATACTTCAACCATGCGTGTAGGTGAAGATCAGAGTAAAAATATTGGCATAATAGAAGGGGAAGCAGAGTCAAAACGATCAGGTAAAAAGGAAGAAGAGGAGGATTCAGAATGACATTTGTTGTTATAAGATTGAGAAGCCCTGTTAACATCGATAAGAAAAGAGAGGATACATTAAAATTCCTTAGACTTACTAGAGTTAACCACTGTACTGTAGTTCCTTCTACACCAAATATAAAAGGTATGCTTAAAAAAGTAAAGGACATAGTATCGTGGGGTGAGATAGAGTCTGAAGTATTATCGACCATGTTAAAAACCAGATCTAATATAAAAGACGGTCTGACCGATAAAATGGTTAACGATCATACAGGATATGAAACAGTAGAAGACTTTGCTGAAGCTGTTATCTCAGGTAAAGAAGATATAAGTTGCATAGATGGCCTAAAGAATCTATTTAGAATGCATCCGCCGAAAGGTGGTCATCGAGGAATAAAAAAACCTTTTAAAAGCGGAGGTTCTTTAGGGTATTGTGGTAAAGAAATCAACAGCCTTTTAAACCGTATGATAGGACCGGAATATAACGATAAGAAAGGTGAAGAATGATGGCAGGAAAAAAAACAAAAAAATTTCGAGGCTCTAGGACCCATGGAAAGGGTATAAAAGGTGGTCGAGGTGCCGGGCAGCGCGGAGGTCGTGGTAACGCTGGTTTGGGTAAACATAAATATATAAAAGTTGTTAAAGATGATCCAGATCATTTCGGACCAAAAGGCTTCACAAGACCACAGGCCTTAACCCGTGAAGAAAATGTGATAAACATATATGAAGTAGAGGATCGCATGGATTCTTTGATAGAAGATGGTTTCGCAGAAAAGGTGGGTTCTTTTTACGAAGTTGATCTGAAGAAGGCAGGTTACCATAAACTGCTTAGCGGAGGAAAAGCCAGATTACAGATGAAGATCAAAATCAGTAACACTAGTGAACGTGCTATCAGTAAAGTTCAGGAGAGCGGAGGAGAGATAATAACCGTGGAGGAAAACGAGTAAAAGGAGAGAAATAAAGATGGCGAAGGACGAAGAAAAAAGTTTACTCTATAAGATGAAACCTCTGGTCGACCGTATGCCTGCAATTAAGAAGCCCGAGAAGCACGTCCACTTTAGACGTAAATTATTGTGGACTGCATTGATATTGATCACTTATTTGGTTATGACCAATATTGTGATATACGGGCTCGACGCAGAAAGAACTGTCGATCTTTTCGAACAATTTAGAGCGATCTTTGCCGGTGAATCCGGTTCTTTCGTACATCTTGGTATCACACCTATAGTAAACGCATCGATCATGCTTCAACTATTTCAAGGGGCAGACATAATAAATTTAGATCTCAAGGATGATGAAGACAAGGCTCTCTACCAGAGCACACAAAAATTCCTCGTCATCATCATGATATTCGTTCAGGCCGTGCCTCAAACCTTTGGCTATCTACAACCAGCCGTAGGGTTAATCGACGGACTAGACGGCGTCATGGCAGGGCAAGGACTTCTGCTAGCTAGAATTATAATAGTTTCACAGATAGCAATCGGGGGCTATATGCTCTTCCTCATGGACGAAATCATATCTAAATGGGGTATCGGTAGTGGAGTAAGCCTTTTCATCGTAGCTGGCGTTTCTCAAGGTATATTTACAGGTACCTTCAACTGGCTTCCTGCCCCTGGTGCCGATTCACCAGTACCGGCAGGGGCCATCCCAAAAACAATATACATACTTCAAAACAGTTCTGTAGCTGAGCTATCACGAGGGGGATTTGAAAATTTGTTACTAAGTCCTCCGAATCCCTTGATTGGATTAGTTTCAACTATAGTGATATTCTTTATCGTTGCATATGCAGAATCCTCACGTATAGAACTCCCTATTTCACACAGTAGGGCACGAGGTGCAAGAGGTAGATATCCAATAAAACTGATATACGCATCTGTACTTCCAGTTATACTTGTAGCGGCATTACTGGCTAACATAAACCTATTTGCTATGTTATTCTACACAAATCCTTCTTTCCAAAATTTCCCATTAGTAGGAGGTCAGTGGTGGATAGGTACATTCCTTCCGGGGAGCACGGAACCGATCGCAGGCGGTGCGTGGTACATTTCCAATGTAAACGGTCTGCAAGAATGGTTTTTACCACTAGTCTCAGATAAATACGCATACATGCTGAGTCCGGAGGGCGTAGATTGGAGCTATAGTAAGGTTCAAGTGATAGCCCGTGTTATAGCCCATTTCACATTCATGACCGTAGCGTGTGCATTGTTTGCTAATTTTTGGGTAAAAACTACTAACATGGATGCTGAATCCGTAGCTGAGCAGATACAGGAAAGTGGTATGCAGATACCCGGATTCCGTCGGGATCCAAGGCGGTTAAAGAAGGTACTAGAGAGGTATATACCAACCATAACAACTTTCAGCGGTATTTTTATGGGTTCATTAGCTGCAGGTTCTAACATGCTCGGCTCTGTGGGTAATACCACGGGAATAAGTCTATTCCTTGCAGTGAGTATTCTCACCCAATTGTATGAACAGATGGGCAAGGAACAGATGATGGAGATGCACCCGATGCTAAGAGATTTCTTCGGCGGCTGATAACATGATGGGTCGATGGCTTTGAGTGAAGAGGAAAAAGATACAGAGGTAGACGAGACACCTACACCCCAAGCGCCCGTATTCAATATGAAGAGATTTATCTACATATTCCTAGGCATTCTTGGGTTGATGGTGATGTTCGATACAAATCTCAGAGAATCCCTGGGAGACATTATAGGCACACCCCTTCAAGCATTAGTCGGTTTCGACGGTCAATATCCCATACTAACTCTAGCATTTACAGGTACCATAATGATCGTTTTCTCAACTCTTGTGAGAGAATTGCTCATGGACTGGGTCGAGATGGCAGAGATCCAAAAGAAGACCAGTGCCTTCAACAAAGAATTGATGAATGCTAGAATGGCAAATCAAGCTACAAAGGTTAAAAAATTAGAGAAGATGCAGCCTGAGGTTCAAAAACTTTCCATGAAGACAATGAAACCCCAGATAAAGTCTATGGCGATAACTATGGTCGTGGTCATCTCTATTTTCGCTTCACTTTGGACTTTTATATCAGGGCTCCCTAACAAGAGTTTTTCTGTGCCATGGGCCCTTAATGCAAATTTTTTAAGTAATATAGGTCCTCTACCTTTCCCACAGTGGATCGGGATATACATGCTGGTCTCCATACCCACTGGCCAAGCCTTCAGATTAATATTACAGATGATCAGCTTCAGAAAGAAGCTAAGCGAAGAAGAGGAATAGGCATGAAAGATTTGATAATCACGATCAGCGGGTTGCCCGGTAGTGGTACTACTACAACAGCTAAAGTATTAGCTAAAAAAACAGGTATGGAGTTAATATCTACAGGAGAGCTATTTCGAGAACTCGCCAGAAAAAAAGGCGTTTCGATAGAGGATTTCAGTTTGGAAGCGGAGAAAGACGATAAAATAGATCGGGAACTGGATGACAAGTTATTAGAAAGGGCTGTTCCGGGTAGAATCCTAGAAGGTAGATTGACTGGACATATTCTATATCGTGAAAGTATCGACGCATTTAAAGTGTGGATACATGCACCTGCAAAAGTTCGTGCTCAACGTATAGCCAATAGAGAATTAGAAGGGTATAAGAAAATATACGATAAGATGATACAACGTGAGAAAAGTGAATTCCTTAGATATAAAAAATATTACGATATAGATTTGGATGATACGTCGGTATATGACTTAGTTATTAATTCAAATGATAATAGCCCTGAAGAAATTGTCGACACCATCCTTGAAGATGTGAGAAAATGGAATATGTAAGAGAGAAGGCTGGAACGTTTTCATCTTGGGGTGACATACCTGAGGAGAGAAGTGTCGAAAAGGCGCTACCACGTTCACTGTTCGTTGTAGACAAACCAGCCGGACCTACGAGTCACCAGCTTGCTTCTTGGGTACAGTTGATCTTTGATATGAAGGCAGGCCATAGCGGTACATTAGATCCCGGTGTGACCGGAGTTCTTCCATTCGGGCTTGGTTACTCCGTACGAGTAGTAGATCTACTTCATGCGGCGCCAAAGGAGTACATAGCGGCCACGAGGTTTCACGGTCCTGTGAAGAAAAAAGATGTAGTCAGATTAACTGAGGAATTTACAGACAATATATATCAGATGCCTCCGGTTCGTTCCGGAGTAAAAAGAGAGCGAAGAATTAGAGAGATATTAGAGATCGAAATACTAGATCATAAAGCTCAGAATTATCTATTCAGGGTAAAATGTGAATCCGGAACGTATATGAGAACCCTTTGTCGTGATATGGGTAAATGCATCAGTAGAGGTGGTCATATGATGGAGTTGAGACGCACTTCTGCAGGAGGTTTTACTGAGGGAGAGGCAAGAGCGATGACAACGATAAGGGATGCTTGGGAACGTTATAAAGACGGAGATGACAGTTTATTGTCCGAAATCTTACTGCCATATGAAAGGGCTCTCGATCTTTATCCAAGAGTGTTAATTAAGGATACCGCAGCGGGTGCGTTATTAGAAGGTGCCGACCTGGCGGTACCAGGAGTTCTAGAGATGGACGACTTCTCAGCAGGAGACCATGTAAGTGTATTATCCGCCAAGGGGGAAGGTATAGCATACGGAGTTGCTATCAAAGATGCAAATGATATCATCACACTAGATGAAGGCCTTGTTGTCAGAACGGAGAGGGTTTTCCATCCGAGTGGAGATTACCCAAGAGGTTGGAAATAGATTATATATCACTTGTTTCTTAGTGCTTCAATCCACATGCCGAGATAGCTTAGCCTGGTAGGGCGCGAGCTTGGAGATCCCACGCCGGGACCTAATAGCTCGTGGTGCCTTGCACCTCGGGGGTTCGAATCCCCCTCTCGGCGTTTTCATAACTTTTGAGTGGAGCGAGAAAGTTTGAAAATCAAGGGAATTCATAGTATTCCCGCAGACTTCTAACATTGCGAGTTCACGAGCAATTTAGAAGTAAGATGTTCACGTCTTCGAGAGGGATTCGAAAACAGTTAAGAATCGAAGATTCTCAACGCTCGTGAAGCATAGTTCACTCGTCCTTCTCTCGGTGTAATTTTTTTCCCGTAACGATGGTCTAAAAAATTGGTTACTAGACGAACATTTTTTCGACATAAGGGTAAGGTATTTATATAACTAAGAGAGATGAGAATGAAAGTACGTGAGTGGAGATATTATGAATGTAGAATCCCCGAAAAGAGTGGAGAAAATCAAAGAATGTCCTGAATGTTCAAGTGAGAATCTTTCAAAGGATTACGGGAGAGGAGAGATCGTTTGCGAGATGTGTGGATTAGTTGTAGATGATTATTATATCGACGAGGGACCAGAATGGAGGGCTTTCGATAGTGCTCAGAGAGAGAGCCGTGCTCGTACGGGAGCACCCATGAATTATCTCATCCATGACAAAGGTTTGTCAACTCAGATATCTTGGAAGAATAAAGATGCCTATGGCCGGACCATACCGCACAAAAATAGAGGACAAATATATCGTGTGCGGAAATGGCACAGAAGGATCCGTATCTCTAACGCTACGGAAAGAAATCTAGCTACAGCTTTGAGGGAACTAGATGTGTTATCCTCTAAGATGGGACTTCCACGTAGTATAAGGGAATGCGCAGCCATGATATACAGACAGGCGGTGGAGAAAAATTTGATACGTGGCAGAAGCATAGAGATAGTTATCGCATCTTCACTATACGCAGCCTGCAGAAAATGCAACGTTCCCAGAACTCTTACCGAGGTGGCTCAAGCCGCTGACTCGGATGAAAAACAGATCGGACGAGCTTACAGATTCCTTTCGAGGGAGCTGACACTTAAACTGATGCCCACGAAACCGGAAGAATACATAGATAGATTCTGTAATAAATTAGAGCTGGATAGAAATGTCATATCACGGGGAGAAAATATAATCAATCAAGCTACCGACTTAGGACTTACATCCGGTAAAGGACCTACAGGTGTAGCTGCAGCTGCAATCTACATATCGTCTATTCTTGAGGGTACACCACGCACACAGAGGGCTATAGCCGAAGTAGCTGGTGTAACCGAAGTTACCATAAGAAATAGATACAAGGAGATAGCTGAAGAGATAGGTATCGAGATAGACACTAATTGATAAAAGATAGATATTTATTTATCTATCAAAGACGATGATGTGAATATGAGGAGGTATGTACGATGTCCCGCATAACCATGCAGGTATTCAAAAAGGTAGTCCGAAAGGTTTTGGAAGATTCCGATATAAATACCGAGGAGGCTGATAAAATAGCTGAAAAGGTTATGTATATGTTTGGTTACGACGATATGATCACAGATAACCTTCTTAAAACCAAGGATAGAAATTATTTTTACCTTTTAGAAGACCATGATATATTAACTTCGGAAGAAGAGACCGTCACTCTTCCAAGCGGTAGACGATGGAGAATTCATTACTGGCGTATAAAAGAAAAGAAGATAAGGGATATTCTCGAAGAGGAGGAGAATAACGAAGAGGATGAAACCGGCATATATGAGGACGTTTATGAAGATGTTTGGGCTCGGGTAGAAGGAAAAAGGTAACTAGATTGAGATGATGAAAATAGTGAAAAAGAAACAATTGGAGATCAAATTAGAAGATATACCTTCTCATCCTACACCCAAAGCAGAACTTGAACAATATTCGACACCTCCGGTGATAGCAGCAGACATACTTTTTACAGCTTTGCTTAACGGAGATATAGATAACAAAAAGGTGATCGATCTCGGTTGCGGAACAGGTATATTCTCACTGGGATCTGCGCTATTGGGGGCCTCGGAAGTGATAGGTGTAGATACGGACGAAGAAGCTGTTCTCACTGCGATAAATGTGCGGGACGGGTGGGGTCTTAAAGATATTGTAGAATTCGAAGTAGAAGATGTGGAAAAATATCAAGGTTCATCCGACACAGTGATAATGAATCCCCCTTTCGGTGCTCAAAAAAGAGGTGCAGATATACCTTTTCTAAACAAAGCGGTAGAGATAGCGCCAACTATATACAGTCTTCATAACGCAAAAACAGTGGATTTTATATACAAGTTCTTTCTAAATAACGAATATAGCGTGGTTGGGGAAAAAAGATATATGTGCGTTATCAATAACATCTACCCGTTCCACAAAAAAGAGAAGAAAGAAATTGAAGTTGTATTACTCGTTTCAAAAAGGAAATGAATGTAAAATAAAATGAAGAGGTAATAAAAATGCAAGTAGCAGAAGGAAAGTTAGTTTATCCGGGAGATAAACTTGGAACACACGAAGAATGGATGCCTGGAGAGGGGACCTATGAGGAGGACGGTGTTATTTACTCTAAGGTCTTAGGTAAAGTCAAATATGATGAAGATAAATTGGAAGCGATAGTTGAGGCAGTGAACCCAGTCTCCTCTGTCGGTATAGGAGATGTTGTATATGGAACAATTAGGGACAAAAGAAGTTCTATGGCAACGATGACAATAAACGTGATAGAAGGTAGATCTAGAAGTGTTAGAACGGATCTCGATGGTACTATACATATATCCAAAATGTCTGACGATTATGTAGATAGTGTAGAAGCAGTATTTTTAAAGGGAGATATAGTTAGAGCGAAGGTTCTTCAGATGGATCCATCCGTACAATTGTCAACCATGGGAAAAAATTTTGGTGTAGTTCGTGGTTACTGCTTTAATTGTAGAAGACCTATGGAGAGAAAGGGTAATCTATTGTATTGTGAATCCTGTGATCGTCGTGAGACAAGAAAGCTTTCCAAACTCTACGGTAAAATTAAAATGAAGTCTAAATGAAGGTGGATCTCCTTTGGTAGAAACAGAAAAAACGGTTACAGCCATCAAAGAAAAAAACAAATGGGCCAAAAGAGAGGAAGATATACTAGAAGAGATAGATAATATCAAGGCCAAAAAAAAGAAGCTACTCAAAAGGATGAAACGATTGAAAGATTTAATAAACGATTGTGAATACGCTATAAAAGAAAAACGAGTAGACGATATATCCATTCCTGATACAGCCGGGGATTTTATTAGGTGAGATATTGGTAGACGAGAGAGGAATTGATGGGATAAGGGATATCGCAAACAAATATCAAAATGAATTAAAAAAGTCTAAAGAAAAATTAAAGGAATTAAACGAAGAAGAAAAGCGATTAAAAAAAGAATTAGAAACCGTGAGAAGTAATTTGGAATATTATACCGCCCTGGTTTCAGACATGAAAAAAAGGATGAATCAAGGCGAAAATTGGTCCATGTTCAACGACATATAAATTGATCGATTGTGACACTGAAAGCTTAAATACATTGTTGTACATACACCTTAACATCGAGATATAGAGCGTATCAGGAGTGTGTTAAAATAAACATACAAAAACAAGTTAAGGAATTATTCAAGGATTACTTCGAAGAAAATGGCATAGAAGCTCTAGTACTAGCATCAAAAAATGGAATACCCATAGCCGCACATATCAAAAGAGATGATCGAAGTGAGAGTTTCAGTGCACTTTCAGCTACCATAATGGGTGCTTCAGAAGTGATTTTTTCGGGCCTAGATAAAAAAAGTCCGGAGATAATTGTAATAGAGTCCGAATCCAGCATCATGTTTATCAAGGGCATGGGGCGCAGTTCTGTTTTATCTTTACTAGGTAATTTAGATAAGAAAGAAGAGCTCAAAGAAAAATTGCTCGAAATAGAGGCTAAAATTGAAGAAATAAAAAACACAGACTCAGATGGAGGAAATTAACATGGAAACACATGCAATACCCAAAGAAGTAACGGATTTCATAACTCGTCAAGGTGGTTCTTCATTGATAATAAAAGGAACCGCAGGAACTGGAAAAACAACTCTTGCTCTGCAATTGATAGAAGATATCGGAAAACCCGGACGGAGCTTTTACTTATCAACAAGGGTTTCTGATGAGAGTTTATACCGACAATTTCCGTGGCTGGAAGAGGAAGAGATGAGGAGCAGAGTCATAGACTCGAGCAAGGTGTTTCTAGAGGCTATTTATGAATCTGAAAAAGAAAAAATGGAAGAACTCCCCGAAAAAGAGCGCAAAAAAATCGATCAGGCCAAGGAATTTCTAGGCACGATAGAGAAAAAGGGAATACCGGAAGAGGTAGATAGAACGCTTTTAAATTCTCTTGAAGAAAGAGTCCCAGGTCTAGAACGTATATACGATAGGATAGACCATATTTTACCTGAAAGAGCTACACTTGTTATAGATAGCGTCGAAGGGATCACACATAAATACGGTCTAGAACCGGAAACTTTCATAATGACCTTACAGAAAGATCTTGTAGAAAATTCGAATACTAATTTGATCCTTGTACTTGAAAAATCAGAGGCAAAAGAATTACAATATTTGGTCGACGGGGTCATACATCTAGATAGATTCCAAATTGAAAACCGTGATGTAAGGGAAATTCAGATGGTAAAACTGAGAGCTATCGGGATAAAACAACCTGCGTACTTGATGACTTTGGAAGGAGGACGGTTTAGATGTTTCGAACCATTCAGCAGTATAGATCATCCGGAGGATATTACTTGGAAATCTACAGAAGACTCTGAAGATACATACAGTACAGGTATAAAGGATCTCGATGACATATTAGATGGTGGATTTTCCAAGGGTAGCTATAACGTATTGGAAGTAAAAGAAAATGTTAGTAACGAAGAATACATGTTGATAATTCGACCTCTGTTCCTTAATTTTTTGAGCAAAAATCGAGGTGTGCTAGCAACTCTTTCCGGAGGTACACATCCGGATATACTGAAAAGAGATCTTGTAAGATTCTTATCCGGCGATCTCTTTGATGAACGTTTCCGTATCGTGGATTACTTTTCATATCAATCCGATGAACCTTATATGATGGCTTTGGGTGGTAAGAAAAGAGATGAACTCGGAAAGATCTATACCACGAACATACGCGAGATCAGTGATAACGGTTCTACACCGATATTAGATTATACCGGATTCGATACCGTCGAGTACCTACGTGGTGACGAGATAGCGATAAGAGAACTTCTGGAAGCTGTATCTAACACAAAAGTTTCCCAGAACCTCGGAATAGGTATCGTAAAACACGGTCTGAAATTATCCAGCGAAATAAAGAACATGTCGGATAATTACATCGAAATAACCAGTGTAAATAACACGCCGTGTATCTACGGTATCAAACCGAAGACTGGAATATACGCTATCGTACCTCACGAAGAAAAGGGAAGTCCGTACATATCTTTGATACCCATACGGTAGATACTCAGTATCCGTATTCTCCCCTTAGAGGTACGAATACCACGCCCCCCAAACCCCTTTTATCTATTTTTGTTTCTGATTTTTTACTTACCAGTATCAACTCTTGATAAAAATTACCACCAACGGGGATCAATAATTTTCCCTCTAGTTTTAGCTGTTCTACGAGAGGCGGTGGTATGTCGGGAGCGCCGCAAGCTACGGATATTCTATCATACGGAGCGCCTTTAGGATACCCTTTGGAGCCATCGCCCACGATAACTTTTACATTTGGATAACCTGCTTTAGATAGATTATTTTTTGCCGCTTTTGCAAGAGGATCTAAAAGTTCTACTGTGTAAACCTCTCCCTTTTCACCTACCAACTCGGCTATAATCGCCGCATGGTAACCTCGTCCCCCCCCCACTTCCAGTACTTTTTGACCCTTGTCTAATTCCAAAGCTTCTACCATCATAGCCACCATATGAGGGGCGGAGATGGTCTGGCCTCCTCCGATCGGCTGAGGTCTATCCACATAGGCATGATCACGATGTTCTTCCGGTAAAAACAGATGACGCGGTACCTTTCTCATGGCATCTGCGACTGATTCGCTCTTAATGTATCCTGAAGATTTAAGATGTTCAACCAACCTTTCGCGTTCTTTATCGTATTTCACGGTTTTAATTCACCCCATGTATCTATAAATCTTTCGACCGCTTCATCAACGAAGGATGATTTGTATGTTATCAGTATCTGTACCACCCTTTTTTGATCTTTAACAGAGTAAAATTTTTGTCTTCCTTTACGCCTAACTTCTAGGTAAGAAGATTTGATAAGTTTTTTAAGGTGAAAAGAGAGTGTTGATTTTGATATATCGAGTTCTTTAAGTATATCTCCAAATGAAATTATTTCATTTTTCATAACTAAAAGTATTATTTTTCTAGGCATTTTCTGTCTTAGGATACCTAGGATCTTTCTGTCTGGATATTGGACTTCGTTTGCCACATAATACCTTTTTTTGTTACCGCTCATCTGAGAAGCAAATAACCCATGTTCTTCCAGATAATTCAAGTGATATTCTATCTCTCCCATCGCTAAATCTAATTCTCTTTTTATCTTCCTCATATGACTTCCCGGGTATTTGGAAACATATGCGAATATCTTTCTTCTCGTTTCAAGTTCCAGTGCCTCTTCCTTTTCACCCATCTGTGAAGTTCACTCCTTTAATATGGATAGATATAGTAGTGCTACTATAGAGAGGTCGAGTACCAGCATAGGTAACGTTGGGACGCCTAAAGGCTGGAAAGTGGTGTACAAACTTATCAGTGCGTAAACGCCTTTTATAGAGAAAATACAAAATGCCAGAGATACAAGCAGCATTTTATTTCTTCCCGTACGTCTATAGCTAACGAAACCCACTATAGCTTGTATCATTGCAAAACCTGCCAAACAGACCGCCACAAAGGGATACATCATCGTCATATCTTTCACAATTAGCTTAATGTGCGTTACCAATAAAGTTATTTCTACGCCCTACATTGACGTGAATATGGATATACCCGAATCACATCCGAGATATATATCGCTGAAAACCAGGCAAAAACTAGTGGAAGGGGTCGAAAAGGGAATAACATCTAAGGCCGGTTTGATAGCCCACGGTAGGGGAGAGGCCTTAGATTATATGATCGGTGAAGAAACTATAGAGCCGGCGCTAAAAGCTGAAAGAGCGGCTGTACGCGCGATTTTGGACGCAGATGATCCGGTGATATCTGTTAACGGAAACGTTGCCGCGCTCGTTCCCGGTGAGATCGTAGCTTTATCGAACATATTAAAAGCAAAGTTGGAGGTAAATCTGTTCCACAGAACCGATGAACGTATAGATCGGATTATTAAATGGTTAAAGGAACACGGTGCCGAAGAGATCCTCGGTGATGAACCCGACGCCGAAATTCCCGGTTTGGATCATGCCAGAGCTTTATGTGCATCAGAAGGGATTTACACGGCAGATGTAGTTCTGGTTCCACTAGAGGACGGTGACAGGGCCCAAGCGCTATCTAAGATGGGGAAGACTGTGATCACTATAGATCTGAACCCGTTGTCCCGTACTTCCCGCACCGCAGATATAACCATAGTTGATAATATAGTAAGAGCAGTGCCCATGATGATCGAATTGGAGCCGCTGGATTCCGCTTTCGATAATGATGAGAACTTGGCGGATGTTTTGGAACATATGTCTAAAAGGCTTCTCTTGCAGGCTGGTGAGTTAAGCTAGAAATTCACCAAAAACATTATGAAGAGATGGACGATAAGTGTTCAGTTAAATCAAGGTGTAAGAAAATGGTAGACGATAAGCGCGTCGGACTGGTTCAGGTATATACCGGATGCGGTAAAGGCAAAACCACTGCAGCCCTAGGCCAGGTACTCCGAGCGGTAGGAAAGGGACAAAAAGCCATAATCATACAGTTTATGAAAGGCGAAATCAAGTACGGGGAACTGAAAAGCGTCGCCGACCTAGAAAATGCAGAGATAGAACAGTACGGTCGACCGGATTTTGTCGATAAAAAAGATCCTGCAAAGATAGATATCGAGCTGGCAGAAAAAGGATTACGCAGAGCAAAAGAAGTTATCTCTTCAGGTGAGTACGACATAGTTGTACTGGACGAGATGAACATAACTCTCGATTATAAATTAGTTGATGAAAAAGAGGTGATAACGATGATCGAAAACCGTCCTGAACACGTAGAGATAGTTCTTACCGGACGTTACGCTCCTCCTTCCATCATAGACCTTGCAGACCTGCTGACCGTTATGACTGAAGTTAAACATCCCTATATGAAAGGCGTAGAAGCTAGAGAGGGAATAGAGTATTGAAGGTGTTCAAAATGTGCGATAAAGATAAAGTGGAAAAGAAACGATGGGAAGAAGATACTTTGAAACCGGCACTAGATAGATGGCCGGAGACACAGGAAGAATTCATAACTACCTCGTCATTACCAATAGATAGACTATATACACCGGCGGATCTAGAAGAATGGGAATATATGAAGAAACTCGGATTTCCGGGTGACTATCCTTATACCAGAGGTGTACAGCCCACTATGTATAGGGGGCGTCTCTGGACCATGAGACAGTTCGCCGGCTTCGGTACCGCTGAGGAAACCAACGCCCGGTTCAAATACTTACTCGATCACGGTGAGACCGGACTTTCGATCGCTTTTGATTATCCGACACTATACGGTTACGATACCGATCATCCACTTGCCAGGGGAGAATTCGGTAAGTGTGGTGTGGCAGTTTCCTCTCTTAAGGACATGGAGATTCTTTTCGATGGGATAGACCCAGGTAAGGTAAGTACGTCCATGACTATAAACGGGCCTGCATCGGTACTATGGGCATTCTACATCGCCATGGCCGAAAAGAAGGGGGTACCTCCTGAAAAATTGAGGGGCACCATACAGAACGATATATTAAAGGAATACATCGCACAAAAATCCTTTATCTTTCCACCGGAACCCTCTATGCGATTGATCGTTGACACATTTGAGTACGGTTCTAAATACTTGCCAAAGTGGAATACAATTTCGATATCCGGATACCACATACGCGAAGCCGGTTCCACGGCTATCCAGGAGATGGCATTTACGCTGGCCGATGGCTTTGAATACGTAAAAGCGGGCATAGAGCGCGGTCTTGATGTAGATGAATTCGCACCCCGGTTGTCCTTCTTCTTCAACGCTCATAACGACCTTTTTGAAGAGATCGCTAAGTATAGAGCCGCCCGCAGAATCTGGGCTAAGGAGATGAAGGAAACCTTCGGCGCCAAGAAACCACGATCGTGGTGGATGAGATTCCATACACAGACTGCCGGATGTTCACTTACTTCACAACAGCCGGAGATCAATCTGGTAAGAGTGGCGATCCAAGCACTAGCGGCCGTATTAGGAGGCACGCAATCACTACATACCAATTCGATGGACGAAGCCCTAGCTCTACCATCCGAAAAGGCTGTGCGGTTGGCTCTAAGAACCCAGCAGGTGATCGCCCACGAAAGTGGAGCGGTTAACACCATAGATCCTCTAGGTGGTTCATATCATGTAGAATGGTTAACCGACCATATGGAAGAAGAGGCATACAAGTACTTCGATAAGATCGATAGTCTCGGTGGTGTGATCCCTGCGGTTAAGAAGGGATATCTGCAGAAAGAGATCGCCGACGCCGCTGCTAAATATCAGCGCGAAATAGATGACAAGGAACGAGTTATCGTGGGTGTGAACAAATTCGCTCTAGACGAACCCGTAGAGATACCTATACTCAAGATGGACCCGGAAGGAGATAGAAAACAGATACAGCGTTTGAACGATCTGAGAAAGTCTAGAGATAATTCTGAAGTCGAAAAAACTCTTGAAGAACTTAAAAAGGTGGCAGAAGGCGACGAAAACACCATGCCGGCCATATTGAAATGTGTAAAGGCCTATGCAACTCTGGGCGAGATAACAGATGTGTTCAGAGAGGTTTTCGGTGAATACGAGGAACCGATAATCTTTTGATCACTCTTT
The DNA here is from genome assembly GCA_007129655.1 of Thermoplasmata archaeon. Classification (GTDB taxonomy): domain Archaea; phylum Thermoplasmatota; class Thermoplasmata; order Halarchaeoplasmatales; family Halarchaeoplasmataceae; genus Haladaptatiplasma. The sequence continues at coordinate 21,367 of SKVC01000070.1, forward strand.
GATCGGTTTAACGAACTCTTCGGCGGCGGTGTAGGGATCCAGCTCGCCATTCACTATCATATCAACTAGAGAATCGAATTTCTCATCTTGACCGCTTTCGATCAGATATGAATGTATATTATCACGTATTATCTCCATAAGTTCCACTCTAGTTCGTGCCTTGATCCTCTTGTGATAATTACCTGTGGATTTGAGATGTTCCATATGCTGATCCATGGCTTCAACAACTTCGTCTACACCTATGTTGGAATTAGCTATGGTTTGTATTATAGGCGGTCGCCATCCTGAATTTTCGGGATTCATGTCCAGCATCGCATCCAATTCTCGAGAAGTTTCATCCGCCCCTTCCATATCACTCTTATTTATTACGAAGATATCTCCGATCTCAAGGATGCCTGCCTTGATGGCCTGGATATCGTCTCCCATACCAGGAACTTCTACTATCACTGTAGTATGAGCGGTCTTTACTACCTCTACTTCCGATTGTCCCGCCCCTACGGTTTCAACCAGTATTATGTCTTTACCGAAGGCGTCTAGAATCTTTACAAGATCACCTGTTTTTAACGCGAGTCCGCCTAGATGTCCCCGGGTTCCCATACTTCTGATGAATACCTCTTTATCCAAGGCAACCTCATTCATGCGGATTCTATCTCCTAAGAGTGCTCCGCCGGTGAACGGTGAAGTAGGGTCGACGGCTATTATGCCTACGGTTTTGCCTTTGGTTCTGTAAAACAATGCCAATTTATCAACAAGAGTACTTTTTCCTGAGCCTGGGGGTCCGGTTATTCCAATTATGTGTGCATTTCCCGTATGAGGATACAATTCTGCAAGTGCCTTCTTTGCGCCAGGAGAATCGTTCTCAGCCATGCTCATCAGTCTAGCGACTGCCCGTCTATCACCATCTAGTAATCTTGATAATATCTCCATGGGAGGTGTCCTCAATTCCGGTTTAAAACTTTACTGCGGATGTATTCCACGATTTCATCCGTACGAGTTCCCGGGCCAAAGGTTCTATCCACTCCCATCTCCCTTAGTCTGTCGGCATCTTCTTGGGGGATTATACCTCCGGCGAGTACGATAATATCAGACGCTTCGTTCTCTTCCAGCAATTCCATCACATCCGGAATGAGGGTCATGTGTGCACCGGATAAAAGGGACATGCCGATGACGTCTACGTCTTCTTGTATAGCTGCTTCAACTATCCTTTCGGGTACCTGGTGCAGCCCTGTGTAGATTACTTCCATACCTGCGTCTCTGAGTGCCCGAGCGACTATTTTCGCGCCTCTGTCGTGACCGTCTAGGCCTGGTTTTGCTACCAGTACGCGTATCTTTTTCTCCATAGAAAACACCTTTTGTTGTTTAATCAAATCGAGATTATGGTTATAAAATGTTCGGTATTTGATGTTATAATATCTCTATATCACCGGAGAGGATAACCGTTCGTTTTCCGTCTATGTCGACTAATAGGCCTCCGCTTTTATCTATTCCCTTCACCACGCCGGTTCTTACAGAATCAAATTCGTGGATTTTTATCTTTTTACCGATCATATTCGTATGTGCAAGCCAGCGTTCTCTTATTTCTTCGTATTCGCCGGCTATTAGAGTGCGGTATAGTTCGTCCATGACTCTGAGTATGTTTTTGAAGAGTGACTCTGTCTCTATTTCGGAATCGATTTCCCGTTTTATAGAGGTTGCTGTTTCATGTAACTCTTCGGGAAGTCTATTGTTTACATTCACGCCCACGCCGACCACCATATACTCCAGCCTTCCCTTTTCCGCGTGTAGCTCGGTAAGTACTCCGGCTACCTTTTTTTTATCGATCAAAACATCGTTAGGCCACTTGATCTGTGACTCCTTATTACAATAACGTAAAATTCCTTCTACTATGGCAGCGGAGGTAGCCATGGTAACTAGCATGGCCCTGTCCGGTTCCAGATCAGGATATATTATCACCGAGAACCAGAGGCCGCCTTCGGGAGAAAACCATTTACGGTCTTTTCTTCCTCTGCCCTTGGTCTGTGTTTTTGATAGGATTACCGTGCCATCCTGTACAGTACCTTTCTGTGCGATCTCTTTGGCGGCGGCATTGGTTGATTCTATGGAAGAATAACGGATTATGTTTTTACCGATTATTTTTGTGTGTATATTTGTTTTTTCAGAAGGTACAGCCATATATCTGTAATAAACGGAGTTGGTTAAAAGAGATTCGGAAAAAAGAAAGAAAAGGGGTTTTGAGTTTGTTTACTCCTGCTCCAGCATCCCTTCGTCGGAATCCCAGCTCTGATCAACATCCGGTTGCTGTGGAGGTTGTTGCTGTGGAGGTTGTTGCTGTGGAGGTTGTTGCTGTGGAGGTTGCTGCTGTGGAGGCTGTTGTTGTGGAGGTTGTTGTTGCCATTGCTGTTGCGGAGGTGATTGTACCGGTGATTTCTTACCACCCTTTTTGGATACCACGACAGCCAGTATTACGATCACAGCGATCACACCGATCAACACATAGAGTAACGGAGGCGACATCAGTTTGTCCAGGATGCTTTCCTCATCTGGCATCTCCTGCATAGATTCCATACCTCTGGATGCCTCGCCTTCGCTCATGGGTTTCATCTCCATCTCAGGCATATCGAAGAACTCCATGCCTTCCATTGCCATACCCTGGGACACGATGAAGCCTCTTTCTGGTGAGTACTTCATGACCATCGACAAGTCTGGGAATCCGAATCCGGTATCCCAATCATCGTCCCAGTCATCGTCATCCCAATCCCAGTCATCATCGTCGTAATAATAATAACTGTCGTCGTATGGCATTTCGTAATATCCATTTATGTATCCCATATAATATCCATCAGTGTATCCTTCCATGTAATCTGTTGAGTAGTCATCGGGGTTGTCATATGAGGTATAATACCCCAATCCTTCGTCGTTATCGTATTCACCGTCGGAGTAGCCTTCTGCGTAACCTTCGGTGTAGCCCGCGCCGTACTCAGATCCACTTCTAGTGTAACCGTAAAAGTCCGGTGCCATGGATAACAGCATTACAGTATCAGTGGTGCCGTCTTCCAGCTCGATCTCTTCGGTACCGATGCATTCCATCATGAAGTATATCGGAATCTCGGTTTCCGGAATAACACCACCGTCTATATCTGTGTCGGGTATATCTATATCTTCCAGGGTCAGAGGGAAGGAGTATCCTTCCGCTTTCATCTCTTCAGTAACCTCTTCCGGTAATCCTGAAGCATCGATTTGACCGGAATATGTTCCGGATAATGTCATGGTAGATTCGACTGCCCATTGTTCGTCTACTTCGATGGGGAAATGGAATATATCTAGCGCCGGTTCAAAGTTCATAGATAATGATATATCCACATCTCCTTCTATGCGTATGTTGTGATCTTCATAAGAAATCGTCTTTGTATCGGCTTCCCAATCCCAATCGTATTCCGGTATGTTCTTTCCTACGAAGGTAACACGGAGTGACATCGTTATGTCCAGTTCGATATCTTTGATCGCAAGCGTATCTCTTTCGAAATTAACCTCTCCTTCGATATCCATAGTGTAGTGGAAATCTAATTCTCCACTCACCGTTCTTTGATCAGTGGGTATGTCGTCACTCCACTCATACGTACCAGGTCTATCCATCTGTCCCGTTACCTTGGCACTTGCGGATATATGCACTCCGCCACCTGCTTTGATGGACATGGTATATTCATCGTCTGTGACTTCGGTGATCTTGTATATCTGGTAGAATCCGAATTCTCCCGATAGACTGGTTTCGATCTTGTCTATATCCGGGTCCATCGTTGCCTGACCTTCCAACATACCTAGAACAGGTCCGAATATATCGTTCGCTTTCGCTTCATAGCCCATAGACCACGTTTGACCCTGCTCCCACTCGGGTACATCGGCCTGCTGTTGTGCGGCAGACAAAGGAGTCATCAGGGAAAGTATGCATAGTCCTACAATCGCTATTACCACCATTCTTATTGTTTTATTCATTTTAAACCCTATTTAGAAATATATAGAAGGCGTATATTAAGTTTATGCTACACAATAAGCTCTGGTGTAATTTTCAAGCGGCAGAAAAGCTTATTAGATGTATCTACATAATTCAAGGGAATTGTATGACCTATGAAACATTGGAGTTGAATAGGGAAGGCAGCACCCTCTTTGTCCGGCTGAATAGACCTCAAGTCCATAATGCCATGAACGATATCATGTTGAAGGAGTTGACTGAATGTTTTGCGGATTCTAGTGAAAATCAGGATGTTAGAGCCGTGGTTCTGACAGGTAATGGTAAATCCTTTTCCGCAGGGGCTGATCTTAACTGGATGAAGAGTATGATCGATTACTCCTTCGATGAAAACGTGAAGGACAGCCGCTTATTGCTGGAACTATACGACAGCATGTACAATTTTCCAAAACCTTTGATCGCCAGAGTTAACGGGCATGCATTCGGAGGTGGGGTCGGACTCATGGCAGTTTGCGATGTGGTTATTGCGGTTCCCGATGCAAAATTTGCTTTCAGCGAGATAAATCTTGGAATAATCCCTTCTGTTATATCATCGTTTGTGGTCAAACGAATCGGTATATCGCACATGAGGCGATTGTTCATCACCGGAGAAAGGTTCGATTCCATATATGGGTATGAGATCGGACTTGTCGACCATGTAGTACCTGAAGAAGATATGGATGATGAGGTTGAAAAATATCTCAAAATACTACGCTCGTCGGCACCGGAAGGTGTGAAAGAAGTTAAAGAACTGTTGAATAAGTACCAGGAAATGACGGAGGATGAATACAAAGAATATACCGTTAAGAAGATTTCAGAACTCCGTGTTTCGCCAGAGGGACAGGAAGGGATCGGTGCATTTTTAGAAAAAAGAAAATCAAAATGGAGTGATACAGATGTTTGAAAAAGTATTGATGGCTAATCGTGCAGAGATCGCTGTCAGAGTGATCAAAGGCTGCCAGGAGATGGGTATCAAAACGGTCGCTGTGTACTCAGATGTGGATAAAAAGGCACCACATGTGCGTATGGCGGATGAATCCGTGGCACTGGGAGATCCTACACCTTCGGAAAGTTATCTTAACATAAAAAAGATCATCGACGCTGCAATAGAGAAAGGTGCCGATGCCATCCATCCCGGATACGGTTTTCTTGCAGAAAATCCCGATTTTGCTAAAAGCTGCGAAGCCGTGGGCATCAAATTCATCGGTCCATCGGCAGACGTTATAGCTAAGATGGGAAACAAGATCGAAGCTAAAAAGATAATGGAAAAAGCGAAGGTGCCGGTTATCCCCGGATACCATGGTTCTAAACAGGATATAGAAACTCTTATCAAGGAAAGTAAAAAGATCGGTTTTCCTATTCTAGTGAAGGCCACCTCCGGAGGCGGAGGAAAAGGTATGAAGGTCGTAAGGCGTGAAGAGGATCTACGTGATTCGATAGAGGGTGCAAAACGTGAAGCTCTATCGGCTTTCGGCGACGATTCGGTCTTCATCGAAAGATATTTGGATCAACCGAGACACATCGAATTTCAAATACTTGCCGACGAATTGGGTAATGTGATACATCTTAACGAAAGGGAATGTTCCATTCAACGACGGCATCAAAAGATAATCGAAGAGACTCCGTCGCCCATGATGAGTGAAGAGCTCAGGGATGAGATGGGCGGGACCGCAGTACGAGCCGCAGAGGCCGTCGGGTACCAGAATGCGGGAACCGTCGAATTCATGGTTGACGCTAGCAATAATTACTACTTTCTAGAGATGAACACCCGATTACAGGTAGAACATCCGATAACGGAAGCCATCACCGGTATAGACCTGGTCAAATGGCAGTTAAAGATAGCCAGCGGTCAAGAATTAAATATTTTACAGGAGGATGTAAAGCCTCATGGACATGCCATAGAGTGCCGTATCTATGCCGAAGATCCGACTAACGGCTTTTTACCGTGCACAGGGACCATTAACAAGATAGAGCTCCCGGAAGGACCGAACGTTAGGAATGATACCGGGATCGATGAAGGGATGACTATATCACCGTACTATGATCCCATGTTGGGAAAACTTATAGTCAAAGGCGAAGACAGAAAGGACAGCATAGAGAAGATGCTTTGGGCTCTTTCGAGATATGCAGTACTAGGTATAAAGAACAACGTACCATTTTTAAAAGAGATAATCGATCACGAAGCGTTCAAACGCGGTGACATAACCACACATTTTATAGACATCCATTTCAAAGATTGGACAGATATAAAGGAGCAATTACCGGTAGATGCACTTATCGCCTTAGCGGTTTACGATTCCATGCATCCTAAAAGAGATGAAGTGGTAAAATACAAAGAATCGGACCCACACTCACCATGGAAGTCCGCTGGTAAATGGAGGATAGGTGTGTAATATGTTCCTCAAGTATGAATACGGCGGCAGCATATACAAAGTCGAGGTAGAGAGAGAGGGAGAGAAATACTACATCACCCACGATGACAACATGTACACCGTTACCGCTGTTGAAGTGGACAAAGGATTTCTACAGATAGACCTCGCAGATAGAGAAATCAAATGCGTGGTATCCGATACAGATGAAAGCAAATACGTTTTTTTGAACGGAGAAGTGCTTGAAGTAGTGCCGATAGAGTTGACCGGAAGAAAGATGGGAAAAGATTCCGATGATGAAGAAAAAGACCTTCGCTCGCCCATTTCGGGTAAAGTGGTAAAGGTGGAAATCGACGAAGAAGAGCAGATAAAAACAGGCGATGTACTGATGGTCATCGAAGCCATGAAGATGGAGTACATAATAAAAGCCCCCTGGGATGGAACAGTAGAAAAGATAAATTATTCAGAGGGGGAGCAGATAGAGATAGGTGAAGAGACCATGGAAATAAGAAAGGAGGACTAACTGTGGAAGTAATAGAAAGCAAGATAGATACGTCCGGAGAAGAATACAAAAAAAACTACGAAAGGTATGAAAGCCTTGTAAATGACTTGAAGAGTAAGATCTCATGGGCGATGGAAGGAGGCGGTGAAGAAAGAATAGAATTACATAAATCCAGAGGTAAGATGCTGGCTAGAGAGAGGATCGAATCCCTTCTAGACCCGGATACACCTTTCATGGAATTCAACACGCTAGCGGCCTACGGACTCTACGATAACAACGCTCCCGCGGCAGGGATAATAACGGGTATAGGCCTAGTACATGGCAGGGAGGTAATGGTAGTAGCTAACGATGCAACTGTCAAAGGAGGAACATACTATCCTATGACGGTAAAAAAACACCTACGTGCACAAGATATTGCGCTTAATAATAACTTACCTTGCATTTACCTTGTTGACTCCGGCGGTGCTTTTCTTCCTATGCAGGATGAAGTATTTCCGGATAGGGAACACTTCGGAAGGATTTTCTTCAACCAAGCTAGGATGGCATCTAGGAATATACCGCAGATCGCCGTAGTACAAGGTATGTGTACCGCCGGCGGTGCCTACGTACCCGCTATGTCCGATGAAGCGGTCATCGTGAAAGGAACGGGAACCATATTCTTGGGCGGTCCGCCCTTGGTTAAAGCGGCTACCGGTGAAGAGGTAACAGCGGAAGAGCTGGGAGGAGCAGACGTTCACTGTAGGGAGAGTGGTGTAGCAGACCATTACGCACAGGACGATGAAGACGCTATCCGCATCACACGAGATATTGTAGAAAATCTAAATAGACCGGAGAAAACTTATTTAGATGTCAAAAAACCGGAGGAACCCGCGTACGATCCGGATGAGATATACGGTATCATTTCTGAAGATCCTCGTAAACCCTTTGAAGTCCGTGAGATAATAGCCCGGATAGTAGACGGGTCTAAATTCCAAGAATTCAAAAAGCTCTATGGTCCTACGCTAGTTTGTGGTTTTGCACGTATAATGGGGTATCCCGTGGGAATACTTGCCAACAACGGTGTTCTGTTCTCGGAATCCGCACTCAAGGGTACTCACTTCATTGAATTGTGTTGTCAACGGAGTATACCCTTGGTATTTATTCAAAATATCACCGGTTTCATGGTGGGTAAAAAGTATGAGATCGGCGGTATAGCAAAGAACGGCGCCAAGATGGTAACTGCCGTTACGAACGCACAGGTACCGAAGTTCACCGTGATGATAGGCGGTTCCTTCGGAGCAGGTAATTACGGCATGTGCGGTCGTGCTTACAATCCAAGACAATTATGGATGTGGCCCAACGCAAGGATCTCAGTGATGGGCGGTGAGCAGGCGGCGAGTGTATTATTGACGGTTAAACGTGATCAGTTATGGCGTAAAGGTAAAGAATTGACCGAGGAAGAGGAACAGGAGATCACCAAGCCCATAACAGAGAAGTACGAAGAAGAAGGAAATCCTTACTACAGCACCGCCCGTATCTGGGATGACGGTGTTATAGATCCTGTGGATACTAGGATGGTTCTAGGTCTGGGTATATCCGCTTCTTTGAATGCACCGATTCCAGAATGGAAACCGAGTATGTACCGGATGTGATCAGGGTACGTATGTTCCCTTGAGAACTGCCTTGTCCAAGACGTGGCCTTTCATAGAGTGTTTTACATCCTTCTTTGTTGAACCTTCTGGGAGCTCTAACTCGTCATCGAGTGCATATAGCTCAAATATGTAAGTGTGTTCTCCGTCCGGAGGGTTCGGACCTCCGTAGCCCAATTTACCGTAATCGTTCTTGCCTTCTACCGCGCCTTTTGGCGTAACACCTTCTTTTATCGCGTTTGTATCAGGAGAAATATTCCATATAACCCAGTGATCCCACACTTTGCCAGCGGGCTTCATGGCATCCGGATCATCCATTATCAATGCCAATGATTTCGCGCTTTCAGGCACGCCTTCTATTTTCAAAGGTGGATTTACATCTTCGTTTTTGTACCCGTACTTTCTGGGTATCTTGCTTTCATTCTCAAATTTCGGGCTTTCTAATTTCAATTTCGTCATATTTTTCACCTACTCTCTGTTTTTTTACAATCCCAATCGCTTAGCTATCACCATGCGCTGTACTTCGGAGGTACCCTCACCGATGGTGCATAGCTTTACATCTCTAAAGTAACGCTCGACTTCGTTTTCTCTTAGATAGCCTTGACCGCCGAATATCTGTATCGCGTTCTTGGCGGCTCGGACTCCGGCTTCGGATGCGAATAGCTTTGCCATGGAGGCTTCTTTGCTGAAGAACTGTTCCTGATCCTCCATGTAAGCGGCTCTATGAACCAGTAACCGGGCGGCTTCGATCTCCGTGGCCATATCAGCGATCATGAACTGTATAGCTTGGAATTTTGCTAATGGTTTACCGAACTGCTCTCTTTGTTTTGCGTATTCGATGCTCTTATCGAGTGCTCCCTGGGCGATACCCACGGACATGGCGCCGATGGCTGTTCTACCTCTGTCGAGTATGGTCATTGCGCCTGTGAAGCCCTCTCCCGGTTCTCCCAATATGTTCTCTTCCGGTACACGGCAGTCCTCGAAGAACATCTCGGTGGTTACGGTTCCTCGAAGGCCGAGCTTGTCCTCCTCCACACCATATTTCATGCCGGGATTGCCCTTTTCAACTACAAACGCCGATATCCCTCTAGCGCCCTTGCTTTTATCCGTCATGGCCATGACCACTACGGCATCTGCGATGCTACCGCTAGTGATGAACTGTTTCGTACCGTTGAGAACCCATTCGTCACCTTCTTTTACTGCAGTAGTCTGGCTACCGGCGGCATCTGACCCGGCGTTTGGTTCTGTAAGCGCCCATGCGGC
>SKVC01000100.1 GCA_007129655.1 Thermoplasmata archaeon
AATATGGAGCCAACTCCGACACAGGCCGCTGCAAACAGTATAAAGTACCATAGATATCCGACTACTGTAGTCGCCTGCTGTCTCATCTCCATTGAAACTGGTTCATTGGGTAGGACTATACTCTCATCATCCCAATCTATAACTTCTACCTGATAGTTAAGCGTACCTTCTTCTGCAGTTAACTGACATCCCCATACTCCATCGGTGGGGTCTCCTTTTTGCATATTTAGATCCTTGGAAAGCACATCACCTTCCGGAGAAGTGTAATGAAGTACAGCTCTACGAATACCTACTGGACTGGAAATTCTAACAGTAAAATCAAAGGAAGTTCCCGCTTCTGCACTGATGTTATCGACATATATCTCTGTAGGGTTGGTGATCATGATAGTATTTACAGTCGTATTTCTGGTTATACCACTAACATCTGTGGCTGTGAAATAATATCGTATTTCGCCGGTGCGGTTCTGTTCGGGTAGTACCGCTTCCCAACTATTTTCCACAGTGTTGACTGCGATAACATCATGAAGCACTTCATCGGTATCCGTGTATCGAAGAGAAACTTTTTCTAATTCTATATCTGCAAAAACTTCCGCTGTCAAAGTAGTGTTTGACCCTTTATTTAATACATCATTCGAAGTGCCTAATTCTAACTCTGGTGCTCCCTGCGAAAAGAATGAATACGTTATATCATCATCTAGTTGAACACCGTTTACATCCGTTACCATCGAACCGTTGATGAAGAGAGTGTATTCCGTTTCCAAATCTAGCTCGGAGAAGAAAACTTTTAGATCGTGATCGCTAGTCCAATGTAATTCAAATTCTGCATTGGGCTCAACATTGAAGGCTTCTTCTATGTTTGGTATCATGGGTTTGGAGAACTCTATCTTCATAGTACCGTCGACGGGCATCATCGTATATTCATGCGAAATTTCTCTTATTACCGGTATTGTTAAATTCAAAATATCTATGGAATAATCACCCGAATGAGAGGTGAGGCCGCTGCTATCTACAGCATATATGGTGTAATTAAGTATAGATTCCATATCTAAAGCAGGAATTTCGCCGACGAAGGTGTCGTTTTCCTTGTTCTCCATGCTGAGACTTCCGTTTTTGTCTTCAAACCAATATTCTAAGTACACATTATCGAGTTCGATATCATCGGTCACCTTTGCTTCAATGATTATATCGTCCTTCGTGTGCCATCTTATTATCGGTATATGCTCGATTACCGGGGGACTTTCAACTGAGAAAGAATATGTAAAATCATCTCCGGGGATTCCATCGGCACTTCCGTCCAATCTATTCTTGGAAATATCTGTAGCACTGCTCGCTATCGTGATGTTGTAATCCTTTCCGGGAACCAAAGCTTGCTGTGGTTCGACGATTAATGTGTAATCATCCTCCCAAGTTATGTGAACATCCGTATCATCCAATGTGAGTGCGCCCTCAACCGACTGTCGATCCATCTCCTTTGAGAATTCGAAAGTGAAATTGGTATTAAGGGGTATGATGGAAGTCTTCGGGGTAAATTCAACAACATATGGAAACTCCATCTCGATAAGAGTAGGGGTCCAGGTGAAGTTCGCACCTTCCTGAACCTTTATTCCGATTCCGTCTCCGTGGTGGATGATGAAATCTTCTCCATCGAACCATCCTTCTTGGGTATCGTTGTAGGTATACTCCTCGGTATAGTCACGTACCGTATGATCCCACTTGACGACACTTATTATGTTCGTGTTTGAACCTTCTTCGGTATGTCCCTCGATATCCATTACGATATCGCTGGCGGTCAATGTTCCATCACCATCACTATCAAAGAGCGTGTACGGAATCGAGATATAATGCAGATTGCTTTCCGCATCGTCGACGAAACTCATCGAGACTTCTTTCTGCACTCCGTTTACATGCCAGGTTAGATTATCCGTTATCATCAGGCCTACCGATGCCTCGGGTTCGACGAGGAAGTCGTCACCGGTCCAGCCGAAACCGGTGTGGGTGTAAATTAATTCGTAACCACGAACAGTATAATCCCATTTGACTACCCCGTCAATAAATTCTTTATCATCGAGTCCAGTACCCCCTTCTATGTGTTTAACTATATCGCTGGCTCTCAGTTCACCGTCAGTGTTGTTGAACCCTGCAGGCACCGAAACGTGGTGCAGTCGAGAATCGGAATCATAAACCAGATCTATCTTCACACAGAAACCGATCTTTGATATCCTACCTTCTATACCATCTCTAACTGCTCTGACCAAGTAATAATAACTATCTCCCGATATCTGTGCATCAGTATGTGTCCAATTATTATTTTCGGTTACCGTAAAATTCCAATCTTCAACGAAACTTCCGTATATATCCGTCGTATAATATACCTTATACTCTTCCACATCATCCGCGGGATCCCAATTGAGTATCACATCGTCACCGTTTTTCAAAACCTCTAAGTTTTCGGGAGCAGATATATCAAAGGGATCTGTATCACTACTTTCGCCGATCGTGATCGTGAATAAACCAACGGTCATAAACAAAGCACATATTGCCATCATCTGTAGTCCTTTCATATGCATGGGCACGGCGTAAAAGGAGGGGTTATATGTATTTTACGATTGACTCACTATGATAAACTTATAAATATTTTTTACGTAGTTTGTTTATCTCACGGAGTTCAACATCATCTAGATACCTGTTTATCTTTGGTGATTCATCCGACCGGTAAGCGGGACGGTACTGTGTCATAATGTTAACTTTGGGTGACCGGAGATTATCATCTACCCATTCCAGTATCGGCTTAGTACAGCATTCGATGTGGCCGGGCAGAACCAGATGGCGTATTATAAGATCCCCGGTTTCCTGGGCGATAAGATGATTTTTGCGGACTACTTTGATATAGTTATCGATCCCTGACAACCGGCGGGCACAATCGTCGTTACCGTACTTGAAGTCCGTCAGATAG
>SKVC01000048.1 GCA_007129655.1 Thermoplasmata archaeon
GATTTTCCTTATTTTTCACTACCGTAAAAAATGCCACAAAATCTGAACCGATTTTCTTTATATTTCCATTACTCATGAAATTCGTAATGGAATAATCCCGCGCAACTTGAACCAGTTCACTGGAATCCAAGATTCCGCTTAGCTTTCGTTGCGAGGAACGAAAGGGCGAAGAAAATTTTCATTTTGTGAAAGGATTTTCATTTTTCCAACGGCAAAATAAAAAATGGTGGGGCCGCCGAAATTCGAATTCGGGTACCAGGCTCCCAAAGCCCGAAGGATGGACCAAGCTACCCCACGGCCCCATTGTGCACCTGCCTAAAACAGATAAGCAATATATAATTTCTGCAACTCAAAACGTTTTAGTAATAGATGATATTACGGTGTACAAAGGAGTAAATCATATGAATCGCGAGAATATCAAGGTCGCCGTCCTCAGGATCGAAGGAACTAACTGCGAAGAAGAATCTTATTTAGCATGGAAACGATTGGGTGCCGATGTGGAAAAGGTGCATCTAAAACAATTGCTGGGAGTCGATGTACCGGACTCGGAAAAAAGGAAAATGGAGGACTACAATATTTTGATGATACCCGGTGGTTTTTCAGCGGGAGATTATATCAGAGCCGGTGCGATATTCGGTGCTCGGATGAAGAGCAAGCTAAAAAAAGACCTTAAACAATTCGTGGAGGACGGCAAACCGGTCCTTGGTGTTTGTAACGGATTTCAAGTCCTAGTTGAGATGGGGTTGTTACCGGCTATGGAGAAAACGGTAACAGATATACCGGAGGCCATACTTGCTACTAACGATAGTAACAGATTCGAATGTCGTCCCACTTTACTCAGGGTGGAAGAAAACAAAAAGTGTGTTTTCACAAGAAAGTATGATAACAAAGAGGTTGTCTTGTTTCCAAGTGCACATGCCGAAGGGAAGTTCATGATGGAGAGCGAAGAAAATTTAAAGCAGTTAAAAGAGAATGACCAGATTGTTTTCAGATACACTTCTCCCGGTGGAAGTACGGAATATCCATGGAATCCCAACGGTGCCATGGACGATATAGCCGGTATATGTAACCAAAAGGGCAATGTTTTAGGATTGATGCCTCATCCTGAAAGGGTTTTCAATGGTATAACTAACCCGGAATGGACCCGTAAGGGTTTGGATAATAGTAGAGGTGACGGGGAACTCCTTTTCAAAAGTGCTCTAGAATACGTGGAAGAAAATTTTACCTGAGGAATATCTCCACGGATAACATATCTTCGTCTTCGATATCGAGCTCGTTACGTAGATGGTGTTCCGATACCACTTCGATCATGTTTTTGTGTGTTGTTCGAGTCGGAAAAACAACTGCAACTTTCAATCCATGAATTTCGGCTGAAAAAGCTTTAACAGAACCGTATTGGATACCTTCTTCGACGAATCCTTCTATTTGCAGTCCCTCTGATTCATTTAATATCTTCAACTTATCGGTTTCCGTTGTATATAGATTGAGCGTGCCTTCGATAGGGTCTATGCCAAATTTATCCATCAATTGCCGACGGTATCCTTTTTTAGATAGGAAAATCCGTCCCTTACCAAGTCCGGTGATAACACGACCCTGTATGATCACAGAATTAGATTCCATATGGTAATCCCAGGTGATCCCGTCTATAATATTTCTCCTATCAGTTCAAGGTGCGAGCGACTGCGGAGAAATACTACGGGGATTTTCTTTTTTCTAGCCCTTTCTTTTAGACCGATATCGTTGGTCACTATTACTCCGTCTGTTTTTTCTGCTGCCTCGAGTACACCACTATCTCGTTTTTTACTAACCGTGATAGTTTGATATTTAGCGGCGAGTTGAAGGGCATCTTTACGATCGAGTCCTTTAAGCTCTTTGATAACCGAAGTCGGCACGTAAACATCCGGATTGCCTAGTACCCTCTCCAGCTCAGTATCGAGATTGATACCGAACTGGAAGGGCATTATCAGTGCGTTGGCATCTAGTATAACAGTAGTCATCTTTATCCTATGTATCCCTGTTTTTCTAGATGATCTATCACTATTTGGACGCTTTCTTCGATAGATTCTTTATCGGTGTCTAGTACTATCTCCGGGTTCTCCGGCTCCTCGTATGGATCTGATATCCCGGTAAAGTTCTTAATTATCCCTTCCCGGGCTTTTTTGTAGAGGCCCTTGACATCCCTCTGTTCGCAAACTTCCACCGGGCATTTAACGAAAACTTCGATGAAGTTGGTCACCATATCTCTGGTTTTATTTCTTCGTTCGATGTAGGGAGATATGAAAGAGGAAAGTACGCAGACTCCGTTTCGTGATAGTAACTTGGCAACGTAGCTTACACGCTCTATGTTCATATCTCTGTCTTCCTTAGAAAACCCAAGATCGTAGGTTAGATGCTGCCTGACGATATCTCCGTCGAGTCTTTCCACCAGTTCGTCGTATTCTCTTTCCAGTACGATGGCGACCCTTTCGGCCACGGCAGATTTTCCTGAGCCTGAAAGACCGGTGAACCATAGTACGAAGCCTTCTTCGATATTTTCCTTTTCCCAGTGCTGTTCACTTGGGATTATATGTTCGTTGTTTTTCATGCTAACATCTCCAATATTTTTTGAATGAATTTTTTATCTTCTTCTGGGATAACCATGCCGACGACGTCGCTTTTACCGCCGGCGGAGTATCCTTTTTCCTTGGCCTTCTCGATCATGGATTGTGAATCCTCCATAGGACCTCGGATGTAGATCTGGATACTCCCTTCCATAAAATGCTCGTTGACCACAAATGCGATCTTATCTTCGTTCGCCCAGGCGATCTTTCGGGTCACCGTTGAAATTATGTTGTAGGGTGACTCCATCTCTCTGTACAATACACAGGGTTTTATCTCGGTTCTTTCTCCGTTTACTTCGCATTCGATAGCTGATTCCAATTCCACTATGTTTTCCTCTAAATCGCGTTTGTTCAGGATCCTGTCGGGTCCTTGTACGTTCATCAGGAACCACGGTGTCCTTTCGACTTCTTTTTTATTACCCAGTTTGTAGTTAGAATCCAGTAGTCCTATGACTTCCAGTAAAGTATCGAAATCCGTATCAAGAGTTTTCATTACTTTATTAACTGTCTTCATGGCATACTCGTTATCCAACAGCTTTTTTTCTCTATCACCTAAGGCACCGAGAACGAACAATATATCCGGATTTTTTTGCAGATACTCGCCGAGTACCCAGGATGCGCTGGGATATCGACTGGGAGATTCGCCATCTATCACCGGGTTTTGATGCAAATTTATATCGTACTTATCTTGTAGATGATGGTCGAATATGTAAACATCTCCGAGGGTTTTCAAAAAATCTATTGAATCCTTGGGAAGAGCCATATCCGCCACGATTACGAAATCTACGACGTGTTTTTTGATATCGGCTATATCGTCATCGTTTAGATAGTAGTTCCCGATGGTGGGTGTAAAGGTCGTGATGGTGGCTTTGTCCTCCAATTCTCTGAGAAGTAAGGCTGCCGAACACATGCCGTCTGTATCCCAGTGATGTATAAGGATGCCGTTCTTACCGTGCAGTTCTTCCATGTTGATCCGCCCTTTAATCGACGAATTTTTTATCTGCTTCGATGACGGTCTTAGCCACTTCCGGTCTCATCATGTTGGGAGGTGGTGTTTTTCCTTTGGCCAGAAGAGCACGCATCTTGGTCCCGCTGAAGTTTTCCCTGTGTTCATCTCCGTGGGGACAGATGAAGCCGTCGACTGCTCCACCGCATTTTTTGCAGTATGTGAAGGATTTGAAGAAGATAGGAGTTATTCCAATATCCGGGAATTCGTCGAATATGTCCTGGGCCGCGTATGGACCGTAGTAATTTCCGACTCCTGCATGATCTCGACCCACTATGAAGTGAGTGCATCCGTAGTTCTTTCGGATTATCGAGTGGAATATAGCTTCCTTTGGTCCGGCGTATCTCATCTCCGCCTCGAGAATACTCATGACTGCTCGGTTCTTTAGATAGTAATTATTCATCAGCACATCGTAGGTTTCTAATATCACCTCATCGGTGAAATCGCCTGATTTCTTCTTACCGATTATGGGGTTGATGAAGATACCGTCCACGAAAGTGAGGGCGGTTTTCTGTATGTACTCGTGACCGTTATGTGGTACGTTTCTCGTCTGGAATCCGACCACCGTTCTCCAGCCCTTTTCCTTGAAGAGTACCCGGGTTTCTATGGGTTTCAAAGAGTACTGTTCGAAGGGATTGGGTACTTCATTGATCTGGATGATATTCCCACCGACCAGGTGAGTTCCCATCTCCATGGTTTTTTGTACACCGGGATGATCGAGATCCTTTGTTCCGTAAACGCTTTCGGAGAATTGTTCTTTATCGTAAGTATAGATCTCTTCGACATCCATCAAGCAGAATGGTTCGCCGTCTTCGGATTCGAGTATGATCTCATCTCCTTCGGAGAATTCTTTTGCCTCTTCTTCCGACATATCCAGTAATATGGGGATGGTCCATGGAACGTCGCTGGATAATCTGGAATGTTCGAGAACGTTCTCCATATCATCGCTGCACAGAAATCCATCCAGAGGGCTGTAAAGACCCGAAGCGATGTTCTGAGCATCCTTCCGTAGTGCGCTGGAAAGCTTGAAGGACGGCATCTCCTTGGCATTTTCGATCATCTCTTCTCTACGTGTTCCGGAAACTACCCGGTTGATCAGGGTTCCACCGTGGGGTTTTATCATATATATCACTCAGTCCAGGTAACCTAGAGCTCGGAGTCTTTCCTTGACCTTTTCCTCGTCTTCCTTGGAAAAGCTCTCCTTCTGTTTTTCCTCTTCCTCTATGCTGGAGATCACCTGTCTAAGAACGTAGGTCACATAGCTGGATATAGATGTGAATCCTGTTCCTTCCATGCGCTTCTTTACCTTTTTGGCCAGTGGTATCGGTATCGACACCGTTGTATATTTTTTCTCTGTCATGATATTTCACCATATTTAATGGTATTTAATGGCGTGTTATTAAGATGTAGTATTTATACCTTACTGAAACGGCATATCGTCAATATTAAATACCATATTTGCAGTATACCTAAGCCATGATTACTTCATGTGAGTGTGTGAAATATGGATAAGAAGAAGATACTTGAAACTGTAAAGAGAGAAAATGTAAAATTCGTCGAGATGCAATTTATGGATATTTTCGGAGGGGTGAAGACCGTTTCTATCCCGGCATCACATCTTGAGCGCGCCATAGACGAAGGTGTGCTATTCGACGGCTCGTCCATCGTGGGCTATGCTACGGTAGAAGAATCCGATCTGAGGGCACATCCGGACCTGAATACTTTTTTGATATTTCCATGGACGGACGACAAGATAAAGACGGGAAGATTGATCTGCGATATATACGAATCCGACGGAAAGCGATTTCACGGAGACCCTAGATACATCCTGGAGAGATGGATGAACAAGGCGGAAGATATGGGCTACACATACAATATCGGACCGGAATTCGAGTTCTTCCTTTTTAAATTGGATGAAAACGGTATACCGACCGTGATCCCGGACGACAGCGGCGGCTATTTCGATCTTATGCCGCTGGATAGAGCGGAAAAGGTGAGAAAAGAATGCAACCTGTACTTCGAAGATATGGGGTTCAAAGTTGAAACGTCACATCACGAAGTGGCCTCGGGGCAGCACGAGATAGACCTGCGTTACTGCGATGCCATGACCATGGCTGATCAGATACTCACCCTTAAACATTGTATTAAGACAGTGGCCATGCTGAATGGATTACACGCTACCTTCATGCCTAAACCTATCGCCGGAGTTAACGGTACCGGTATGCATGTACACCAGAGTCTGTTCGGGCACGATGGTAACAATAGATTCTACGATGAAGATAACGACGAAGGCATAAGTGACATGATGAGATATTACCTTGGAGGTTTGATGAATTATGCCGGAGACATGTGTGGGGTTCTTGCATCTACGGTGAACTCATACAAAAGGCTGATACCAGGCTACGAAGCACCGGTATACATCTCTTGGTCGCATCTGAACCGAAGCGTACTGGCGAGGATACCTGACGGAAGAGGAAAAGGAACCAGGATAGAGATCAGAAATCCGGACCCTGCGGGGAATCCGTATCTTCAATTCGCAGTTCTTCTGGGAGCGGGGTTGAAAGGGATCGAAAACAACATCGAACCGCCGGAGCAAACTACGTGTGATCTCTTCTCTTTGACTAGGGAAGAGAGAACGAAGCTCGGAGTCAACTCGTTACCCGCCAATCTTGGACATGCGCTATCGGTCATGGAAGATAGTTCCTTTATGAAGGAGATCCTCGGAGAACATACATTTAAGCACTATTTACACAAGAAGAGGGACGAATGGAACGAATACCGACAGCAGGTAACCGATTGGGAGATCAGAAAATACCTTCACAGGCTTTAAGATGGCTATTCCACAACCATTATGGAACCGTAGAGCGCTACGGCACGAAGATTCTTTGGTCGTTGCAGACCTGCACATAGGTTACGAATTTGAGTTGGAAAAGAAAGGATACATAGTTCCCTCCCAAACGGATAATATGATCCATGGTATACGGGAGATGCTTGCAGAAACCGGTGCAGAACGACTTATCATCAACGGTGACCTAAAACACAACATCCCACAGGGAAGCTGGCAGGAGTACAAGGAAATTCCTAAGGCTCTAGATAGCTGGTTAAAGGAAGTCGATGAAATACACATATTGAAGGGAAATCACGACGGAGGCCTCGATAGCTACTTGCCGTCGGAAGTGATATTACACAACTCAGCCGGTGCCGTTATCGACGGTATCGGTTACTTCCACGGCCATGCGACACCAAGCGAGAAGGTGCTACGAACAGAAAATATCGTTACCGCTCACAGTCATCCGGCAGTATCGTTGAAAGACGGATTAGATAGAAAGGAAAGACATCCATGCTGGGTGAAGTTCAATTTCTCAAGGGACGATCTGCATGGCAAAGGAATAATGATGCCCACTTTTAACGAACTTCTGGGGGGTACTTGTATCAACGAACACGGTTATTTAGGGCCTTTTTTTAGAAATTATGAGATATATGAAGATACCGTATACCTGACCGATGGAACATGCCTGGGACCTCGTATAGAATTGATGCACTCAGAAGAATGAATCCGATCCCTGGATGTATATCGGAACGGCCATCACTATATTCGAAGTAGACAGGCCGATGTGTTTCGCGGCTAGTCCGGCTTTGATCAATATATCCGCTCTCACATTGTGGGCATCGGCTGTTTTCAAAGCGCTTCCTATGGCTATACCGAGGTCGAGTATTCTATATACACAGTTCGGACCCTGGAATATGTGTTCGGTTTTCACTTTTGAGAATTCGAGACAATCTTTGAAACCGCAGGCTTTACAATCTAATCCAAAGGGAGGGTGCTCTTCCAGACCCAACAGCATGACTTTGTCGGACTCGGATATTATTTCACCGATATGGCTGTACTCTTCATCTTCCTCCGCCATCTGGAATAATTCCTCTACCAGTATCTCCTTCTCTGCCTCATCAAGAGGCTGGATCTCGACGAAAGATAAATCTTCCGCTTTGGGTGCCGTTGTGGCTGAAATGGTCATCAATTTTGCGATCAAATCTACTCCGTTATCCATGGTTATTCACTTTAGAGACTATTAGTTAAAGGTGATGTATTAAGTTATCGTTTAATCATTAGATACTAAAAGAAGGGGAGATATCTCCCAAAAAAGCAAGTAAGGAACCGAAGAGGGCTATCAAACCGGCTACCACACCGACGGGACCTCCGAGGATTATGAGAATCAAAGAAAAAACGAGGGCTAGGACAGACCATACGATGTCCCGGTGCTTTCTTACAAAACAAATGAGTAAACCGGCTCCAAAGATCACGTTGATCAAGAATTGAAACAAAAATGGGATGGGAGAGTATACAAAGCCAGATACAAGAAAATGAAGGAAGCCCAGGGCTAAAGCAGTGTAAGCACCCAATACTATCAGTAGGGAATCCATGGACATCCTTTCGAATTCGGAAAGAGATTTAGGGATTTCATCTAAGATATCATCCAAAAGTTCATCTTCCATAGAAAGATATCATCAGGGATGTATAAATGATTTTTCAGTAGCTAAATGTTTTATGCGTGATGTTATTTACTAAATATATGAGACTGATGATCTCTTCCAAAGAAGATATGGCGAGCAACAACATACTAGAGAAATTATTACGATACGGATGGGATGTGATAGGAGAGTGGAGAGGAAACCCGCTCTACAGCAGAGGAGATGACAGGATAGCTACGGTAAACGAACATCACATCTATGCGAATGATATAGATATTGAATTGTGTGAAATATTGGGCACAATAGATCACATGGTATTCATATCAAAACATTCATCCAAAGCAAATATTCATTCTCTCACCGTTCATCCATTGGGTAATTTTGGGGTGGCAAAATTTGGGGGTAAAGATGGTGAACTCACACCTCCGGCGCCACACCGGATGACCAACGCGTTTAGAGGATTGTACACGAAAATATCTTCCCAGGGTTTGTTAAGAGAATATGATGTATCCTTCGAAGCAACTCATCACGGACCTTTTCTCAGAACTCCTGCGTACTACATAGAGATCGGAAGCGACGAATCGTGTTGGACCGATGATAGAGCCGGAGAAGTGATCGCGTCCTGCTTGATGAATATGATGGAATCTAAAGCACGATATCCCACGGCGCTGTGCATCGGCGGAGGGCATTATGCGCCTAAGTTCTCCGATATCGCCCGGCACGATGATATTTCCATAGGTCACATAGTACCTTCTTGGGCATTAAAGGACCTACAAGAAAACAATTTTAGAGTTGCTTTGGAACAATCTAGTGCGGATATGTTGATATTAACGGAAGATATTCCAACAAGGTTGAGAGATGACATCAGATCATGGATCTCCCGCAGTAAGCAAAAATTGGTTACCGTAACGGAGTTCGAGTAACTATTCCTTCTTCTCCCATTTCTTTAGTTCCATAACAACCGAGAGTGTTTTGCCTTCTTTGATCTCTTCTCGTACCCTATTTTCTTTGTCCATTACATCCAAGGCCCGATTAGCCACCTGAAGAGCTTCCTTTTTGGGTACGACCATCACACCGCTATCGTCACCTATGATCCAATCTCCTGGTTTCACCGTTCGTTGACCGCAATTGATTTCGATCTGGGAGCCGCCGTATCCCTTGGGCTCTCCTGCGTTAGAGGCACGGTGTTTTGCGAAAACCAGGAATTCGATATTTCGTATCTCGTCGATGTCCCTAGCGGCGCCGTCGATAACGATGCCACATATACCTTTGGTCTTGCATGACCAAGAGGCAAGTTCTCCCCAGACGGCTGTAGTTCCCCCACCTGCATCGACTACTATCACATCTCCTTCTTTGGCGGATTCTATCGCTTCAACCGGTTTAGCCCAGTCGCCGTCTACCGTTCTCACGGTGTATGCGGTGCCGACCATCTTACCACCGGTTACCGTTAACGGTATGATCCTCTGCATGCAAGGTTCCCGGTGCATGGCGTCGGATATGTTGGCCGTAGATACCTTTTCGAAGATCTCTCGAATCTTGGTTGAGTTCTGCTTTCCTGATACCTGGGATTTAATGGATGCTCCGGTCTCCATGGCATTCTTGATGTCTCTCGTAGCGGATGCGACGTCCTTTGCCTTGGTGATAGCACCTCCGACGATTATTATCTCGGCGCCGTGGTCGAGTAATTTGCCTGCGGTTTCGGAGGTGATACCTCCGGCCACTGCAACGGGTACCGAGCTAGCTTCTATAACTTTATACAGGATTTCCAAAGGTTCTTCACCACGCATCTGGGCATCTACACCGACGTGGACTCCGATATAATCGACACCGAGTGTGCAGAGTTCTCTCGTTCTTTCTTTCGGATTTACAGTACGGATCAGATCCGCCATGATCTCTGCATCGTAATTTTTAGCCGAACGTATAGCTTCCTTTAAGGTTTCATCGTCGGCTGCTGCTAAAATGCTCACTACATCGGCTCCGGCCTTCGCCGCCATCTCCACTTCCAGGCCTCCCACATCCATGGTCTTCATATCGGCGACGATGGTGATACCCGGGAAGGCTTCACGTAATCTACGGACGGCATCCATGCCTTCTGATTTGATCAGCGGAGTACCGGCTTCCAACCAATCCGCACCTCCTTCAAGGGCGGCTTTAGCTATCGGGATCGTACGTGTAAGATTCATCAAGTCCAGGGCAACTTGGAGCTTTGGTTTCATACGCTATCTATTATACACCCAGATTAAAAATGTGTCGATTATAACAGATCGTCCGTAAAATACTAATTGTTTCTACGACGGTAGAGAGTTATGGAAAAATTGCAGAAAGACTATAAGGAGAACTTAGAAAAAGAACTAAAACGACGTAAGATGCGTATAATCCGTGATCTTGGCGTGGTATTGCTATCGATTATTTTTGCCACATATCTATTCGTATTTGAAGGGCGTACTAATGTGAACATGCTGTTGATCATAGTTTTAGTGGGTTACGCGGTGATTACGTTATATGGATTGAGGAAGAAGCTAAAGCTTTATTATTCTTATTATGACGAATTACGTGTAAAAAAAGGACATATCGTCAAATACAATCCGAAAAAAGATCGAGTAGTTCTCAGGATACCGTTTGAATCGATCACCGGTGTCTACACCAATATCAAAAACATGCCTTACACGCTATATGTGCTCTATGAAACTGACGGAGAGAATAAGGGAGAAGGGTTCTACAAAACACGTATAAAAGATGAGGATAAATTCAATAGGTTTTTGAAAAAACGGGATCTACTTAACGAAGAATATTTCGGTCTAGATGATTTGATGGAGATCATTAAAAAATAAAAAAGAAAAAGGGTTTAAGGGGTTTTTTAGTAGTCAACAGACCAGATGACCGATTCTGCGTGGTCTAGATATACCATGTATCCTTGTCCGGGATTGAACTCAAAGTTCTGTGGGTCGTAGTCGTATGCCATGTTGTACTCGTTTGTTGCATCGAAGTATCCGATTCTAGATACATCTTGTGGCAGTCCATGTGTTTGACCTGTACCTGCTGTATTACTCGGCAATCCTACCATGTTCCAACCAGGATACA